>CAVCYJ010000071.1:0-12872 GCA_963605995.1 Holdemanella biformis | reverse complement strand
TATCTGTATTATCACCTACATAACAGGAGGTTGCTCCCAGATGGATGATTCCTTTCGCCTTCGGACACTGTACACCGTATGCGTATACATGAGACATAACATCATGACGTACCTGACGTTCACGTTCTCTGGCAACTTCATAGTTGATATCCTCTGCATGCGCCTTCAGTTCATCAATCTGCTCCTGTGTAATGTTAAGACCAAGCTCTTTCTCTGTCTCTGCAAGTGCGATCCAGAGTTTTCTCCATGTACGGAATTTCATATCCGGAGAAAAAATATACTGCATTTCTTTGCTGGCATAACGTTCTGATAAAGGACTTACATATCTGTCTGTACTCATCTTCACTCTCCTGTTTCTTATAGGATCTTATCCTTTTTTTAATTCGCTTCTGTACTCACATTCATGCGTACGTTGAAATTATATAACATCATTCTTCTAAAAGCAACCACAAAAACCTTATCCCTGATGGAATTTGCCCAGAAATTCCTTCATTCGTGCGTGTTCTGAGGCAAATACCTCCTGCGGGGTTCCTTCTACTGCAATCAGGCCTTTGTCCATAAAAATGATATGATCAGAAATATCTCTTGCAAATGTCATTTCATGGGTAACGATCACCATAGTGATATGCTCTGCTGCCAGATCCTTAATTACTTTAAGAATCTCACCTGTCAGTTCCGGATCAAGTGCAGAAGTCGGTTCGTCAAAGAACAGGATCTTCGGATTCATGCATAATGCACGGGCAATAGACACACGCTGCTGCTGTCCACCCGAAAGCTGGAACGGATACGAACTCTCTCTGTCTGCAAGTCCCATCTGTTTCAGCAGCACTCTCGCCTGCGCATAAACCTCTTCCTTCTTTCTCTTCTGTACTCTGATCGGTGCATCTGTAATATTCTTCAGTACGGAAAAGTGAGGGAAAAGATTAAAGTTCTGGAATACCAGTCCTACATCGCCCTGCTTGATAATCTCACCGCTGTCCGGCACCTCAAGTCCTGTGGCACAACGGAGAAGTGTGGATTTGCCGGAACCGGAAGGGCCGATGATACTCAAAACCTCGCCTTCCTCTACCTGAAGAGAAATATCTTTCAGAACGTCAAGATTTCCGAAACTCTTCTTTATGTGTTTCATTTCAAATAATACCATAATAATTTTCCTCTCAAAACAATTATCATTCGGGTCAGCCTGCCGGAAATGCCTATTTCTTTCCGGTGCTAACGATAATAATTCAGTTTTTTCTCCAGCTTATCCATTACGATCGCAACAAGCAGGTTAAAGATAAAATAGAACACTGCCGCTATCGCAAACGGCATCATGGTCGTCTGCGCACTTGCGATCTGTTTTGCAATGGTAAACATCTCCGCAACCGCTACTACGAACGCCAGTGAGGTATCTTTTACCAGTGTGATAACTTCATTTGTCACAGACGGAAGAATCCTCTTGATCACCTGAGGCAGAATAATTCTGAAAAACGTCTGTATTTTGCTGTATCCCAGGATCTTTGCAGCTTCATACTGTCCTGCTGAAATAGACTCGATCCCTCCTCTGTAGATTTCTGCAAAATATGCAGCATAGTTGATACTGAATGCGATAAATACCGCGATCAGACTGTATCCCATGGAAATACGGATCCCAAAAATAAAATATGGTCCGAAATATACCACCATCAACTGTAACATCAGCGGAGTTCCTCTCATAACTGATATATAGGCAGATACAATTCCACGGATCACCGGATTTTTGGCCATTCTGCCAAAACAGATCAACAGTCCCAGCGGAAGTGAAAAAATCAGCGTCACTACAAAGATTTCTACAGAAACAACCATACCACCGGCAAGCTGCTGCAACATTACACTTAAAGACATAAGCTTTCCTCCAAAAAATTTCTCCTGTACAGTAAGATGTACTCTCAGATTCCGAGAATACATTAAGAAAAGAGGGTGCACAAAATGTACCCTCCATTACTCTTATAATACGGACAGCTCTATACAATCTGCCCTCTTGTATCATTGTTATTATGATGCCCTCTATCTCATCTGCAGATTCCGGTCTGCAAACAGCAATTTCAGATATCTGCCGGATTATTCCGCATCTTTCTCTGTATCTTCTGTTTCAGAAGCATCTGCATCAGTGTCCTCTTTGGCATCATCTTTCTTATCTGCTGAATCTGCATCGTCGTCCTCAATGCAAAGCATATCTGCAACTTCATATTTTTCTGCGAGTTTTTCAACTTCACCCTCATCGTAGAGTTTAAGGACCTCTGCCCATACAGTATCTTTCAGTTCATCGTTACCTTTCTTAAATCCGATACCATACTGTTCACTCTGGATCGGCTCCTCAAGGATTACATACTTGCCCTCTTCTCTCTGGGAAAGCTGATATTTTGCAACACCGATATCTACTGCAATCGCATCTGCCGCACCGGAATCCAGATTCATAAATGCTGTATTGTAATCAGGATTCTCTGTCAGGGAAGCGAAACTTGCTGTCAGATCCTTGTTGTCATCACTGTTTAATGCATCCAATGCTGCAGAAGCAGCCTGAACAACCACATTCTTGCCTGCCAGATCCTCAAGTTTTTCGATCTTGGAATCGGATGCAACAACAATTACCTGTTCATTATTCAGATATGCATCGGACCATGTATAGTCATCCTCACGTCCGTTAATCGTAAAACCATTCCAGATACAATCAATAGAACCGGAATTCAGCTCCATATCCTTGGAATCCCAGTTGATCGGTTTCTTTACAAGCTCCCAGCCAAGATTATCACATACCTCCTGTGCAAGATCAAGGTCAAAACCAACATAATCTCCGTTATCGTCTTTATATCCGAAAGGAGGATACTCTGCATCAAATCCAACAGTTAATGTCTTGCTGTCAGCATCTGCATATACAGAAACAACACCTGTCATCATAGAAGCTGCCATAATTCCTGCCATGAGCACTGCCAAAGATCTCTTTTTCATGATAAATCTCTCCTCTTTATCTGTTTTGTTGTTTACCACACAGCCACTCTACCATGTGAAAGTATGCGTTAATCCTATCACACACTTTTCTTTCTGTCAAGCGCAATTCATGAACAGATATTCACGACCCCGTACTTCTATGATATTCTCTGATAAACATTTCAAGCAGTGCATCCAGGTTCCTCTCTTCAATTTTCCTTTCCGGAATATCTGAAAAAATATTCAGAGCCTGCACGACACTCTCTTTAACTTCTTTTTTCAGTGTTTCCTCCACTCCCAATTCTGTCAGAACCCTGTCATCATCCGTTTTCTCATGAGTGGTTCTGTATGCCAGAAGATATGCCTGCAGTGCTTTCAGGGAATGTCCCTTCTGATAAGCCAGCATAAAACATTCCTCTGCTTTCTCCATCTGGAAAAGATAGCTGTATGCACAGCCCAGATTATACTGTACAGCAGCCTCAAACCCGTTTTCCTGTTCTGCAAGGTTCTCACTCTCCAAAAGCTTCTGATACACCTGAATCGCATTTACATACATTCCATTCCTGATCAGCGTGTCTCCCTTTTTCTTCCGGCGCACTGCCACATGTTCTTTCTCAAGGACTGTAAGCCTGCTGTTAAGTGTTTTCATCTCTTCATATGTCAGGTAATTGATTTCCTTGAAGACAGGATACAACATATCCCCCGCACTTACATTTCGTACCAGATTCTGTCTCACCTTCGCTGCCAGTCCCGGAAGTTTCAGTTCATCATTCAGCCAGTCGCATAACTTCTCATTAAAAACAGTAGCGTCTGCCAGATAAATATTATGGTAAAGATAATAGCAGAGTTCTTCTATAGAGTAAATATTCATACTGATATTCTCAATAAAATAAGGTCTCTCAGCTTTTCTAGTCTGACATAAAATATATCCACTCATTTCTTCTGCCTCCTTTACCACTCCACAGTTTCCGTCCAGCTTTTGCCACTTGAAGGAAAGAGTTCTCCAAATCCCATATCTTTTACCGTTACCTTACACTCCGATGCAGAAATATACTGCAATTCCAGCCAGAGTCTGGTTGTCTTGTTGGGGCGCGATGGAAGCCCCGGCAGCATCATGCCCACCTTTCTCTTTTCCGGCCTGTCATATGTGCTGACCACGAAAACCAGTTCCTCTGTATCATCAAGGATAAATTCACAGGATGCATTACTGTCATACCAGTTTTTTCCGGCACTGATCAGCGGATAATAGGTCGGAGAACCCATCACCCTCATTTCCATTCCCACATCAGCCGAAACCAGCGACTCACTCAGAAAACGGTAGCCTTTCAGGTCACGATTCTCCAGTGTCTCTTTTCCTGCGGAGCAGGCTCCCTTTGCAAACAAATTATTCCCATAAAATACTTTTCGTTTCTGGTAGCACAGCAATCTGACTGACTGTTCTGCCCAATCCTGAGAAAATCCCTCTCCGGTAATCTGGATACTCGAAAAGAGATCTTTGCCAAGAGTTTTCTGCACAAATCTGCAAAATTCGGAATCTCTCTCTTCCCCATCTTCCGGCAGAAGAACATCTACCGGCTCCTCCAGTTTCACTTCAACCGGTTTTACTGTACCGTTCATGGTCAGCTTTCTGAAAGCAACTCTGTCAGGCCGGAATTCATACCATGCTACGCTTCGGTTCCAGGTTTCTCTTTTCTGAGTCAGTATATAGTAAAAAAAGCTCTCTCCATAATCCAGAAGCATATATTTCTCACGAGAAAATCCCATGACTTCAAACGCTTTCTGAAAATTGTCAACCTGAATCGCACTCAGCTGCGGCAAGGTTACGGCAACACACTTTATATTTTTAAACAGTTCGGTTACTCCGAGAAATTTCAGCATTCCCTGCAGAAAATGTGCAAGGATTTCCCATGGTGCAAGTTCTTTTCCCTCTACCATAACAGAGTCCTTCTTTTCACAGATTCCGTAAACATCCGCAATCATGACCCCGCCCTTTTCGCGTGCAAAATATTCCGCTTCCAGTCCTGCACAATAGTCCTTCTGATCCGGTCTCCAGCACAGGCAGCATGGTACTTCATACTGATTTCCTCCCACCTTCATGGAAAGAGATCTGGCTTCATCTCCCTTTCGGTCATAATAACATATCTGGGAATATTTCCTGCCAAAATCAATTCCTACTATTAAATCACGAATTTCGTTCATCTGCTCCTCCTGATTTCAGAGTTTCGGGTTCTTTCGATTCCATCTCTATCACAAACATATTCTGTACAAACTGTTCCTGTCGAAGATACTCTTTTGCCTTGGACAGTACCTCCGTATCCTTGCCCAGTCTGCGTGCGGAAAGCATCTGATTGATCATATGGTATTTACTTACAGGTGCCCCCTCAATCTTATTCATAGTGATCACACATTCCTGTGTCTGTTTTACCTGATCTCCCATTTCAGATTTAAAATAATACCTCAGGCTTTCACCGTAAAACAGTGTGAATGTTTTTGAAAAAACACCCTCATACAGATTATGAAGCGGCTCTGTCTGATACTTCAGCTGATTTCCCAGACCTGCATCGAGCGTATAGAAAAGAGTCACCCTCGCCTCCGGGTCTGTATGATACTCAGCAAAGGTCTTATCATCAAGCTGATAAGGACTCAGCACAGATACCGGAAATCGCTTAAAAAATGCAAATCGCATATCTTTCCTTATACAATTCTGCAAAATTTCCTTCACATTTCGCAGCTGCCCTTCATCCAGGCTCTTCTCCTTAGAGTAAGCCTCCAACAGAGCAAGACTGCATATAAAATCTACCGGCCAGTTCTGTTTATATACATACTCAAGCTGATTTCTCACAAACTCACCCATTGGGTATTCTTTTACAAATGTCCCGTATGCCATATGCGTAAGATATGCTCCCCTGATCCGTTCTTTTCCACTGTGATGCACGTAATCCTCCAGAAGCTTCTCTCCTTCTCTGCGGTAGTCTGAAGTAAACATCAACAGACCCAGAAGCTTCTCTTCCAGTTCATAGGTATCCATCTCAAAACCCTGCGCGCTTTCCCACACAGCCATCAGCTCATCGATCGGACCAGATCTGTAATCCATCAGATATTTCAGAATCACCTCATCATATTTTCCATGTCTGTAAACGTCAGATGCAAGAGCCAGAAGTTCATCATCCTCTTCCATATTAACACGTGTCAGCATTCTGCTCGTAAGTTTAAGCAGGCTTTCTGTGCGTATTCCCTCATAACCATATTCCGTAACAATTGCCATGGCCTGTGGATATAATCCTCTGTCGATCAGTATTTCCAGAAGCCCGGTCCGGTCAACATCTGCAAACTTCTTATAATCCATCTGCTGCAGATAACTGTCCGTATCCTCTTCCCCGATATGCCCGGCATAATACAGCAGCAGCTTCTCTCTGATATTTTTCTGATATTTCTCTGAGAATTCCTCTTCGTCCGGAATCCTCTGGAATATCTTCAGATTCTGCGAATCAGGCTCCATATTTTCGCAGCAGTGAAGAACCAGCCCCTTCTCTCTGATATCATAAGCAAGAACCTTGTCAATCAGACTGCGTTCATCAAATAATTTCCTGATATTATAATCCACGGTTGTCGCATAACGTCTCTGTTTCTCATCCTGGAACAAAATCACTGCATCCTCCGTATAAATACGGGGATATGCAACTCCATGAATACACGGATAGATTTCCTCTTCCCTGAGCTGTTCGTGACGGACGATCACATATCGTATTTTTTTATCATCACAGTAGAGCCTGTAGGTAAACATTTTCTTCGCAATCAGTCCTGCCTGATTTTCATTTTTCGGATCACCCAGAAATTCCTGATAAAGAGTCGCATAATTCTCATTCATTCGCTCTTCTCTCGCCTTTCGCATGGCAAAAATCTTCATATCATCCCTGTAATCCGCATATGTCTGAGGCTGTCTTTCCCTGTTTCCCACTATACTCGCATAGATAAACGCTTTTTTATCATCTCCAAGAGACGTATTGTTATATGTGAAATACATCAGGAGTGGTTTGGGAAGTTCTCTCTGATAAGACGTATCCATAGTTTCCACATAATATTCATACAATCTTGTCAGTCGGATTCCCTTCTCTACTGCAAGTGAAAACCATCTGAAATATTCCTGTTTTCTCGGATTTCCGAGCATAATATATCTGCAGATCGCTTCCAGTGTATCTTCATCCTCAAAGGCATCATATCCCATCACCAGTGCCCTGTACATACTCTGACTGAATTCTCTCTCATACCCTGTAAGATAAGCAAATCTCATTACAAGTTCCTCTGTAAGAAGATTTTTGTGTCCTGCAAGCAGAAAAACCTGTGTCCAGAAACTGTTCAGCCTGTGCAGAAGTGAAGTATCATTGCTGATATATTTCCATCCCTCCAGATAAAGAAACGGACTTGTACATCCCTTTTCGAAAAGTTCTTCCATCATAAATACGATTCTGGAAGCCGAATTCTGATTCTCCCGGCTCATCTCCAGCCATAGTTTAAACAACAGGAAACTGTTTTCTTTCTGCAGAAAAAAATTCCGCAGACGTCTGGCAGCCTGTTCCTTATCCTTATATAATCCGGTCAGCACACACAGGTACAGATAAGCACCGGCCAGTTCCAGATTTTCTCTGGTAAAATTTGTGTCCTTAAATTTCTTCAGGATTTCCCTGGAATGCTCTATATCTCCTTCTTCATAAGAAATGTACGCCTCATAAATCTGAAATTCCGGATAAGCACAGCCTTCTTCCCTCAGCTGATTAAGTACAAATCTGCTGCTGCCTGTCCAGACTTTGCATTCCATTAACCCGCAGGAATATTCCAGCAGGTCACGAAGCAGTTCCAGTTTATGCTGCTTTACACGAACTTCTGTCCTCAGCTGCACCTGAGGCTCCACAGCTGCAGTGATCCGATAAGTCAGCTGCTGATAAGGACTCCGTACAATGATTTCCCCAAACTGGCGTCCTTTTTTCAGATACTCTTTGTGTATCACATAGTCTACCTGATAATAGCTGCCAATAAAGTCTTCATCCGTGATCACAGGTCTGGAAACCTCCAGAAAATCTCCTCTGGTTTCCACTTCCAGCCTGAGATGTCCCCATCCGCTCTTCTGAACAGCAAACGACTCTCTTACAGACTCACGGATGCCATAAAAGCTGTTATGGTCTGTTTTCAATTCAATCTTTACCGGTTTCTTTCTTCCTGTTCCGACAAGAAATTCCTCTACGTGCTGAAAAGTTACCGGTTGTCTGGAAAATCCCTTATAAAGTGCCTGCTCTGTCCTGTCTGCATCTTTTAAGAGGATTTCAAAGCTGCGGTCTGTAAAAACACGATATGCTTCCTTAAAATCCTCCTTTGCAATTTTTACAAAGGTATCCATATCCCGTATTTCACCGGCTGCACTCTTCACTTCTGCCTTCTCTGCCCTGATCAGAAACGGCAGCTTATATTCTCCGATATCAGTAGTAAAGCAGATCCAGCCCTCATGCTTCTCTCCCGGGAGCATTCCTGCTCCGTCTATACCATACTGCAATCTTACAGCAGTTCCCGAAAACTTTTCAATCCCTGGTACCACCCGTCTGTCAGAAGAGGTAATATATCCCCGGATCCGCTGATTATCCTCCGCTCCAAAATCTAATACTCCTTTATACACATCTCCTGCTTTCAGCGTTACTTCAATCTTATCCTGTGAAAAAAGAAGCTGAGGATGCTTATATCTGAATTTGCCGCTTAATAGTTCTTCTATCTTTTTTTTCAAAATTATCCACCTTATATCCTTGCCTGAATTACAGAGTTACTTTTCACTCCATGCCCCGTAGCCATTACAAAGCCTATTGCGCTTAATTATACACCACAAACAGTATCCGCGCAACAGCCAACCCGTTTTGGAAATTCATATTGCACAAAACCAAATGGTCTTATATAATACATATATCACCACTCACAATAATCATTCAAAACCATTGAAGCTCGCTTTCAGCGATGAATTTGGGACAGGCATTTTTCATGTCAGATCTGTGATAATATGCCTGTTTTTACACTAACGGAGGTATTTTATGAAAAAGTTAAAGAGATTCTCAATTTCAGCAATTTTGATTGCTGTCTGCTGCAGCCTTCTGTTCCCGACATCAATACTTGCAGCATCCAAAATCCGTAATAAGTTTGACCGCAAAGCCAGCGGCAATATCTATTATTACGACAACACCGGTCATACTGTAAAAGGACTGGTTACAATCCGTGGAAAGAAATACTACTTTAACGCAAAAGGAATCCAGCAGAATGGCTGGCAGAAAATAAACGGAAATTATTATTTCTTCCAGGTCCGTAATGGTTCCTACGCTTATATGGTAACTTCCAGTCGCATTAACGGGATTTACCTTACCAAAAGCGGAAAAGCAAGTTACAACAGCGAAGAAAAACGTAAGCTGAATCTTATGGTCACAGCAAATCAGGTTATGCATCGTGTAACAAAAGCAAGTATGTCCAAATCAGAAAAGCTCTGGAAATGCTATCTGAAGGCGATCAGCTACGGATACGGCGGAGCAGGTAATGATTACGATTTTCGCTACTATTATTCCAACTGGGATGTCAGTTATGCAGAGGATATGTTTTACCGCGGACACGGTGACTGCTTCGCATTTGCTTCCGCATTTGCATATCTGGCAAATGCAGTAGGCGTTGAGGCAAAGGTCATTTCCTCCGGCGGTCACGGATGGGCAGAGATCAAAGGAAAAGTTTACGATCCCAACTGGGCAAAAGGCACCGGAAATATCGAACGTTATTATCGTATGAGCTATGATCTGAGCGGAGTCGACGGACGACCTCCTTACAAGGGAAACAGAGCTTATGTGATCACGATCTGATATACCCGGAGGAAACAAAAGATATCATGCAGGTAAAAATAGACCACTCCCTTGCCATGCAGATTGTAAATACTGTAAAAGATGTCTGCGGACAGGATATCAATTTTATTGATCAGTCCGGAGTCATCTTTGCAAGTACAAACCAAAAAAGGATCGGAACTTTCCATGAGATCGGGCAGAAAGCCGCAGTAACCGGAAACACGATCGAGGTATCTTCTGACAACAGTTTTTATGGTATTCAAAAAGGTATCAATATGCCGGTCTATCATAATCAGTCTTTCCTCGCAGTGATCGGCATCACCGGTGAGCCGGATACTGTGAGGAAATATGTCCATCTGGCAGAACGCATTACCAATCTTCTGATCCGCGAACAGGAGCTGAATATGATCAGCCGCAGTCAGAATGATAAGCGGCAGTATCTCATCGACTCTCTGACCCGAACCGATAACACTGACAGAAATATGGATTATGTGCATAAACTGCTGAAAGAATTCGGTATCAATGTCCAGACTCCCAAGAGACTGGTTTTAATCCAGATAAACACCCGGTACAATACGGCAAATCTGTCGCTTCTTGAGCAGAAAGTAATCCAGATGTTTTCCATGTTCCCGATAAATCTGTATACCTTTCATTATCCAAATGAGTATCTGGCAATTGTGGATACAGAACTTTTTGAAAAAAACTCTTTTGTTCTGAAGCAGTTTGCCGAGGATAATAAAGTACTTCTGAAAATCGCAATCGGAAAAAGCACCTCTGTCTACCAGCTTGCAGACTCCTGTTCTTCTGCACGCACTGCTTTAAAAAGTATTGCAGACACTGTGGAAGCTTTCGTAGTGTTTGATGATCTTATGCTGGAGCTCATATTCTCCGGAATGGGCGAGGAGGAAAGAAAGGAGTTCCTCTCCCGGACGATCACAAGTCTCACAGAAGAAGAACTCCATATTATCAACACTTATTTTGAGCAGGATATGTCTCTGCATGATACCAGTGAACAGTTATTTCTGCACAAAAACACACTTCAGTATAAGCTGAACCATATTTATAAAAAAACCGGATTAAACCCGCGTAAATTTAAGGATGCGGTTCTGTTATATCTGGCCGGGAAACTGTGACAGACTGACAGATGGCACTTATGGCTATCTGTCAGTTTCCTTTTTTATCGCAACATTCTATATATTTTGTTCGCAAAATATAGTTTTAAAAAGCCACAGAACTTTTCGAAGATATTTTATCCGGACAGGCTGATTATCAGGGTGCTGTTTCTCATATGAATTTCTGATCGTATATATCTGTTAACATCAGACGGAATACCTGTTCTACAGTATCTGTCATGTTTGCTTTTGCATTTTCCGGTTTCATGGCTTCTTCCAGTGTTACTACTCCTCTGAGGATCGGGAAGAATGCATCTATTCCGTTCTGGTTGCAGGCAACGGCTTCTTTTGTTACACTTCCGGCGAAAGCAATGACAGGAATATCATGTTTCTTTGCAAGACGGGCAACTCCAACCGGTGCTTTACCCATTGCAGTCTGACCATCCAGACGACCCTCTCCTGTAATTACGATGTCTGCATTTTCCATATATTTTTCAAGTCCGGTTTCTTCTAAGACGATCTTGATCCCGGACTCCAGAACAGCATTGGTAAAACTCAAGAATGCAAAGCCAAGTCCGCCTGCGGCACCTGTACCTGCCTGATGTGCATTGGCTTTTGTATATTTCTTCTCTGTAAGTGCGGCATAGTTTTCCAGCCATTTGTCCATCTGCATGATCATAGATGGAGTTGCACCTTTCTGCGGACCGAACACTGCGCTGCAGCCATTTTCTCCGCACAGGATGTTTGTTACATCACATGCAACACGGAATTCACATTCTGCAAGTTCCGGAAGTACATATTCATCTGTAATCTCTGCCAGCACTTCAAGTCCTCTTGCACCGAAAGGTACCTGTTTTCCTTCTTTATCCAGAAAACCGTATCCCAGCGCCTGAAGCATTCCGATACCACCATCATTCGTAGCACTTCCGCCTATTCCTACAATAAAACGTCTGCATCCTTTGGCAATGGCATCTTTGATCACTTCTCCTACGCCATAGGTTGTGGTGTAAAGAGGATTGCGTTTCTCATCCGGAACGAGTGTGATTCCTGCCGCACCGGACATCTCGATCACTGCGGTGTGGCTGCTTTCAATGATTCCATATTCACAGTTCACCGGTGTTCCAAGAGGCCCTGTTACCATTACGTTCTGTGTCATTCCATTCATCCCGCTTACTAACGCTTCTACAGTTCCCTCTCCTCCGTCTGCCAGAGGTCTTACTACGATCTCAGCCTCCTGACCATGAACTCTGCGGATTCCGTCCGCGATGGCATAGCCTGCTTCCATGGAACTTAAACTTCCTTTCAATGAATCAATTGCAATTACCGCTTTCATTTTCAATTTCCTCCTTGTGTATTTGATGTACTTAGTATATATAATTTGCTCGTGGATTAATATGGTATGCGTGACATTTATTTCTATTTTTTTATTATTTTATTGTTATCTGCACCAAAAAACTGGCTGATCAACTCATTTTCTTCGATCAGCCAGCCGCTTTATTCATCTATTATATTCATACATCCACAATATTGGAATCTATACCCAAAGTCATATCTTCATCCAGATAAACGATAAAACAGGTATCATTATTGATCAGCCCTGTAAAATATCCCGCCAGCTTCATGCCGCCTTTTGTGCTGCCGGTAATTTTTACTGAAACAGCCGGTTTTGTATCCTCCGGGATCTCTGCTGTCACAGATTCTCCGGGTTTTATTATATCTGTGGTAGTTTCGTTTTCGTTATTATACAGAATTGTAAGCTCCTGTAGCTCAAACGGGGTTGTATTTTTTATCGTAACCGCATCCTGTGTCATAAGCTGTTTTGCATAGGCTTTGTTGTCATCTGCCTTAAATGCAGCCAAACCCGCAACAGCTCCGATCACAATCACTCCGATCATAATATTTCTTAAAAGCTTTTTCATTTATAAAATCCTTTCTTTCATGATGTCATCTCTTTGCAGCT
>CAVCYJ010000070.1:0-12906 GCA_963605995.1 Holdemanella biformis | reverse complement strand
AACTCAGCGACAGGCAACAAGGTCTTTGTATTGCCATCTGAAGTTAGCATCAACAGATATGGACAAACTTCCGCGTGTAACCCGGGAAAATGTTCTGATCCTGAAGTATTATTCCTTCGAGAATTATTTCCTTAATCCAAAGGTAATGGCAAAGATCGGAGTGGTAAAAAGTGAAGATGACTTCTACGAAATCCTGCTGGAAAAGTGGAATGAATATCTGTACAGATTAAAGAGCGGTCAGCATCTCACAGAAGTAATCGGTCATTCGCTTTCAGACACAGAAGATATCAGACAGCATATGGAAGAAATCCGTATCTGTCTCCGCGGGCACAATCTTTATGATATTTTCTACGGAAGATACCGTAAAAATGAAACCGAAATTCTCAGAACCTATATAGAAGAAGCACCCAGAGATACCTTTAAAGATATTCTGGATGCCATTGACCGGTTTGTATATTTTGAGAACAGAAGGAAGATATCTGCAAGGTAACCTGCATCTCCACATTAAACCGTGTCCTGTTTGTATCTGCCGCATACACATCCAGACGAACGCCGTGGTATTCCGAGTGATATGCCATGGTTTTCTCCGTCTGGATATGTACCTCATTGCAATCTTCAGGAAAAAAATCTAACATCCGAATTTCCAGAAATCCTCTGTCGTCTTGCGACCGGCAGAGCCACTTGCTTTAGAATAACACTGTAGTTTATTTGGCATTGATTTGTACCAACGATAATTATTTTTCAAAATAGTATGATTTTCCCTCTTCTCTTCCATGAAATATTACCATACCTTTTTAGGATAATAAGAAATAAGGAAATCTTTAACAGGCAATGCAAAAAAGTCAGGTAATTTTTCCTCGCCTTTCCTCTTTCGGAATCAGCTCATAGTCATACATAACCTCCGAATGATTGTCCAGAACCAATTCCCTGTAAACAGGCTTTTGAGTTTCTTTATCTAACGTTTCTTTATATATCTTTGAAACTCTGTAATATTTTTCTCCCTCTTTCTGAAAATGATGTCCTTCTTCCACAAGGCGATATGCATATTCTATCGGATGTTCACTTCGCAATTCTGCACATAGCTGCTCATTTTCACACCATATAAGAAGCTGAAAAGCCTGATCTGTATTATTCTTAAATCTGTAATCTCCATTATTATAAAAAACTGAAGTCCCGGAACTGAGCGGAACTCTTTTTCCCTCATCCGGTGCCAGGGCATCTGAATGGCTGTGAAATTCCGTTACTGTCAAAGGGCTGTGCAATATCAGTCTGTGTATAGTGTTTCCCAGATTACACAACCCACCTCCTGTTCCCGGTATAAGCTTATTTTTTATGATCACACGCCCATCTCTGTATCCTTTTCTCTTTGTAGTTTTTCCAACCTGTTTCCAAAAAGAAAAAGTTTCCCCTGGATAAATCATAATCCCATTTATTGTTTTATTTGCAAGTGCAATGTTAACTGCTTTATTTTCCTGCAAAACCGGATCAATTCCCTTTCCTCTTTTTATCAGATGCGAATGATATTTCGATACAAGATTGGGAAGTTTCTTATTACTGATTTTTCCCGCAAATTTTTCTTTACTCAGCATATTTTGCACATGACGTTTTGCAATTTCTTTCTGTAAAGAAATCTTATAGCACGTTGGATTAATATCGCAAAACAGCTTATTTCTATTCCACAGCATTTTTTGTCTCCTGTCAGTAAAAATTTTTCAGACCCATTTTCCGCCTCTTTGGATATCACAGCACTTTAATATTATTTTTTCCAGTATTCTCCTTTTGCCAAACCACTTTTCTTCCGGCAGCCGGATAAAATCAACCAGTATACTGTCTATTCCACATTTGTTTGCGCCATATATGTCTGTAAATATCTGATCTCCCACACATATACATTCCGATTTTTGTAAATGCAGTAATTCAACCGCTTTCAGATATCCGCTAATATTCGGCTTTCCGGCATCTGCTACATAAAGTGTATCAATATTTCTGATAAAACGTTTGATTCTGTCTTCACTGTTGTTGGAAAGCATAACTGTTTTTAATCCCGTCTGATGGATTCTCTGAAACAAACTGTCTATTGCCTTCGTTGAATCATCTCCATGATGCACCAGTGTATTATCTATATCAAACAGAATTCCACGATATCCTTTTTCATATAGCTCTGCGTAATCGATCTGAAAAACATTCTTCACACGACAACCCGGATAAAAATTTCTAAGCATTTAGATTCTCCATGTATGTAACTACTTTATTAATCTGTTCTGCGATATCATTTCCAAAAACATGATCAAAAAAAGCACTCCCAATTGTAAAAAAGCGCGCATTTGTCTCCGCTATCTCTTTCAATCTCTGATAACTGTTTACACTACCCGCAATACAGACTGGGGCATCTATTTCTGAAGTAATGTTTCTGTTCAGCTGTACTGCATCTCCAACATATCGATACCCCAAAAGGTCAATTCCATAGATACCTTTTTTCAGATATTCTTTTCCTTCTGCGACCATCTGTGCAATCCTGCCATCAAGAACAGAAGGTCTTTGTGTAATCTTTCCTACAAAGGGCATATATTTCAGATGATTTTCTTTACAGAAATCATTTACCGAATCAGAGAAAACTGTTCCCATTAAAATGTCACAGTTACATTCCACAGCCATTTCAGCCCCTTTCAGGCATTCCTCTTCTGTGTAAGCCACAACCTCCAGAACAGTTGTCTTTCCACAGGATTTCATATAAGAATACAGCTTCTTCATTTGCTCCAATGGCAGGCCTTCTTCTTTAAATCCCCAGTATGCAGCTTTTGTATTCCTGCATTGTTCAAATACTTCATATGCATTGCTTACAGTAACATCATTGTAAGTCAGCATAACAATTAACTCAGGTTTTTTATGCATTTCTTTGTTCCTCTTTTTCATATTCTGCCTCTTGTTTCACATTGTTTTTTCACAGACTCTTTCTTTTGAAATTTTTTTCTTATGTTTCATCACCAGCGTCCAGACACTTTCGTCTTAGACCATGGCTATATTTTCTCTTTCCATTTACAATCTTATATGCTCTGACTTTCGCTTTTGACTGCGCAATAGTTGAATCTGCTTCTGAATAAGATCGTTTTTTTGTTGTAATATAGTGAGACCTGAAAATTAAGCACTTACATTTTTATTATAATCGCCCCTATAGAGAACATCAAATTTTTTACTTGATTCAAATCAATTATTGTATATTTTTTTATGAGTCTGTCTATCGGAGATAATTGTAGACACATAAACAGAATCCCGAACAAAAGGCTTAAAAAGAGTTCTTCTGCTTCTTCCTAATATAATAACAACTTTCTGATAATTACCCGATTTGGGTATAGAACTTACAGATGTGCGTAAGATTTTTGATAAAGATTTCCGTCCATCTCCAAAGACATGGACAGAAATCACATATTTTCTTCAAATTCCTCAAGAGATGTAACTTTCAGTGAGAGCTGAAACCATGCGTTAAGTTTATCAGGATCTGTTTCAGAAGCAAATTTTTGCTTTAATCTGGCAGAAATACAAAACCTGGATTCCAGCGAGCCCAGGAGACATTGAAGTATCATCTCACGTTTTCCTTCTTGTTTTCCCTCCTGTTTTCCCTCCTGTCTTCCCTCTGCGTATCCTTCCTGCCTTTCTTTTTGCATCATTTCTTCCAAAAGCATATACCGCTCCTCCATCCCACGATCCAGCTTGATGTTATCAATCGTATTCTGCAGATGTCTGACAAATGGATCCTCTGTGGAAATATTTTCTGTTCGCCCGGTGTTTTTCACATAGTCCAGAAACTGGAGTAATTCTTCCGGAATATCCTCTCTATTCTTCCCGTGTGCATTGAGATAAATCGTCTCAACTCCATCATCCACAGGATTCCCTGTTTCCCCGCAGTATGTTCCTGTTGAATATCGATACAGATCATCTCCAAATGGATCAAAGTCACAGATAAAGATAACATACGTATCTGGAAGATTCTCATAAGAATCTCCTGTCAGTAATGCATCCATATCTATCTGATCATGATAATATCGGCTCCTTTTGGGAAGAAATTTCTGCAGGGTAACCTGCATCTCCACATTAAACCGTGTCCTGTTTGCATCTGCCGCATACACATCCAGACGAACGCCGTGGTATTCCGAGTGATATGCCATGGTTTTCTCCGTCTGGATATGTACCTCTGATATAGGTATTCCCAATGCCAGTTCCAATACTCTGCGACAGATCTCAGGGTCAGACATCACCGCTGCAAACATAAAAGCATCCCTGATTGTCAGATCTTTAAATTTTCTGGTTGCCATTCTTCCGTCCTTTCCGAAGCGGAAGAACTCTATGGACTCATTATAACGTAAACAGATAGATTCTACAAGGAAAAGTTTTCGACAGATTCCGGTAAACAAATGATAAATAACTTATTGCAATCTTCAAAAAAAATCTAACATCCGAATTTCCAGAAATCCTCTGTCGTCTTGCGACCGGCAGAGCCACTTGCTTTAGAATAACACTGTAGTTTATTTGGCATTGATTTGTACCAACGATAATTATTATAGCCCATAATATTTATAAAATATCCATATGAAGTCTGTTTTGCAGATCCTATGCCATATATTCCGACCAACTTTCCATATGTATTTGCAACCAGGACATAATTTTCATAAATACCAATGGAATACTTAAAAGACTTTCCCCACCACGAACCTGTTTTCAAGTTCTTAATCAGTTTCTTTACCGTTGTTTTTTCTTTTGAAGATAGCTTCTCAAAATAGTAAGATTTTCCTTCTTCTCTTCCATGAAATACTACCATGCCTTTTTTAGGATAATAAGAAATCTTTTCTTTTGCTCCCGGTTCAAAATAATATATCTTCGGAGAATATTCATAATCATATGTACTTACCTTATTTGCTGTATAAGTTTCATCTTTCTTACTTCCGTTTAAATAATGATATGTTATTTTCAGTTTTGAAGATGAAACCGGATATATTTTTATTTGCCTGTAGGCTTTCCCTGTCCATCTCCCAGTATCATTAATATTAAATCCATATTCATACGTTTTCGTTGCTTTGCCGGATGCTTTTACGTTCTGTACCGTTACTCCATATGGCTGTACCGTAAATAATATCAACATTATTATTGATAAAATCATACTCTTCACGATTTTTTTATTTTTCAATCTTTTTTCTTTCTTCATATCATACTCCGATCGCCACTTAAAATGATTCATTACTGAAAAATAGCCGGATATTATACCCAACATTACTTCACTTCCTCACATACTCATATATATTGATAAGATATCTCTTTTCCCAACGCGTATTTCTTCACATACTTCTCATATGTTTTCTTTGAACATTTCTTTCCATTCTTTCTGTAAGTGATTGTCTGCTTTCCATTTTTTATCGTATAGTTATCGTAATTTAGAGAGAGTATTTTTTTCAGATTGCCATTTGAATATTTATAAATATAAGCTTCCCAGCCTGATTTTCTTTTTAATATCTCTTTCTTATTTTCATATCATTCATAAAAATCTTTAAGTTCTTTTCCACAAAGCGGGCAATACTTATACCACAAATACCAGGAAGTTCCACAACATGACCACATTCTTGGTTCTGCGATTACATCCGGCGGATCTGAGAATATATTCGGTACTCCACCTGGATTGATATTTCGATTTCTATGTCCACATTTAGGGCAATAACGACCCGTTATTTTTTTCTCTCCACATTCAACAGTCCCATACTCTTATAAAATCATCAAAACCTATTCTACTTTTTATACTGGTCATCGTTTTACCTCCAATTATTGTGAACTTTGCAATATTAAACCACTCCCCGATTGTCAATTGAAGTGATTCATACTCGTCTTCGATACATTGTTTTAGAAGATATTACTCGTATACCTTCATAGTATAGCCTTTTCCATTATTAGTCAGAGATTTATATTTTGCCTGATAGGTGGAACGGCTGATACTTTTCTGATTATACCTCCAACTACTGGAGGTAGCTGTCATCCATATTGTATTGCTGTTGGTATATAACTTTCCGTTGGAATATTTACAGAATGTATGATCGTCATATCCATGAGAAAGCCCCATATCAATACGGCTTCTGTTTTTAAAAATATGCACAAAATTATCATGCCGGAGCAGATTTACATCTGAATGATCTAATACAGTAACAACTTTTCCGTTTTTTATGGTATAAATAGTAGTGGATTCTCCATATCCAGACCCCTCTGCTGTATTTCTGCTACCGCCATATCTCATAACAAGTTCATCTGTTCCATTCTTATCGATATCCACAAACAAATACAGCACTTTTACTTTTTCCCATGAACTATCCGCATTATACCTGGGACTATTTTTCTTACAGGAAGCTTCCTATTACTATAAGTAGCTTTGATAGTTGTAGTTTCTGTAATATACATTGTCACTGTCGATTTATTCAATTTTATATAGTTTGTGCTTCTTCCATCTGAAGCATATGCAGAAATCGAAAATGCAAACAGACAAATAAATATGCTTATAATTAGAAAATTTTTTTTCATACAAATCTCCTCTTAGATTAATTACACCGCAGCTCTCCGTTTCAAACCTTATTACGCTTCGCAATCCTGCACATGGAATTTCGTTCTTCAAGTAACTGTTGAAATTCTGTGCACTTGCCTTTAACTGCTGCAGTGTCATTTGCTTTTACTGACGCTTTTATTTCACCGAAAATGCTGTACAGTTCTGCTTCTATGTCGAATACGTCTGCCGAACTGGTCGGATCGCTGAAGCGTACGGCTTCTGATATCTTATTGATACAGGAGCCCATTTCTCTGTCAGTTACGTTTCTCTTCAGAGTTGATGTTTCAGAATACAGTTTACGCATGAAATTTGTTCTTTCTTCGTGGCGGACATCCTGCTCTGCGACATAATTCCTTGCAGTTTCCGCTGCGATCAATCCGATAGCCGCCGCACCGTATAAAACTACATAAACAATAACAGGAAGCCATATCGGAAATATCCGAGTAATACCTGAAATCAGGATAAATACAACCGCACACGCTGTTATCGCCCCGAGATATCGCAGTCCCACGCTCATGATTGGCCATCCATAAACCTTACTGGTGACTGTCGTTCCATCTTTCATCGCGATTCCTGATATTGGTATCTGTGCAGCTATCGCCAGCACGACAGCTATATCAGATATCCATACTACAGGTGTTTTATAAATTGGCAGAGCAAATACAATAACATTAAAAACTACCATTAATATTCCGCAAACTGCCGGTATTTTCCATGACTGCTTCATCGCTGTTACTCCTCCCTTTTCTTACCGCATTCCGGACAGAATTTTCCGGTTATGTCTTTTTCACCGCAGGCACAATCCCAGGTCTCCTTTTTCACAGGTTCCGGACGTTTCGCTCCGCATTCCGAACAAAACTTTCCAGTAAGTCCTTTCTGTCCGCAGGCACAATCCCAGGTTTCTTTTTTTACAGGTTCCGGGCGTTTCGCTCCGCACTCCGGACAAAACTTTCCAGTAAGTCCTGTTTGTCCACATATACAGTTCCATGTTTCTGAATTTTCAGATATTGGCTGCGGCTGTGGTTTTTCCGCGCCGCATATACGGCAGAATCTTCCGGTAAGTCCTCTCTGTCCACATTTGGGGCAGTCCCAGGCTCCGGCTATTCCATTATTGAAGCTCTGTCCCATGTCAGAAACAGTTTCTGTGATTGGCTGTATTGCTTCTTTTGTCATACCAATAACTCCGCTCATTGCACCAAGACCAATACCAAGGCTTGCAATATCCCCGATTCCTCCGCTGCTTCCGCCTGTCAGTCCATTTTTCATAGCACTTACTCCAACCTGACGGGCAGTTTCCTGCTGATATGTATAACCCTTCATCCTCATCTCTGCCGCTTCTGCTTCTGCTTTCATACGATATCCTGTTGCTTCCGCTTCTTTCTGGATTTTCAGCACTTCTGCATCTCCCTGTGCTCCGATGATCTTCATTTGGGCTTTCGTCTGAGCCTCAACCGCCATTCGTTCTCTGGCAGCTTCCGCAGTTGCTTTCTTTACCTGTTCTTCTTTAACATTAAGGAATTGTTTCGCATACAGGGATTTCATATGCATATATTCCTCATGCATCGGATCGTCCGGATCATCCTCAGGTGTCAGGAATCGTGTCACATAGAATTCAGGCATTATCAGACCGTATTCTTCCAGTCCTTCGTTAATCTTCCTGCCCAGTGCCTCTGACATCCTCTCTGTCTGAGCATCTATTTCAAGAATACTGATGGCTTCTTCTTTTATTACGTTGGCAAGGTAGCTTTTGACTCTCATTGTGATCAGCGATCTAAAATATTTCTTAAACTCACCTGGTCTTGAATCATAAGCATTTTTCTGTCTGGCTTTCGCAAATTCCTCTGGATTTTCCAGATGTTTTTTCGCTTCAACGATCAGTCCATTTGTTGTTCCTACACTTTTAAGCAACAATCTTCTGGAATCTGCAACCTTAATATTAAATTCACCGCTCGCCCCAACAGAGACATGCATTCCAGACATTGGATCAAAAACCCGGATTTTTGTATCCGTGCCCCATTTCACCCCCATGATCGTTGCTGTATTTATGAAATACACTTCACAGTGGAAGGTTGCCCTTGCATCTCCTGTCGGCAGATGATAAATTTTATTCATTAATGGCAGATTCTGGGTGTCCAGTGTATATCTGTCTGGTCCGAACAGATCCAGTGCCTGACCATCCCTAAAAAACACTGCTTCCTGGCTTTCATGTACAATAAGCTGCGTTCCCGTAGTAAAATCTTCTATCGGATGTTTCCATATAAAGGTGTTATTATCCCCTTCATATTTCAGTTCACTGATCAGTCCCTGTTGGGCATAGCGAGTCTTTGCAAGCTCTCTCTGGACATCTATGTGGTTGTCACATACCGGACAGGTATAATGCTCTGTCCCTTCCGTTACACTTAATCCAATTCCGCATTCCGGACACTTGAATGTACTGACTCTGTTCCCCGCACCCGGTTCTATTTTCTTTCTGCACACCGGACATGTCGGGATGCTTTTTCCCTGATCATAAATTACTGAATTTCCACAACTGGGACATATTGCAGAAGTCATCCTTTCAGCTTTTACATTAATTACATTTCCGCAGTTGCAGGTTACTTTATTCTGTATCATTCCTCTGAGTCCGTTATGGGCAGTAACATAATTGCTGCACTTCGGACACATAATTGCAAATTTTCCCATCTTATCTCTCCCGTATGTCTGTCAGGCGGATAAAATCATCCACATTGTTATCTGTGCATAACCATTCATCATCGTTACAGCTGATTCTGAATGGTCACCTGCTGCTCCGTCTAAAAGGACATTCTCTCCAGTTCTTCTATGATTCCTGACTGTTTTATTACAGATAACCGATCTGAGACTTCCTCCATATTATCCTTCAGTGACTGCACCTGTCGTTCCATGCAGGATGCGTTATCCTGAGTTTCCTGTATTTCCTGAGTGTATTCATTGATCATACTCTGAGTATCACCAATCATTACCATGGAAGCAGTGATCACTTCTTCCTTTGGTTTTCCCATACATTTTTCAACTATCTTACTGACAAAGCGCATCAGAAATTTTTTGACTACAAACCTATAAAGGACATACATTAACACTAAACAAAAAATTCCATATCCAAAAGAACCCTCCGCAAAATATCCCAAAGTATCCGGAAGTATAAGCAGTAAATACAGGGCCAGCACGATATAACCTGCTGTCTTTCCTGCTGCCGCTGCTTTTGCACTCTTATCTAAAACTTCCTGTTCAGACTGCATTCTTCCGGTCATAGCATTTATCTCGTTCTGCAGATTCAGGATATGTTCTCTCTTCTCCTGCGCTGATCTGGACATTGCATCTATTTTATTCTGTATGGCATGCTTCGCATATTCTTTATTTTCGTGAATGATCTTTTCATTAAATGCCTTCAGTTTTTTCTTTATCTGAGGTTCTCCATATTCCAGTGCATGTCGATAATCTGACTCACCGGATAGTGCCAGAGTTTCTTTTTCCAGATCATCAATATCTGTCACCCCACGCCGGATCATCAGTCTCCCCAGATATGCACCGCCGGAATGTGGGTCAATATTTAATACCTGATTGAATACATCATTTGCTTCCTTAAAGTTTTTGTCCTTCAGGCATATATATCCTCGCTCAATCATACCTCCCGTGCTGGCATGCCCTATTCCCGAAGCAGCTGAAACCGGTGCCACTTTCTTTCGGTTACTGCTCATAATCTTATTGATACCATGAAGAAGATCCTGCAAAAATCCTATTTTTGACGCATCCTGTGCCTGTATATGACGTCCGTTAATCTCCTGCGGGATATCATAAGGATCCATTCTGGAGTATACCGGGATCAGAGTCTTTGTATTCTCTTCTTCATCCATCATTGCCAGATATCTCATCCATTCATTGCGAACCCATGGTGCATTCATATGTTCACGGCTGGTTCCGACAAGAAGCATGATTTTTGCACTTCTCAGTGCTGAATAAATGATTGGTTCATAGTCTTCACCCAGGCGGTTTTCAAGTGTTATTCGGGAAAAGAATACCTTATATCCTTCATTCGTAAGTTTAGAATAGATATCCTGGGCAAGTACGCTGTCTTCTGTACGCTGACCACTTTCCCCCTCAAGTTCTTTATAACTGATAAAGATATCAAACGGGTCTTCTTTCTGCACCAGCTGAAAAATTTTCTTCTGCAACTCCGCTATCTCAGCAGCCTCATCTTCATGCTGCTTTCTGGCCATCGGTTTGGCTTTCTGGCATGCAAGCTGATAATCCGGATCATCAAAGATGGGCTTTGGTACAGTACGGTGACATGTTGGAATCATCTTTTTTGTCTTAGGGTCTTCCACATACTCAATGCCATATCTGCACAGTACCAGTCCCCAATATGCTTCCGCTTCGTTCGGAAATTCCTTCACCATGCTGCTGTAAACATCTGCGGCTCTGTCAAACAGATTATTTTTACGGTATTGATTGGCGCTGTTATAGAGTTCCGCTTTTCTCTCATTATTTTCCAGCGGAACGGTCTGTCGGCTTCCACAGTATTCGCACTCGCAGAGACCATTCTCCTCGTCAATGATTTCCAGATCACCTTTACACATTTTACATTTGTAGATCATGTGCCTTCCCCCTTATGTATGTTCTCATTTATGTCCTGTATACTTTTTATAGAATTACCGGTGACTCCACTCAGTTTTGATTCCTGATTTAGATTTTCAGATTCAGGGTTTTATCAGTCTTATTATATCTGAAATATAGTTTTATATATCTTATAAAAAGTATAATATTACTATCCACTTTTTCACAGAACCAGGCAAATTTCCTGCTTTCATTGTAAATATTGTCTGACAAAATCAAAAAAATCAACTCATCCGTCGACAATATCACTATAAGTGAACAGTTTCTTTGATTATATTCTATTGCATAGTAAATAGCAAATTTTCAGCTTGATCGCAATCAAGTTATTGTATATCTTTTTTATTGTAACAAAACGCTTTTGATATCCTATAGCAAGTCAGCAAATGTCATATAATATCAGAAAAAGAGGTTATATTATGATAAATGAAGAAAATTTTGCTGAACGTTTGTCCCGGCTCAGGGAGGATAAACAGGTTTCTGCCCGGGAAATGAGTCTGTCTATCGGACAGAATTGCAGTTACATAAACAGGATTGAGAATAAAAAGGCTTTTCCATCCATGCAGTCTTTTTTCTATATATGCGATTATCTCCAGATCACCCCACAGGAATTCTTTGATGAGAAATCACAGACTCCGCATACCCTTAATGAATTAATGGAATCACTGAAGGCTTTATCTCCGAAACAACTCGAACTGATCAGCAATATTGTCCTGGAGTTCCAGAAAAAGTGAGCGAGTCTCAACTCTCTGTTTATTGCTTCACTCATGACAAATAAAGCGTAGATTTATATGATTGGATGAAAAGATTTAAAAAGAGCCTTCTGCTTTTATGCCGAAGACTCTAACTCCTGCGATAATAATACGTTTCCTCTTTAAGTTTTGAGAAATCCAATGTAAACTGGTAGGTAAAATCTTTAGTGTTGGGACTTCCTTCTCTTCCTGCATATGTTCTGCTTCCATTTGTATTATATACTTCCATAACCATTTTGGTGACCGGATAATTAGATGTAACCCTTCCAGATACTCTTAATGAACTTGAACGTGAATAAAAACCCTTAGGTGCATTATTCTCTGTTACTTTCAATGTAAATGAAGGTCTACTTACACGAATAAATCTCCATCTCTGTGCATTTGTATAATTCTGATAGTAAAGCCTTACATTATTACCTAAAGATGTACTTCCATTTGCATTATCAAGATATTTTCCTGTTGCTCTGTTTCTGACATAATAATAATACCCACTGCTCTCAAATGCCCACTGCGCATTTGATGAACTGTATCCGCTCCACTGATGAACATTACCATCTTCTTTCCTGTGCAGATATAATCCTGAATGCACAGCTCTGATAGAATAATATCCATAACCTCTGTACTGTACGTAAAAAATCTGATTTGTCGTCTGATTTTTCTGGTATATTTCCAGATTACCTCCATTATTCAGACTGTAATTATTGATATCCAACACACGTAAACTACTGTTACCTGACTGAATCATGTAATATCCATCACTGAGTGGTCTGCTGGCAGCGTAAATATTTTTGCTTCCGGATAATGCCATCAGAAAAATCATTAGAATAGCACCAACGATCACTGTTATTATTTTTCTTTTCTGATTCCCTGCTGATTCTCTTTTATACATATTTTTTCCTCCCTATATAGTCAAGTCTTTTTTCCTTAAAAACTAAGGATTTTTTAATGTTT
>CAVCYJ010000069.1:0-13079 GCA_963605995.1 Holdemanella biformis | reverse complement strand
AATATATCTTGAAAATGCGGAACTGTACTTTGGGCATTCTCTGGAGTATGATATTATTAATGAAATTAAACGGTATTGGAGAGAGTTATGACACCATTAGAAATCACCCTGATTATCCTGCTTGCAACGCTGGTTGCATTTATGACAGGAAAAATCCCCTTTTCAGTAATTGCATCAGGAATTATTCTTGCTCTTATCATGACGGGAGTTATGACGCCGGCAGAGGCTTTCAGCGGATTTATAAATACAAACGTTGTTATGTTTGTAGCTATGTTCGTGATAGGAGCCGGTCTTACAAAGACAAGTCTGATCGATAAAGCTCAGAATCTGGTAGTACGTTACAAAGATAATCCCAGAATGTTGATTTTTCTTTCCTGTCTGGCAGCTTCTTTTCTGGGCGCAGTAACAAGTGCAACAGCAACAGCCGCTATTATGATCCCTCTTCTTGTTGGTATTGCAAATGATATTGGTACCAGCCGAAGTAAACTTCTTTATCCGGCAATGGCGTGTGCCAATATTGCAACATCCATGACGTTCCTTGGCCAGGGTGCCAGTAATATGACATGGAATGATGTAATGTTAAAGGCCGGAGCAACAAAAACATTACACGTATGGGATTTCACAATTGCAAGAATCCCGCTTTTGGCAGTGGCTATTGCTTATATGGTTTTTGTCGGATACAAATTAATGCCGGATATTGATAACAATAGTTTTCAGGATCATGTTCATCAGAACACTGCAGATTCAAAATTAAGTCCTTTAAAAGAAAAAATAGCCATGGTTATCATTCTTGGAAGTATTGGTCTGATGCTGCTGGAAAATGTTATAGGGATTGATATGTATCTGATCGCCTGTATCGGTGCAGTACTTCTGGTCCTTACCGGTGTACTTTCTGAGAAGGAAGCACTGGAATCCATCCATATGCCAACAATTTTTCTGTTTGCCGGTGTGCTTGCATTATCTGATGCGATCAAAGTAACCGGTGCCGGTGAAGTGGTTGCAGATCTGATGATTAAAATCATTGGAAATAATACAAATACATACGTGATCATGGCAGTTTTCTTCATGATCCCGTTTATCCTTACACAGGTAATGTCAAACCTTGCGACTCTGACAATCTTTATCCCTCTGGTGACTTCTGCTTGTATAAAAATAGGCGTAGATCCGAGAGCAGCAGTAGTAGGCGTTCTTACAGCAAGCTGCATTTCCATCATGACCCCAATGGCAGCTCCCTGCCAGATCATGATCATTGAACCAGGTGGATATAAACTGAAAGACTATTTAAAGTGTGGAACACCTTTAGCGATCATACTTGCCATAATGACCATCTTCCTAATGCCAATCATGTTTCCCATGCAATAAATAGTAATTTAACCGAAGCTGCGAAGCAGCTATTCGGTGTAGAACCACGTAGCGAAGCGGATTGCGAATATCCGCTTGACGCTTAATACTTCGCGTACAAAAAGCAGTTTCGAGAGAAACTGCTTTTTGCCGTGATTGCAGTATTCGGACATGATCCACGAGTATACCAGACAACTGCTATAGATTAAAAATAGCAGTTGACAAAAAATAGGCACATTGTTATAATTGCCTACATGAACAAAGGCGTTCTTTCTATAGAAAAGTAACTGTAGGAAGTGCGCCATTTTTTATATTATCTTCCGGACAGGAGCAGAGTGCATCCGGGAATTATCAGGAAAATAAGAACAGCAAAAAACAATGCTGACAAGGAGTGAATAAAAATGGGGAATTATACCAGAGAAGAAATATTACAGATGGCTGAGGAGGAAGACGTAGAATTCATTCGTCTCCAGT
This sequence comes from Holdemanella biformis, assembly GCA_963605995.1. GTDB lineage: Bacteria > Bacillota > Clostridia > Lachnospirales > Lachnospiraceae > Blautia_A. The sequence continues at coordinate 11,264 of CAVCYJ010000069.1, read as the reverse complement.
TTACAGATATGTTCGGAACACTGAAAAACATCGCCATAACTGCCAGGGAACTTCCCCGCGCACTGGATAACCGATGTATCGTAGATGGTTCCTTTATCGCAGGAATCGCAGGAGAATCTGAACCGGATATGTATTTAAGACCGGATCTTGACACTTTTGCAATCCTTCCGTGGAGACCACAGCAGGGGAAAGTTGCCAGAATGTTGTGCGACATCTACTGCCCGGATGGAACTCCACATGAGAGAAGTCCAAGATACATTCTGAAAAAAACAGCCCGTGAAGCAAAGAAAGAGGGATATACCTGTCTGGTAGACCCGGAGTGTGAATTTTTCCTTTTCCATACGGACGATAACGGAGTTCCGACTACAGTAACACATGAGAAAGCCGGTTATCTGGATGTCAGTCCTGTAGATCTGGGAGAGAATGCGAGACGTGATATCGTATTGAATCTGGAAGATATGGGAATTGAAGTCGAATCTTCCCATCATGAAACGGCTCCGGCACAGCATGAGGTTGATTTTAAATACGGAGAAGTGCGTAAGATGGCAGATCGTATCATGTCATTTAAGATGACGGTTCGCACCATTGCCAAGCGTCACGGACTCCACGCTACCTTTATGCCGAAACCACGGGCAGAAGTAAACGGTTCCGGGATGCATATTCATTTCTCTTTATTTAAAGATGGAAGAAACGTATTTGTCAATCCGGGAAATCCGCAGGAATTAAGCGATGAAGCATATTATTTTGTAGGTGGCCTTCTGGCTCACAGCAAAGAAATGGCACTGATCACTAACCCTATCGTAAACTCCTACAAGCGTCTTGTTCCGGGATACGAGGCACCAACTGAGCTTACCTGGACGAAGAATAATCAGAACTCACTTGTGAGGATCCCGGGCTCCAGAGGAATGGAAACAAGGATCGAACTGAGAAGCCCTGATGCGGCAGCGAATCCATATCTGGTATTTGCAGTCTGCCTGGCAGCGGGACTCGACGGAATACGCAAAAAAATCTATCCGACGAGATCTTCCAGCAGAGAAGCGTCCGAAGCCGATCAAAAAGGAATGAAGATCGAGAATCTTCCGGAAAATTTAAGAGAAGCAATTGATTACTTTGAAGAGAGCGACTGGATCAAAGAGGTTCTGGGGACGGAGTTTTGCGAAGAATACGTTGCAGCCAAAAGAAAAGAATGGCTGCGCTATACCAGAGAAATTTCAGCCTGGGAGATCGAAGAATATCTGTACAGGATATGATCGGATACGGATGATATTATCCGCCTGATCAAATCGGGCTGGCTGCCCGGTTTGACCACAAACAACATAAGATAATGTAACAACAGGAAGAGGAGAGACAGAGATATGAGCAGCAGCATTGTGATTGCGCTACCTAAGATAGAGGACGCAAAAAAAATCCGCACAATACTTAACAGACACGGGCTCACAGTGGCTTCTGTCTCCAGCTCTGTCTCTAACGTTCTGGCCAGTATCTCGGAACTTGACAGTGGAGTCCTGATATGTGGATATAAACTGACAGACGGTTATTATAAAGATATTCTCGATGATCTGCCCCAGTATTTTGAAATGCTGCTCCTTGCATCTCAGAGGATCATAGATGAAGCCCCCAATTCTGTACAGGCGGTACAGATGCCTCTGAAAGCAAGTGTGCTGGTGGAATCAGTCGGTGATATGCTTTATCAGCTGGAACGCCGGATAAAAAAAGAAAAAAAGAAGCCAAAGCCCCGGTCAGAAAAAGAGCAGAACTACATTTTAAATGCAAAACATCTTCTTATGGAAAAGAACAAGATGACAGAAGATGAAGCGTACCGGCACATCCAGAAATGCAGTATGGATTCCGGAACCAATATGGTTGAAACCGCACAGATGCTGCTTATGCTGATGTATGATGAGGTTTAGCCGAATCAGGCAGTCCCCACCCACTGCTTATTGCTTTCCGTAATTGAAGCAGAGGACTTACTTGATTCGGTTAAAAAAGGAGCGCAGTAGTGTCATATAACAGCGAAAAAGCAAAAAAAATAAAAAAAGATATTGCAAAAAGATGCTATTGTGTATATAATGCGAACATATACAGCAAATGGATATGCCGTCCGTGGCGTATTTTACGAAGTAAAAATTAACAGGAAGAATGGTTACAAAGGCGTAATCAGAGAGTCCCGGGGGTAAGTGTCCCCGGATTTTCTGATTACGCTTTTGTTGGTGCTTTACGGAGCATGAAAGCTTACTAAACGGAAGTGTCGGCGGCATCGCCATATAAAAAAGAAGAAATGGAGGATGAGGAAATGGAATTTATGGATGGAACATGGAAAAAAGAAATCAACACCTGGGAGGAACTCTTAAATAATAATCTCTTAAATCAGGAAGCCGTAATCGAAGGCGCAATTCACAGCATCCGTAATATGGGTGATGTGGCATTTATCATTCTTAGAAGAAGGGAAGGTTTATTCCAGACTGTCTATGAAAATGAACAGACAAATGTTTCCATTCATGAATTGAAGGAAGCAATGACAATCAGGGTGAAAGGAATTCTGAATGAAGAGGAGAGAGCACCTCACGGCCGGGAGCTTCGCATCCGTCATATTGATATCTTATCAACACCTGCAGAGCCACTTCCGCTGGCAATCGACAAATGGAAACTGAACACTTCTCTGGAAGCAAAATTAAACTACAGATCGATCTCCCTGAGAAATATTCAGGAACGTTCCAAATTTAAGATCCAGGAAGCTCTGACAAAAGCATTCCGTGATTATCTCTACGGACAGGGATTTACAGAAATCCACACTCCTAAGATCGGAGCCAGAGGAGCAGAAGGCGGCGCGAACCTTTTCAAGCTCAGCTATTTCCACAAACCGGCAGTACTTGCACAGAGCCCGCAGTTCTACAAACAGATGATGGTTGGTGTATTTGACAGAGTATTCGAGACAGGTTCGGTATTCCGCGCAGAGAAACACAATACCAAGCGTCACTTAAATGAATATACCAGTCTGGACTTTGAGATGGGATATATCGACAGCTTTGAAGAAATTATGGCAATGGAAACAGGATTCTTGCAGTATGCCATTAATCTCCTGAAAACAGAATATGCCAAAGAAGTGAAGATCCTCAAGATCGATCTTCCGGATGTGTCAAAGATTCCGACAGTTCGTTTCGACGTAGCGAAGGAACTGGTATCTCAGAAATATAACCGTAAGATCAGAAACCCATTCGATCTGGAGCCGGAAGAAGAAGCACTGATCGGACAGTACTTCAAAGAAGAATATGGCTCAGACTTTGTATTTGTCACACATTATCCGTCAAAGAAACGTCCGTTCTATGCAATGGACGATCCGCAGGATGACAGATTTACTTTGAGCTTTGACCTGTTATTCAAAGGACTTGAGATCACAACAGGCGGTCAGCGTATCCATGACTACAATATGCTGGTGCAGAAGATTGAAGACAGAGGCATGACCCAGGAGGGTATGGAGCAGTATCTTGACACATTCAAGCATGGTATGCCGCCTCACGGCGGACTCGGAATTGGTCTGGAACGTCTGACCATGCAGCTCCTTGGAGAAGAGAACGTCCGTGAAACCTGTCTCTTCCCAAGAGATATGAACCGTCTGGAGCCGTAACTAAGAATTCTCAGCCAGAGCTTTATGAAGCTTATGCACAGAAATGAAAATAGGTAACTGTTCAGTACCTCGCGGAATAGTAGACTACTGAATAGTTACGAAAATAGTACAAAAATGGGATTGAGAATGATATCAATAAGGAGAAAATCATGGCAAAGATCATAGATGATGAAACAATGGAAAATGTCTGCATCCTCGCCAAACTTTCCCTCTCGGAAGAAGAAAAGGAAAAAGCCAAAGCCGAAATGCAGAAAATGCTTGATTATGTAGAGAAACTGGATGAACTGGACACATCTGCAGTAGAACCAATGTCTCATATCTTCCAGGATGAGAATGTATTCCGTGAGGATGTTGTCACAAACGGCAACAACAAGGAAGCAATGCTCGCAAATGCACCAAAAGCAAAAGAAGGACAGTATCAGGTTCCGAAAACCATAGGATAGGAGACAGGACAATGGAGTTGGAGAAATTAACAGCCCTGCAGCTTGGGGAAAAAATAAAACAGCGTCAGGTCAGCGTCCTGGATGGAGTAAAGTCTGTTTTTGCACAGATCGAGAAACAGGATTCAGAAGTACACGCTTATCTTGACACATACAAAGAAGAAGCATACAAACGTGCTGAAGAAGTACAAAAAGGCATTGAGGACGGTACTTACACCAGTCCTCTTGCCGGCGTACCGATCGCGATCAAAGACAATATCTGTATTAACGGAAAGAAAACAACCTGCGCATCAAAGATCCTTGAGAACTTTGTGCCGCAGTACAATGCAGAAGTAATCGACCGTCTGGAGAAAGCCGGACTGGTCATTATCGGAAAAACAAACATGGATGAATTTGCCATGGGAAGTACCACCGAGACTTCCGCTTATGGCATCACCAGAAATCCGTGGAATTTAGAACACGTACCGGGCGGCTCTTCAGGCGGTTCCTGTGCGGCAGTAGCAGCAGGAGAAACATATCTGGCACTTGGTTCAGACACCGGCGGATCCATCCGTCAGCCAAGCTCCTACTGTGGAGTGACCGGAATCAAGCCAACCTACGGAACAGTATCCCGTTACGGCCTGGTAGCTTACGCCTCCTCCCTGGATCAGATCGGACCGGTAGGAAAAGACGTAGCTGACTGTGCTGCCCTTCTTGAAATCATCGCAGGACATGATGAAAAAGACAGCACATCAATGAAGAGAGATGACCTTCAGTTCTCGGCAGAACTGACCGGAGACATCAGAGGAATGAAATTCGGTGTTCCTGAAGAATACCTTGCAGAAGGACTTGATCCGGAAGTAAAGGCATCCTTTATGGGTGTGCTTGATACACTGAAAGAACTAGGAGCAGAAGTAGAATTCTTCTCCATTAAGACAATGGAATACATGATCCCTGCTTATTATATCATCGCCAGCGCAGAAGCAAGCTCCAACCTGGAGCGTTTTGACGGCGTGAAATATGGTTTCCGTGCGGCTGAATATGAAGGACTCCATGATATGTACAAAAAGACCAGAACAGCAGGCTTCGGTGAGGAAGTAAAACGCCGTATCATGCTTGGTTCTTTCGTATTAAGTTCCGGTTATTATGATGCATACTATCTGAAAGCACTCCGCACAAAAGCACTGATCAAGAAAGAGTTCGACGAGGCATTTGGCAAATACGATGTACTCCTTGCACCGGCATCTCCGTTTACAGCACCAAAGATCGGAGAAAGCTTAAAAGATCCGCTTGCCATGTATCTTGGAGATATCTATACAGTAGCAGTCAACCTCTGCGGTCTTCCGGGGATTACAGTTCCATGCGGAAAAGACAGCAAAGGTCTCCCAATCGGTATCCAGATGCTCGGAGACTGCTTCATGGAAAAGAAAATCCTGCGTGCAGCACACGCCTATGAAACCAGCCGCGGCTCCTTTGCCGTGCCAGGAGAAGGAGGCACCAGATAATGAAACAGTATGAAACAGTCATCGGACTTGAAGTCCATGTAGAACTTGCCACAAAAACAAAAATTTTCTGCGGATGCTCCACAGAATTCGGAGGAGCACCCAATACACATACGTGCCCGGTCTGCACAGGTATGCCGGGTTCCCTGCCTGTACTGAATAAGAAAGTAGTAGAATTCGCCCTGAAAGCAGGTCTTGCAGCAAACTGCCAGATCCATCAGTACTGCAAATTTGACCGTAAGAATTATTTCTATCCGGACAACCCGCAGAACTATCAGATTTCTCAGTTATATCTGCCAATCTGCCACGATGGCTGGGTAGAGATCGAGACTTCAGCAGGCAAAAAGAAAATCCGCATCCATGAAATGCACATGGAAGAGGATGCCGGTAAACTGATCCACGACGAATGGGAAGATTGTTCTCTGGTAGACTATAACCGAAGCGGTGTCCCGCTGATCGAAATCGTATCCGAACCGGATATGAGAAGTTCCGAAGAGGTTATCGCTTATCTCGAAAAGCTTCGCTGCATGATGCAGTACCTTGGGGTATCTGACTGTAAACTTCAGGAAGGTTCCATGCGTGCAGACGTCAACCTTTCTGTCCGTGAAGTCGGTTCAGAAGAATTCGGAACCAGAACAGAGATGAAGAACTTGAACTCTTTCAAAGCTATTGCCAGAGCAATTGAAGGTGAAAGAGAACGCCAGATCGAACTGCTTGAGGAAGGTAAATTTGTCACACAGGAAACCCGCCGCTGGGATGACAACAAGGAATATTCCTATGCAATGCGTTCCAAAGAGGATGCCAAAGACTACAGATATTTCCCTGATCCTGACCTGCCTCCGATCCACATTTCCGATGCATGGATTGAAAAGATCAAAGCAGAACAGCCGGAATTGCGTGAAGCAAAACAGGCACGTTATCAGGAAGAATATGGTCTTCCGGCATATGACGCAGGAATCCTTACAGAATCCCGCCATCTTGCAGGACTCTTTGAAGAAACCGCAGCAATCTGCGGAAACGCAAAGAAAACAGCAAACTGGTTCATGGGTGAAGTACTTCGTCTGACCAAGGACAAAGCAATGGATCCGGAACAGGTGTCTTTCTCCCCGAAACACCTTGCAGATCTTCTTGCCATGGTAGAAAAATCCGAAGTCAGCCCGCAGAACGCAAAGAAAGTCTTTGAAAAAGTATTCGATGAAGATATCGACCCGGTATCCTATATCGAAGAACATGGCCTGAAGATCGTAGAGGACACCGGACTTCTGGAAGAAACCATCAATAAGATCCTCGATGCAAATCCGGGACCGCTTTCAGAACTTCTCGGCGGAAAAGACAAAGTCATGGGCTTCTTTGTCGGTCAGATCATGAAAGGAATGAAAGGCAAGGCAAACCCTGCGAGTGTCCGTGAGACACTTATGAAAGAAGTCGAAAAGCGAAAATAAAAGAGAAAAATTACTTTTAAGCAGGCTTGGACTTTACAATAATGATTGATTTAGTGTAATATATTATTGTTTATAGAAACTACGTGGTAACTATTCAGCAGTCTGCTATCCAACAGTGAAGGTACTGAACAGTTACCCTACGTGTTATATCAGGGAGGAAATCAAATATGGTAACAGTAAACCATAATTATCTGAAATTACCGGGAAGCTATCTGTTTTCCACAATTGCGAAGAAAGTAAGAGAATATAAAGAAGCCAATCCACAGGCAAATGTTATCTCACTGGGAATCGGTGACGTAACCCAGCCTCTGGCTCCTGCGATCATTGAATCTCTTCACAAAGCTGTAGATGACATGGGAGATGCAACCACATTCCGCGGCTATGCACCGGATCTTGGCTATGAATTTCTCAGATCTGCCATCGCAAAAAATGACTACAAAGACAGAGGATGCGATATTGATGCAGATGAAGTCTTTGTATCTGACGGTGCAAAGAGCGATTCCGGAAATATCCAGGAAATATTTGGCCTGGATAACAAAATCGCAGTATGTGACCCTGTATATCCTGTATATGTAGATACAAACGTAATGGCAGGCCGTACAGGAGAATATAACAAAGAGCGCGGTAACTTTGATAATGTAATTTATATGCCGTGTACAGAAGCAAACGGATTCCTTCCGGAATTCCCGACAGAGGTTCCGGATCTCATCTATCTCTGCTTCCCGAATAACCCGACCGGCGGTGCCATCACCAAACCACAGCTTCAGGAATGGGTAGACTATGCAAACAAGAACGGTTCTGTGATCATTTATGATGCAGCATACGAAGCATATATTTCCGAAGAAAACGTACCGCACAGCATCTACGAGTGTGAGGGAGCAAGAACCTGTGCCATCGAACTGCGCAGCTTTTCCAAAAATGCAGGCTTCACAGGTGTGCGTCTTGGCTTCACAGTAGTACCAAAAGACCTGGTACGTGACGGCGTATCACTCCACAGCCTCTGGGCGAGACGTCACGGCACAAAATTCAACGGCGCTCCGTACATCGTGCAGCGTGCGGGTGAGGCAGTGTACTCTCCGGAAGGAAAAGCACAGCTCAAAACACAGGTCGGCTATTACATGAGTAACGCAAAAGCAATTTATGAAGGTCTGGCATCTGCGGGCTATTCTGTATCCGGCGGTGTAAATGCCCCATATATCTGGCTGAAAACCCCGGACAAGATGACTTCATGGGAGTTCTTTGACTATCTTCTTGAGAAAGCCAATATCGTAGGAACCCCGGGTTCAGGTTTTGGTGCTCACGGTGAGGGATTCTTCCGTCTCACTGCATTCGGAACACATGAGAATACTCTTGAAGCGATTGAAAGAATTAAGAACCTCTAAGAATCAGGGAAGTACCTCTGCTTCAGTTATGCATGATGTTATTTACAGAGGGGCTGCACATCAGATGACTGGTGCGCAGCTCTTTTTCCATATATGATGAAGTTATATGCGTGTAACTGATGTGACGGCAGGAGAATATCAATATAGAAGGAGATATTATGTATAAAAGGAGAATGATACGTTTTGGGCTGATCGGGATGATTCTGATAGCTGTCCTGTGCCTTGGAATTCCTGCTTTTGCGGATTCGGACGAAGATACGATGTCGCTGCTGACCGGCAAAACAGCAGGTGTAATGACCGGAACACCGCAGGACAAGATCATACTGGCAAAGCTTCCGGATGCTCAGATACAGTATTTTAACAGTATAACGGATGTAGCACTGGCACTGGAGAAGCACAAGATCAGCTTTGCCGCACTTCCTACTGTTAATTATTATACACTGGTGCAGGAATATCCGAATCTTGGTTATCTGGATGTTCCGTTTGCAGTGTATGATGTGGGTACGGTTTTTGCCAAAACGGACAGAGGAGATTCCATCCGTTTGCAGCTGAATGAATATATAGCCACATTGAAAGAAAATGGTGATCTGGAGAAAAAACAGGATTACTGGCTCTATCCGCACGATTGGGAGAATGTCGATATTCCACAGACTGGAGAAAATGGTGTTTTAACAATGGCAACAACCAGTACATTAAAGCCGTTTTCGTTCTCACTGAACGGCAGGAATGTGGGTTATGAGGTTGATATTATCGCAGGGTTCTGCCGTGAATACGGGTATGGCCTGAAAATTGAAGATGTTGATTTTGCGGGAATCCTGAGTGGTATTACGACCGGGAGATATGATCTTGCGGCTGGTCAGATTTCATGGACGGAGGAACGCGCTGAGAGTGTCAACTTTTCTGATTTTTATTACACGCAGAAGTTTGTTCCGATTGTAAATGCAGATGAGTTTGATACACCTGCACTTGTTACGGCCGATGCAGGAACGAATGAGCCGGACAGTTCCGAGTCATCGGATACAGGGTTTAAAAGTGCGATCGGAAAAAGTATTTATCGTACATTGATCGATGAAGACAGATGGTTATCTGTACTTCAGGGACTGTGCGTAACTCTGCTCATAACGGTGGCGGGATTTGTTCTGGCAAATCTGCTGGGAGCGGTATTTTGTGCTATGTCTATGTCGCGATTTACAGTGCTGAAGGTGTTTTCAGATATCTATTCCCGTCTGATGCAGGGGCTTCCGATCGTTGTAATACTGATGATTCTTTATTATATTGTTTTTGGCAAGTCAGATGTTTCCAATATTCTGGTTGCGATCCTCGGTTTTGGACTGGTGTTTGGTGCTTATATGGCACAGCTGTTCGAAGGTGGGATCAGCAGTGTGGAGAAGGGACAGTGGGAAGCGGCGCTTGCAACAGGTCTGACCAGATATCAGGCATTCGGAGGAATTGTGCTTCCTCAGGCAATCCGTACCATGTTGCCGGGATACTTCAGCAACCTGATCAGTCTGATGAAGGGAACTGCGGTAGTCGGCTACATTGCTGTCAATGATTTGACTAAGGTCGGAGATATTATCCGAAGCAATACTTATGAAGCCATCGTTCCGCTTTTAACGATTGCCCTGATTTATTTTATTATCGCCTGCCTTTTACTTTCAATGATGGCATTGCTCCGTAAAAGACTGACCCCCGGGCACGTACATAAAGCAGCCGGCGAAAAAAAACAGAAGGGAGGAATTGAAGTATGATTTCTATTCAGCATCTGAGAAAAGAATATGCGGATGCAGTTCCCTTAAAGGATGTGAACGCAACCATTCAAAAAGGTGAGGTTATCTCTATCATCGGTCCGTCCGGGACTGGAAAATCGACATTTCTGCGTTGCCTGAACCGTCTGGAAACCCCTACGTCAGGTACGATAACAGTGGATGGCATAGATGTAAGTGCCAAAGATTGTCCATTGCATCTGGTCCGCCGTAAAATGGGAATGGTATTTCAGAGTTTTAATCTCTATCCACACATGAATGTGATTGAAAATATCATGTATGCGCCGATGAAAGTATTAAAGCTGCCGCGTGAAGAGGCATACGAACGTGCTATGAGATTACTGCGTACGGTTGGTCTGGCAGGAAGAGAACAGAAATATCCGGATCAGTTGTCCGGAGGGCAGAAACAGCGTGTTGCCATTGCCAGGACTCTGGCTATGGAGCCGGAGATTATTCTGTTTGATGAACCGACGTCAGCATTAGATCCGACAATGGTGGGAGAGGTGCTGGCAGTAATCAACAGACTGGCAAAGGAAGGTATGACCATGCTGATCGTCACTCACCAGATGAGACTGGTCAAGTCTGTTTCCACAAGAGTTTTCTATATGGATCAGGGAGTTATTTATGAGGACGGTACACCGGATCAGATATTCAACCATCCGCAAAAAGAGCGGACCCGCTGTTTTATCAACGGTCTGGACTGGATTAAAAAGAGCTTTTTTCGCGATGAACTGGATTATCTGGGTTTTGTCAGTGAAATCCATGCCTTTGCCATGAAAAAGATGTTTGCACCTGAACTGCTTTACCGGATTGACTCTGCAATTGAGGAGATTTACCTGCAGACAATTATGCCTGTACTTGATGCAGAGACGAAGATGGATTTCAGCCTGGAGTATTCGGAACGAAAGAAAAATTGTATTATACAGTTCCGATGGAAGGCTGCTCCGGTAAATCCGCTTATCAATATGGATGAGCTTTCACGCAAGCTGGCAGAACATGCCGCAAGAGATATCGGATATCAGTACACGGAAGAGGAAGGCAACGAAATTTCCATGATGATAGAGTGATATCCCTGACAAAAAAACATGTACTCTCGGAATCTTTTTGTGCTTGATTTTATGAGCAGATTTT
>CAVCYJ010000068.1:0-13253 GCA_963605995.1 Holdemanella biformis | reverse complement strand
AACACGCCAAGCGGTCTTATATGATCCATGGCCATATCCATGCAGATACTTCGGCAGATTTCTGGCCGCTACTCCAATGCCGCGAACATGTATTAAATGCCGGTGTGGATTTGAACGGCTACCGTCCCGTCACCTTCGATGAGCTTGTAGAGAATAATCGTCAGTTCAAGACGGCATATGCGGGGAAATAAGAAAATAGCATAAGCGAGCTTATCATAAATTAACTTAACATATTTGACGAAGCGTCATGGAGAGGATGGTACTGAGCAATTTTTATTAAAACGGCAGTAAAAGCCGTTTGCTGCCGCAAAAATAATTGAATCATATGGCAAGCCGATTGGTTTTCTTTTGAGAGCCAGTCGGTTTTTTCTATATCAAAATCAAAATGGAGGTACACAGTATGAGCAATGAAGAACTGAACACGGCCCTATATGAGAAGATGTTTGCCGAGCAGGAAACCTATCGTGCATGGTTACTTTCTCAGACACCGGAGGAGATTTTGAACCATACCTATGAACACACGGTACGGGAAGATATTCTGATGTCGCTAGAGCACCATGACTTGCCGGATAGACAGGCACGGGCATTGCTGAAGTCCCCCAGCCCGCTTGCAGATGTGTTTGCCGACTGGGAGAACAAAGAAACGGATTGCATGGACAGCATTTGGCAGACCGTTGAGGAACGGGCAAAGACGGAAGAACAGAAACATAGAAAGAACAGCAAGAGCGATAAGGCGGGCCGGTTGGAGTATCCAATCGGCCTTTTTACATAGCCGGACTGTGTCGTGCAATTAATTCTAAGCTATGATCTTTCGGAATCTTGAATGATCATACCAGTGAAATTCTGGTGATGTACTTTGCTACGAAAATAAAAATCGCAGCCAAGATCTGAACCTTGACAACGAATGTTTTCAACAATTATGAAAGCATCACTATAAAGCAGTCATAATAATGGCTGCCAGCAGTGAAATATGATTTGTACAAAAGATGGATTATACTTGAACTTCAACCGTATAGCCATGTTTTTCTAATTCTCGTATATAACGGGAAAGTTGTTTTTGCTCACAGTTTTTGCGCCTGACTTCAAAACAGTTTTCATCAAAATTAGTGCCTTGTTTTAGCATTGTATAAATGATAACAAGTAATTTTCGAGCAAGAGCGACAATGGCTTTTCTGGCTCCTTTTTTCTGCTTGATTCTCCAATACCAGGCTGAAAGATATGTGTTTCGTTTGCCGGCAATTATCCAGGCAATCTCACAAAGCATACTTTTTATATAAAGATTGCCTTTTGTGATAGAGGTACTTTTTTTCCGGCACTCTCGTTATTGCCGGGACACAGACCGGCCCATGAACAGATGTGTTCTGCAGTTTTAAATCTGTACCGATTTCGGCAATGATTGCACAGGAAGCAGTTGTACTTATTCCATAGATAGTATTTAACTGTTCAACTTGTAAAGCGAATGGAAGCATATCTTCCTGAAGATGAGTTTCAATTTCAATAAGATGCTCTTTCATGGAATCATAATGACACATGAGGATTTTTAAGAAGGATTTTTGATGTTCTGAAAGAGTCCCATTTACAGACATAAGGATTTCATCAATGCGTTTTCTGGTTTTTGTTTTGAGATAAGAATCCAAAGATATCTTAATCAATCTGTCCATGTTCCATCAAATGTAGAATGATATTTCTGCCGGAAGCACCAAAAATATCAGAAATAAAAGAAGACAGACGAAAACCGGAACTTTGCAGGAGTTTTTCAATCCTGTTTTTCTGGGAAGTAATATCGCGGATTGTAGAAATCCATTCAGAATCACGCATATCTGTTTTCTTGCCGGGAACGTTTTTCATATGGCGGGCATTAACAACTAATAAAGTGATATCTCCAGAGAAAGCATCTTCTAATATTTCGTAAATTGGAATCCAATAAATGCCAGTACTTTCCATTGCAACATAATGGCAATTTTCTGAGATGATCCAGTCTCGTAAGGCAAGCATATCAGGAATTAAAGTGGTAAATTCACGAATCTCAGAGTGGGTAGGTTTACCTAATGAGCCAGTCAGGATACATGCAACAATTTTTTCTGTGTGAATATCCAAACCACAGAAAATTTCTAAAAGATCTTTCATACAGACAGCCTCCTTTATAATAGAATTGACAGGAGATTTGCCCGAGATAATATGGACTTTGCTACTCGTGCTATCTGTAAAAGATGCGACAATATGCTGTACTCAAGGGCAAAACATTTACGTTGAAAAACGGGGTGAAAATCCTCCAGGGTACAATCAACGTAATCCTGTCAATAACTATTGTAAAACAAGGCAGGAAGTAAAAAAAGTAGTGGAGGTCAATCCTCTATTTTCATTATAGGCTGTGATACGCTTTCATGATTCGTTGAAAACTGAATACTCATTCTTCTGGTGCATTCCTGTTTGGTCGAGCCTTCGACTGCACGCCATGAAGTCCATCGGGGCGATAGCGGTTTCGCAGAAGCAAATGCCGGATTGCAATCGGCGGCGGTGTTAAAGCCAGACAGGGACAATGATACTTCTGTAATTCGCGGTCCGGCCATAAGGAAGGCGGGATGGTTAAATTCCAATGGAGCAGTGAAGCACACTGCCGCCTGTGAGAAATCCTACATCTCTGGGGTGATAAGAAAAAGTACAGGGAAACTATATCTACTATGTAGAAGTTCCCTGTGAACAGCAATTGATTGCAGCATTGAAAGAAGCACCGGAAAGATTGATTCCTGGGAAGGTAAGAGTGCCAGACCCCCTTACAATCTGGTACTGGCTATTTGGACAGGTTTTATGTTCATAAAGACTACCAGCGTAAAGGCGTTGCTTCTGCGATTTGTGATGCGCTGGAATCTTTTTCAAAGGGAAAAACATTCATTGCCCATGCGTTTATCACAGCAAAACCATTTTTTTCAGTATCGAGGATACCGTGTAGTGAAAGAGCAGAAAGTTTTTCGGCAGGGAATCGCGTTGACGAATTATGTAATGGAGAAGGGTGAATAAGGGGTCAGGAATTAATGGCTTTTTAAATGGGTACACTGGCTCAATTTGAGTTGTAAGGGTGTTAGACACTCTTACAACTGTCCACTTTTTATTTCCTTTATTTGATGTAGTGCTAGTCACCCTTACAATTAATTGCTCATGAATGGTACGGATCCGCTTGATCGGTTCTGACTGGTATTTTGATAGCTGGTTTCTTTCGGAAATATTTATTTCACATACTCCTATACTTCATTTTTCTTCGCTGTGCAGCCAATCGGCATTACTGGTTCTGGTCTCCGTCTCTTTAGTGTTGCATCCATTTTTGTGTTTATATCATCGTTATACAATTCCATTACAATATCCTGTGGATAATCACCGAATTTCTCTCCAAACAAATTAAAACCGCCGCAATACTTGGCATTCCGTTTTACTTCCAGTTTAAACTTAATATAATCATTGTACATCAGCCCTAAAGTGTTAATATTCTCTTTACTGATAGGAATACCGTCAATGAAGCAACCTTCATTTGTAATTTCAAATGTCCTTAGTTCTCCATACTGCGTCGATACTTCATACCACCATTCAGGATTTAACTTTCCTCTGCGTCCGCCATAATCTCCTTTGCAATGGAGGATACCAATTTCGTGGGTATTTATGGAAATTGTAATATCGGATGGCCAGTTATTATTATATCCTAATGCCTCTGAACAAATTTCAAAAGAAAACTTAACGCGATTTACGGGATTGTTTTTAAAAAAAGAATTCGAAAAACGGTATTCCAAAAAGCCGCAGCTGAGCCATATAATTTGGGCCTTATATCGTGCAGGACTGACAAATGCGCTGATGCTATCCTCAACACCTAGATCGCATACTTCTGAAGCCATACCGCAGGAAGGGCTGGCACTGTAGTCAAAATAACAGCCAACCGGCATGGACTCCCTATATAAATAATTTGGGAGGATAGTAGTTTCCTGTTGAAACATATAGACTTGTATATTGTCCACCTGGATGCCGCATAATTTCTGGGAACCCTTGGAACCAGGAATGGGTTGGATGTAAATCAGCCCGGCACTTTCCAGAACCTTGATATGCAGTGCGGTACTGGAAAGAGGAAGATTAAATTTTGCTGCTATATCGGAAATAATAACTGGTTCCTGAGACAGATAGTGCAGGATATCTACACGGACAGGAGAGGAAAGAGCCTTGCCGACACGTGCAATTTGCTCCGTGTCACTTAAATTTAGTGTGATTTTTTGCTTCATTTAGTGGAGAACTCCTTTCTGCATTATTTACATAGATATTATAAGGATTGCGGGAGTGTGAAGCGCATAGCAATCCTCAAAACATTCATAATCCGCTCATTTTTCTTTGAAAAATGGCTATTTACTCATGCTTTGGCGGGTCAAGAGTTCGAAAGTCCTCCTGCAAGCAAGCTTGCGTCAGATTTCAGACCTTTTGCCCCAGGTATCATATTATCCAAGTATAACAGAAGAAAATGAAAAAAGCAATTTAGAAAAGGTTTTAAATGCAGTAATCATGATGTTAAAAAAATATATATACATAAACAACTCGCGGCAAAAGAATATAAATACAATAATTATGTAGATAAAACAAGAAAAACTAAATAAAATATACAAATTATTGAAAAATATATTGACATAAACAGGTAAAAATGATATGGCAAGGACGGAACAAATACATAAAATATGAATATAAAAATATGAACGCATGAAAAATAAAAACATAAATATTGAACAATACAAAAAGCATTTTATATATACTGGAGGTGTAGACGATATGGTAGAAGATCCATTTAGTTCAATATAGTGTGACATTTTGCAACATGGAGTATATTAGCCTTATGGAATATATGAGAAAAGGCAAATTGCTCTAAAATATAATATTTTAAGGAGAGGTATTACTATGAAGAAAAGAGTTCTTCAGAAGCGCTTAGCTTCAGCAACATTAGGAGTGACCGTAGGAATGTTTACTGGATGGGGTGGAGAACCTGCTTTTGCCACATCGGACAGCACAGAATCTGTAGAAAGCGAAGTAGACAATAGTACATCTGCAGGCGTTGATGATGAGCCAAAAGACGTTGGTGGGGTCACTGACCCTTGGGAAAAATATGCCGAACCTGTAACAGCACAGTTTGTCAAGGCTGTTGATATTTCAGGGGACTCTGCTGATTATACGCAGGAAAACAATTTTATTGACCTGATTGCGGAGAAGCTCGGAATCAACATTGAGTACAAGTGGGTCACAACGAGTTCAGCATACGACCAGAAGGTGGCACTGATGTTGGCAACAGATGACTTGGCTGATATTATGACAGTTAATATGACCACAATGAAGCAGATGTATGATGCAGGACAGATTCAGCCATTGACAGATGTATTTGAGAATACTGCAACGGATGAGGTAAAATCGTTGATGGGCTATGGCACCGCAATCAGTTTTGAAACAGGAACGATTGATGGGGAACTTTATGGAATACCGTTAACTGTTCCAACTTTAGAGACAATGCATGGATTGTTCCTTAGAAAAGACTGGCTTGATAATTTAGGGATGAAAGAGCCTACTAATTTCCAAGAACTGGAAGCTGTTTTGTATGCATTTACGAATGATGATCCTGACGGGAATGGTGTGAATGATACATTTGGAATTGGTCTTTCTAAAGATTTGTTCACAGATGGATATGACCTTCGCTCTATTGCTAATGAAATGCATACCCGGATTCCTGGGTGCAGAAAGATGGAAAGGTTGTTTATGGTTCCGTGCAGCCAGAGATGAAAAACGTACTGGAAACTTTGGCAAAATGGTATAAAGACGGTGTAATTGATCCGGAATTTACCGGAAAGACTCAGGATCAGGAAGGCGAACTTACTGCACAAGGCAAGATTGGAGCTTTCTATGGGGTACAATGGGCTCAGTTCATGGGCAATTCCTTTACGACATTATGGAAAGATGATTTGAATTCTGAATGGGTTTTGATCGGAATTCCTGAATTGTCCATTGATAACGAACCTGCAAAGGCAATTGTATATGACAATACATCCAAATTTATAGTGGTAAGAAAAGGCTATGAGCATCCTGAAGTTGCAGTGAAGTTATTGAACATTGAACATAAGCTTGGAGCAGGAGACTCAAGAGATTATTTTTCTACTAATGAAGAATTTACTGAAGTATGGGATTATTGGGGATGGCTGCCATATGCGCCGGAATCTATTCATGGTAATATCGTAAAATGGGAAAATGTATTTAAAGCCCTTGAAAATCAGGATTCTTCTTTGGTTGATTATAATTTCAATGCTAAAGTATTGTATGATAATCAAATGGAGTACTTGTATGATAATGATTATCGCACCAGCGACCAGCCGGACATGAGGGATATCGCAGCCGGACAGTTTGCTACACGCTATTCAGGTATGATGTTCGGTCTTGCCACACAGTATGCGGAAGAAGGAAAACTGGAGTATGACAAGAAAGGTGCTGTCGTAACAGATACGATGGTGGATTCTCTTGCATCTCTTAATAAGCTTGAATTGGAAACTTTTACACGCATTATCACCGGAGAAGCAGATATTTCTGAGTTTGATACTTTCGTAGAACAGTGGAATACGCTTGGCGGAGAGAAAATCACACAGGAAATGAACGATTATTACGAAAATTAAAGTGATTGTATTTGTACGGGATATCTGTTGAGTGCATGGGACAGCGACAGTGGGAATCTGATAAATCAGGTTCCCGCTGCAGAAGATTAGGAGGAGATGGAATGATGAATAAAAAGGCTGTGCTTTATGCGGATACAAAAGTAAAGAAAGGCTTTTTCTCAAAGCTGGCGAAGGACTTAAGAAAGAATAGGGCGCTTTACCTCATGTTGGCTGGTCCGCTTGTTATATTGTTTGTATATAGTTATCTGCCGTTGTATGGGCTGAAGATTGGTTTTGAGAGGTTTCGTCCGTCTCTGGGCTTGTTTGGAAAGCAGGAATTTGTGGGGCTGCAGTGGTTTGAGTATCTGTTTAAAATGAATGATTTTAAATATGCACTAATTAATACTTTCGTTATTGCAGTAAGTAAGATGGTACTGACTATGGCAGTTTCTATTTTGTTTGCGTTGTTGATTAATGAGGTAAAACACTCAAAATTGAAAATGGTTGTCCAGACATGTTTTTATCTTCCTCATTTCATGGGTTATTTTGGCAGGAATTTTTGTGGATCTGTTCTCATTAGACGGGCCAATCAATGGCTTGATTAAAGCTATAGGAGGCAGCGCAATTCCTTTTTTGACAAGTAATGATTATTTTCAACAGACAGTTATTCTTACAGATGTATGGAAAGAATTTGGCTTTGGAACTATTGTATATCTTGCAGCGATTACAGGTATTGATCAGGAATTGTACGAGTCAGCAAAACTTGACGGTGCCAACCGGCTGCAGAGGGCACTTTATATTACGATTCCGGGTATGATTCAGATTGTGGCTTTGATGGCACTTTTGAATATCGGTGGAGTTTTAGGTGGAAACTTTGGCCAGGTTTATAATATGTATTCTCCTATTGTTTACCGCACCGGAGATATTCTTGATACGCTGGTTTACCGTATTGGTCTTGTTGATTTCAATTTTTCGCTTTCCACAGCAGTTGGTTTATTCAGGTCATTGATTGGAACAGTGTTGGTGGCTATTAGTTATGGTCTGGCGTACAAATTTGCAAATTATCGGATATTTTGATGGGAGGAGCCCCAATGAAAGCGAGAACATGTAAGAATAAAAAAAATTGACATGGTTTGACTACTTAAATTATCTGCTGCTTATAGTTACCGCAGTCGTATGTTTTCTTCCACTTTGGTATGTATTCTACCTTTCTTTATCTTCCTCTACGGCAATATCGAAAGGAAGCGTCATATTATGGCCGGCAGATTTTACACTTGTAGGATATGAATATATTTTGGGTAATTCCATCTTTTGGCGTTCTATGCTGAATACGGTGATACGTGTTGTCCTTGGAGTGAGCCTGCAGTTGGTAATTACCTGTCTGGTAGCGTATCCATTAAGCAAGGAAAGCAATTCATTTTATGCCAGAACTTTCTTTGCGTGGGTGGTGTTTATTCCGATGATGATCGGAGGAGGCATCATTCCGACTTATATGGTGGTTAAGGAAACACGGTTGTTAAACACCATATGGTCTTTGATTATTCCGGGAAGTGTTCCTGTCTTTTATATCATGCTCCTGCTTAATTTCTTCCGGCAATTGCCTAAGGAGTTGACGGAAGCAGCAGTAATAGATGGAGCCAGCCATTGGAGGATTTTATTGACAATTTTCGTTCCGCTGTCCAAGCCTGCTTTGGCAACAATTGCGGTATATTCTATTTTGGGACATTGGAACTCGTGGTTTGATGGCAGTATATACATGGATGAACTGTCAAAGTTCCCATTGCTTACCTATCTGCAGACGGTTATCATTTCTTATGATTCAGAGAAACTGTCACCTACGGAGTTACAGAAAATGCTACAGTTAGGCTCAGAAACACTTAATGCTGCTCAGATTTTTGTGGCAACAGTTCCGGTGTTGTTGTCCTATCCGTTTTTTCAGAGATATTTTACAAAGGGGCTTGTAGTTGGCAGTGTGAAAGGGTGACAGAGAAAAGAGAGTGGAAGGAGTATGACAGGATGAGGAGAAAAAAAGGAATGGCATTGCCGGTGATTGGTGCAATAATGGCAGCGGCTGTAGGGGAGTGTTGGGCTTCACAGGATGATGTAAGCGTGGAGATGAAAGAAACTCAAAAAGATATGAATGAGATTTTATCAAAAGAACGAAAGAGTGAAGAAAATGATGAGGTAAATGAAGAGGAAGTGCAGAATGTGAACAATACGGTGATTGCTGTAGATTTTGGAAAAAGAGAAGGAGTTCCCCTGTTAAAAAAATTCGCTTTGTTCAACAGCGGGATAGTGCCGCTGTCAAAGTATGAAAGGGATGGTCATTTTTTTGACGAAATTCGTGCAGATTCACTCCGAGTCGATTTGTACATGGGAGACAGCAATTTTATGCTGGGCAAAATGGTAGGCGGTACGGCAGACAACATGACTTATGATTTTACGAAGTTGGACACCTTAATTGAGCTTTTAAGGGAACATGGGGTTAATTTGTATTCAAGCTGGAGTTATATTCCCCAACCCTTGCAGGTTGATAATGACTGGAGAAGCGGTCCCGCGGATCTTGATGCATATCAGGATATGTTCCGTATTTTTGCAGCACATTATAAAGAAGCTGGAATCCGGATACCGTATAATGAGGTTTATAATGAACCAGACTGTGGAAATACATTTTTTACCGGAAATTGGGACGATTATACAAAGATGTATATAGCGGCTGCCAGAGGACTTCTGGAAGGAAATGAGGACAGTGTAATCGGAGGACCTTCCACAGCGTTTATTGAAAAAGCCGGTGCCAGTGTCATTGATAAATTTCTGAGCGAAATCAAGGAAGCTGAAGTGCCATTGGACTTTTTCAGCTATCATAGCTATGGGTGTGATGCAAAGCAGTATCTTGCCAGAACAAATCAGGCACAGGCAATTTTAAAGGAGCATCCGGAATATGATACGACAGAACTTCATTTAAACGAGTATAATTCATTGATTCAGCCTTTTTTGGCTGGCGGAGACGCAGAAAAGGCCCGTGGCGGCGCAACACTGTTGACATCTTTTCAGTTATTGCTGGAGGAGACGGATGTGACACTGGCACATTGGGCGCAGTTCATGGACACTGGCTATGAACCGTTGGGAGCAATTGATACCGAAGGAGTGCTGAAAGCACCATATTGGGCATTGTGGATGTATAGCCAGATGCCAGAGGAGCGGGTATCAGTGGAAGGGCTTCCAAGCGCTATGAAAGAGGGGCTTCATGCAATGGCATCTGCAGATGATAAGAGAGCTGCACTTCTGTTATGGAATGATGGACAAGAGAAAAAGGAAGCGGTAAAGGTGAAACTTCAGTTCCTTCCGATCACAGAAGGAAAATTGAAAATTTATAAGATTGATGATATATCTTATGACTATTTACACAAGAATGGAAAAACAGTGGTTGAGCCATCAGAAGTGATTAACTTAAGTGAGAAAAAAGAGGAACTGTCTGCTGAGTTAGAACCGGGCGGATTTGCATTTTATCTGTTTGACAGTGAAGAAGAGGAACAAGACGTTAAGCCTATAGGGGAACTGATAAGAAAATACTATGAATTTACGGAGCGGGAGAAAGCGAATTATTCTTTTTACGATGAGACTGACCACAAGGTATATCTGGGGATGAATGGGGAAGTTAGCGCGAGATCCCTTGTGGCGATGGAATTTAAAAATTTGCAGGATGTGATTGTGATTGGAAGCGATTTTGATGGTACGTATGAAAATGTAGACTATCACACTGCGTTTGATGTGCGTATTGATTATGAGGTAGAAGGAGAATATGTTTCGTCTTACCAGCTTTCATATATGCCTGTAGATTTGCGCAGAGAACAGAGCCTGAAATGGGGAACCGGGAGAGAGCCGGATAATGAGGAGATTTCGCCTACATTGCTGACAGGAAAGACACTGGTGTCTGTAAAAGCGCATGCTCCTGAGGGTTGGAATGGAAGAGCAATTATTACATTTGACATGAATTCTATAGGGGCAAATACTCGCACGGAAATTACAATGTCACCGATAAATTGACTGCATTACGGAAAGGAAGCAGTTGAATCGAAAATAAATTAGTGAGGAGAATAAATATGATATCTCATTGCAAAGACTATCCGCGCCCACAGCTTGCAAGAAATGAGTGGAGAAATTTGAATGGCAAATGGGCATTTGCTTTTGATGACAGTGATATTGGGGAATCAGAAGAGTGGCAAGCGAAGTTTCCTGAAAATCACAGGGATATTGTGGTTCCATTTACTTATGAGACAAAGTTGAGCGGTATTCAGGAAGTAGGACATCATGAGAATGTATGGTACAGCCGTATAGTAAATCTGGAAAGCTCTGAGTTAGACGGAAAATGTCTGCTCCTACATTTTGAAGGCAGCGACTTTCGGACGCTTGTGTGGGTGAACGGAACCTACGTCGGAGATCATAGGGGTGGATATTCCAGATTTAGCTTTGATATTACAAAATACGTTGAGGCAGGAGGTAATGTTATCACAGTAAAAGTTGAAGACTCAAAAAATATTGCACAGCCCCGAGGAAAGCAGCGGTGGATTAATGAGAGCTTTGGCTGTTGGTATATTCAGACTACGGGAATCTGGAAAACTGTGTGGATGGAGAGTGTGGAAACTTCTTATGTGTCCTGTTTAAAAATTACGCCGGACATTGAAGGCGGTAATATCGACATTGTGTATGATATTAATACAGACTTGATATATGGAGATTTGTACATAGAAGCGGTCATTACCTATCAGGGGGAGTTGGTTGGACAGTCCTGTAAACAGGTAGAGAACAGCAGGATGAAAGATATTATAAATATTTCTTCAACAGGAGAGACAAATCCTTGGGGTCTGTATTTGTGGACACCGGAGGATCCCTGCCTGTATGATTTGGAAATCAGGCTTCGGAAAGGTGAAGTGATACTGGATAAGGTAGCCTCCTATTTCGGAATGCGGGAAATCAGGATCGACGGCGGGAATATTCTGCTGAATGGACATCCTATATATCAGCGCTTGATATTGGATCAGGGATATTGGGAAGAGTCGCACTTGACACCGCCCAGTGAAGAGTCGCTGATTGAGGACATTGATAAGATACATGCGCTTGGGTACAATGGCTTGCGCAAGCACATGAAGGTTGAAGATGAAAGGTTCCTGTATTGGTGTGATGTAAAAGGAATGCTGGTATGGAGCGAAATGGCTGCTTGTTATGCGTTCAATGACGATGCCGTGGAGGAATTTACAAATGAATGGATGGAAGTCGTAAGACAAAACTACAATCATCCGTCCATTATTACCTGGACACCATTTAACGAGTCTTGGGGAATTGCAGAAATCAAAACAAACCGGGAACAGCAGCATTTTACGGAAGCAATTTATCATCTGATCAAAAGCTTTGATGGGATGCGCCCGGTTATTGTGAATGATGGGTGGGAGCATACAGTTTCGGATATTCTTACTATTCATGACTATCAGGAAGATGGTAGTCGGTTTTATGAGAGATATCAGGGAACGGCAAGGGAAATGGCAGCTTCCGGAAAATATCCTAACGGTGACAGGGCGGCATTTGCTGAAAATTATGCTTACAAAGGGCAACCCGTTATTATCAGTGAATATGGAGGAATTGCTTTTTCCGGCGGAAAAGATGGTCAGTGGGGATATGGTAAGACCGTTTCGGATGAGAGGGAATTTCTAAAGAGATTTGAATGCATTACGGCGGCTATAAAGAAAATACCTTATATCGTTGGATATTGCTATACGCAGGTGTCGGATGTGCAGCAGGAAATCAATGGATTATTGAAGGCTGACCGTACCTATAAATTGCCACTGGAAGAAATCTACAAGATAAATATGAAGTAAAAAATAACAGATAGCGAAACTGCATGAAATTATCTGATGCAGAGGTGACAGAAAATGGTGTTATGGTCAAGCTTTTTTGTAACACTTGTGGCTAATTTTTGGGGGATTGGTTCATTCAGTTTATCAGAGTTCTCATGTTTTGTAAACGGCATCGCTATGCGGTTTTGCCATTGACAAAACATGCCTACCCTGATTTGCGGTAATCAACCAATCCAAATCGCCTTCTGCTTTATCATTCTCTTATCCTTCCTTGCGAGCCTGGTATGGGGGTTGATAATTATTGTAACTGTGAGGCCGCACATGGTTGTAAGTGACATAAGCATACTCTTCAACTTTCTCATACAACTCTGCTTCTGTTTGGAAGATGTATAAATTCGTGCATTCGTTTTTCTGTGTATTGAAATAACGTTCCATCGCTGCGTTTGTCGTATGGATATCCTGCTTTACCTGACGCTTCATATCCAGAGAACTCTACTTTGAATATATATGGAACTTATTGACTGTTCAACAAACCTAGTAAAAACAAGGATTTTTGTTGAACTTGCACTAAAAAGAATAGAGAGGGTAAATGTAGATATATGAGCTATAAAGGGTTCCTTCGGAAGCCGCAAGCGGCAAGCCCTTGACATCTCATATATCCACATTTAGTGGGTAAACAAGGGAGAAAGGCAGAGTTTATCCCCTCCGGAATCCAACTTAAAAATCTCAAAAATTTGTCTTGACAAAGGGG
>CAVCYJ010000067.1:0-13371 GCA_963605995.1 Holdemanella biformis | reverse complement strand
GGCAATCTGGAATGAATTTTGGCCTCGTTACTGGGAACGGAGTGAACAGTAACGAACAGTTACATAAATTTATCTGATTCTAGTATTGCCTGCCTTGAAAAAAACATACGTGTGGGATATAATGAAAATACTATACAGACAGAAACAGAGGAGTTTATTATGAATTATCAGGAGAGCCGGGAGTACATAGACAGGGTTACACGGGAAATACCAGGTGTGCTGGGACTGGATCATATGCGCGAGCTGATGGAACGTCTGGGAAATCCTCAGGATGATCTGAAATATGTGCATGTGGCCGGTACCAATGGCAAGGGTTCTGTCATCGCTTTTTTATATTCTGTTTTATCCGGTGCAGGGTACCGTATCGGAAGATATATTTCACCCACTTTGTATTCCTACAGAGAAAGGATGGAGGTGGCCGGCAGCAGGATCAGCAGAGAAGATTTTGCGGATTATATTACACAGGTAGCAGATGCCATTGCATCTATGACAAAGGAGGGGCATCCTCATCCCACTGCATTTGAGATAGAGACAGCAGTGGCATTTTTGTTTTTCAGAGATAAGAACTGTGACCTTGTTTTACTGGAAGTCGGCATGGGCGGAAACCTGGATGCTACGAATATAATTAAGAATACATTGCTGGCAGTTCTGGTGTCTGTCAGTATGGATCATATGGCTTTTCTTGGAAATACCCTGTCACAGATCGCCGAAAAGAAGGCTGGCATTATAAAAGAGGGATGCCATGTGGTAACTGCCATGCAGAAGCCGGAAGCAATGCGGGTGATCGGGAAGATCTGCGCAGAGCATCATGCAACATGTACCGTGGCAGATGCTTCACAGATACAGGTGCTTCAGGAAGACTGCCTGGGACAGACGATACGGTATGAGGGGGAGGATTACGAAATCCGGCTGGCCGGTGTATATCAGAGAGAGAATGCGGCAGTTGCCCTGAATGCGCTGAAGGTACTGGATAATCTGGGCTTTCCTGTTACAGCAGAACAGAGAAAAGAGGGATTCCGGAGCGCGCACTGGAATGGAAGATTTACGGTAATCTGCAGGAAACCGTTGTTTGTAGTGGATGGAGCACATAATCCTGCAGCAGCAGATATGCTGGCGGCCTCGATCGAACATTATTTTAAGGGGAAGCGCATCATCTATATTATGGGAGTATTTGCTGATAAAGATTACAGAAGTGTGATTCAGAAAACGGCGCATTATGCTGAAAGGATTTTCACGATTCAGACACCGGGCAATGTCCGCGCACTGCCGGCAGAGAAACTGGCAGAGACAGTTAGGGAATATCATTTAGATGTCCGGGCTATGTGTTCTGTCCGGGCTGCTGTGGAGGCTGCTTTTGCGGACGCAGGAGAGCAGGATGTGATCATTGCCTTTGGTTCTCTTTCCTTTATCGGAGAAATGACAGGTATTGTAAGAGCGTATGGGAAATAGTTCCGAACTGCAATTGTGAGGGAGATGAAAGGTTACAAAACTTCAGAAGAAAGTAGAAGGAAGAATATAAATGGTAGATTTACAGGAATGCAGAGACAAAATAGATAAAATTGACGGTGAGATCATCCGCCTTTTTGAAGAGCGGATGGCGGTGTGTGAAGATGTTGCGGAATATAAAATCCGTACAGGAAAGAAGGTCCTGGATCCGGAACGTGAAAGACAGAAGCTGGAGAGTCTGCGAAAAAAAGCGCATGGGGAGTTTAATCAGCTTGGTGCACAGGAACTCTTTGAACAGATCATGGCGATCAGCCGTAAGAGACAATATCAGCTTCTGACAGAGCATGGTATTGAAGATAATGAAAAGCTGGAGATGGTAGATGAGCTTCCGACAAAGGATGTTACTGTTGTCTTTCAGGGAGTGGAAGGAGCCTACAGCTATGCGGCCATGAGAGAGTATTTTCATGATGATATCGAGAGCTATCATGTAAAGACCTGGCGTGATGCGATGGAAGAGGTAGTTTCAGGCAGAGCTGATTATGCAGTACTTCCCATAGAGAATACGACTGCAGGGATTGTGGCTGATATCTATGATCTTCTTACGGAATATGATCTGAACATAGTCGGAGAACAGATCATCCGTCCGCAGCATGTGCTTCTGGGGCTTCCGGATGCAAAGCTTGAAGACATCAGGCAGGTATGTTCGCATCCGCAGGCTCTCGCCCAGTGTGGAAAATATCTGGAGTCACACCCGGGCTGGAAGAAGAAGGAAATGGAAAATACAGCAGGTTCAGCCAAGAGGATTAAAGAAGATAATGATAAGACACAGGCGGCGATTGCCAGCAGACAGGCAGGGGAACTTTACGGCCTGAAAATCCTGGCAGAGAATATCTGCTATAACGGACATAATGCCACACGTTTTATTATTGTGAGCAAGAAACCGATTTATGTGAAAGATGCGCACAAGATGAGTATTTTCTTTGAACTGCACCATGAGAGCGGAACGCTTTACAGTATGCTGTCTCACATTATTTACAATGGACTGAATATGACAAAGATTGAATCACGCCCTATCACGGGCAAGAACTGGCAGTACAGATTCTTTCTGGATTTCGAAGGGAATTTAAGAGACAGTGCTGTGAAGAATGCATTGAGAGGGATCGAGACAGAGGCTGACAGGATGCGGATCCTGGGAAATTATTAATGAAAAACAAAAGGAAGTAACAATAATGGCTAGATTAAATGAGTGTATACTGTATCGCAACTTTGAACATGGTGAGATTCTGGATAAGATGGCAGGATTAATGACTGCCTGGGAACAGAATCAGCCGGAATTAAAAGAGAAAAGAGGACTGTTCTTTGAATGTGCTAACGGACTGACGGAAACAGCAGGCTTATACGGGTTTTCCGGAAACCTCTGGCATTGTTATCTTACGTTTCTCCTCGTAAACAATGAAAATGCATTCAGTACGGCATGTGAGATCAGAGGTGCGGTGAATGGAAGTATCAATGAACTGGCACTGAATGATTTCAGAGTGTTTAAAGAATTATATGATTTTGATCTGACAGTACTGGATGAAACATTTGGTGTTTCGTGCTGCAGGATTCTGAGCGATTATGTGAATACAGGAAGCAACAGCAAGATGTTTAATTCACGTATCAGAGACCGTATCTGCAGCCTGAGCAAAACTCTGGCAGCAGCAGAGAATGACGAAGAATTTATGAAAGACATGGTACAGTTTTACAAGGATTTCGGTGTGGGTAAACTGGGCTTACATAAAGCGTTCCGTGTAGGGCATGATGAGAATGACCATGTGGAAATCCAGCCGATCACGAGGATCGCACATGTGAAGCTTGAGGATCTGATAGGCTATGAGATTCCGAAACAGAAGCTCATTGAGAATACTGAGGCCTTTGTAAGAGGCAGAAAAGCGAACAACTGTCTGCTTTTTGGTGATGCGGGCACAGGTAAATCATCAAGCATCAAGGGTATCCTGAATCGCTACTATGATGAGGGACTTCGTATTATCGAAGTGTACAAGCATCAGTTCCAGGACCTGAATGACGTGATCGCGCAGATTAAGAACAGAAACTATAAATTTATTATCTATATGGATGACCTGTCGTTTGAAGAATTTGAGATTGAATATAAATATCTGAAAGCAGTCATCGAAGGCGGTCTGGAAAAGAAGCCGGATAATATTCTGATTTATGCGACCAGTAACCGCAGACATCTGGTAAGAGAGAAAGCCAGTGATAAGCTGGAGATCATGGATGATGATGATCTGCATTCTTCCGATACTGTTCAGGAGAAGCTTTCTCTTGTTTACCGTTTCGGTGTGCGTATTTATTATGGCGCACCGGGTAAAAAAGAATTTCAGGCTATTGTCAGGGCTCTTGCAGAGAGAAATGGCATCAGGATGCCGGAAGAGGAACTGCTTCTGGAAGCGAACAAATGGGAACTGTCTCATGGCGGACTTACAGGAAGAACAGCGCAGCAGTTTATCGATCATCTGCTTGGGATTGCGGAAGAATAGAGAACGGTGGTTTTTTTGGACAGTCGCGGAAAATATACATAACGAATAATGTGGCAAAGGGGGAGCGTGTATGGCAGTTATGACATTTGCGGCCATTGATATCGGATCTTATGAAGTGAGTATGAAGATTTTTGAGATGTCAAAGAGGATTGGATTCCAGGAACTGAATGATGTCAGATACAGTCTGGAACTGGGGAAGGGTGTTTATGCCGGAGGGAAAATCGAACCGGATATGCTGAATGTTTTATGTGAGGTACTTAATGACTTTAAACGTCTGATGCAGGATTTTGGGGTAGACGAATATCGTGCCTGTGGTACCAGTGCATTCAGGGAGCTTTCAAATCCATTGATCATCCTGGAACAGATTTATCGCCGCACAGGATTGAAACTCGAAATACTCAGCTGTGCAGAGCAGCATTTTCTGGGATATAAATCTATCGCTGCCATAGAAAAGGGGTTCAAAAAGATGATCCAGAAGGGCACCGCTATTCTGGATGTAGGAGGCGGCAGTCTCCAGGTATCCCTTTTTGACAAGGATGCCCTGGTTACTACACAGGGGCTTAAGATGGGAAGTCTGAGGATCCGTCAGCGGCTGCAGGAACTTGAGAAGACAACTCTCCATTATGATAAACTGATCGAGGAGTTTATCCGGAACGATCTTATGAGTTTTCAGCGTCTGTATCTGAAGGATAAGGACATCAGAAATGTGATCCTGATGGGAGATTTTATCACAGATATGATCTTTCAGGAGGAGATGGAAGAGAAGATCATCACAAGAGAAGAGTTTATGAAGCGCTATGAGGATATAGTAGGAAAATCTGTTGACCTGCTGGCTCAGGAGATGGAGATTGATCCGGAGTATGCATCTCTTGTAGTGCCTACCATGGTTGTATGCAGAAATTTTATCGACATTTTCAATGCGGAAGCTCTCTGGGCTCCAGGTGTTTCACTGCTGGACGGAATTGCTTATGATTTTGCGGAGAAGAAAAAATTTATCAGAAGTGTCCATAATTTTGAAAATGATATTCTGGTTACTTCCAGAAATATTGCAAAGCGTTATTCCAGCAGCAAGAGTCATATCCAGGGAACGATGAATCTCTGCCTGGATATTTTTGACAGTATGAAGAAGGTTCACGGTATGGGCAGCAGAGAACGTCTGATGCTGCAGATTGCTGCGCTGCTTCATGACTGCGGTAAATATATCAGTATGGAAAATGCCTCGGAATGTTCCTATCAGATTATTATGTCAACGGATATTATCGGTCTGTCTTCACTGGAACGTCAGATGATCGCGTGTGCAGTCAGATATAACGCTTCTGCGTTTGTACGTTATGATGAACTTTGCGGCAGGGGAATGACTGTTGACAGAGAAAACTATATCAGGATAGCGAAGATGACTGCGATTCTCCGCCTTGCAAATGCCATGGACAGGAGCCACTATCAGAAAGTAAAGGGAATCAGGACAGTACTCAGGGACAGGGAACTGCAGATGATCGTGGATTCTACCCAGGATATATCTCTGGAACTGGGACTGCTGAAAGATAAAGTGGCATTTTTTGAGGAAGTATTTGGGATTCGTCTGGTTCTGAGGCGTAAAGGCAGAGGGTAAAGGAGAGTGGAGTTATGAATCTTGGAAAATTTGAAAAGAAGGATTATTTCGTAAACCGTGAGTTGAGCTGGATCAAATTTGATGAACGTGTTCTGAGTGAAGCGAGGGATAAGAATCTTCCTTTGTTTGACAGACTGAAATTTCTGAGTATTACAGCTTCTAATCTGGATGAATTTTTTATGGTACGTGTGGCATCTCTTAAGGATCAGGTACATGCAGGATATCATAAGACAGATATTTCAGGAATGACTGCCAGGGAACAGCTGAAAGAAATCAGTGCCCGTACTCATGAACTGGTTCATGTACAGTATAATACGCTGAACCGTTCGCTGCTTCCGGCACTTGAGAAGGCAGGGATGCATCTGGTAGCGGAGCATGAGAATCTTACAGAAGAACAGAAAGCATTTGTGGACAGATATTTCGAAGATAATGTATATCCGGTTCTGACGCCGATGGCAATGGATTCTTCCAGACCATTTCCCCTGATCAGAAATAAGACTTTAAATATCGGTGCCCTGATTTCCAGGAAAGAGAATGCAGATAAGCTCAGCAAAAAAGATAAAACAGCAGAAGGAGAACTGTTGTTTGCGACTGTGCAGGTTCCATCCGTGCTTTCGAGAGTGGTACAGATTCCGTCAGAGAAGGATGGAGATACGACAGTAATCTTACTGGAAGAAATCATCGAAAGAAATATTGATAAGCTTTTCTTAAGCTACGATGTTGTGTGTGCCCATCCTTACCGTATTATGCGTAATGCAGATCTTACCATTGATGAAGATGAGGCAGAGGATCTGCTTGTGGAGATCCAGCGCCAGTTAAAGAAACGTCAGTGGGGAGAGGTTATCCGTCTGGAAATAGAGGATACGATGGATGAACGTCTGCTGAAGATACTGAAGATGGAATTTGATGTCAAAGAGGCTGATATTTTCGAAATCAATGGTCCGTTGGATCTTACCATGCTGATGAAAGTATATGGAGCAGACGGATTTGCAGCTTATAAGACACCGGGGTACCGGCCGGCACCTGTACCGGAATTTCAGAATGATAAAGATATCTTTCAGGTAATCCGCGAGGGAGATGTATTCCTGCATCATCCTTATATGAGCTTTGACCCTGTTGTGAATTTCGTGCGTCAGGCGGCAAAAGATCCGGATGTCCTGGCTATTAAGCAGACTCTGTATCGTGTCAGCGGAAATTCTCCGATCATTGCGGCTCTTGCACAGGCGGCGGAGAACGGTAAACAGGTGTCTGTCCTGGTAGAACTGAAAGCTCGCTTTGATGAGGAACACAATATTGTATGGGCAAAGAAGCTTGAAAAGGCCGGATGCCATGTCATCTACGGTCTGGTAGGACTTAAGACACACAGTAAGATCACACTGGTTGTACGCAGAGAGGAAACCGGAATCCGCCGTTATGTACACCTGGCAACCGGAAACTATAATGACTCTACTGCAAAGCTCTATACAGACTGCGGTATTTTTACCTGTGATGAACGGTTTGGTGAAGATGCAACAGCGGTATTTAATATGCTTTCCGGTTATTCTGAACCGAAACGCTGGAATAAATTGATCGTGGCTCCAATCTGGATGAAAGACAGATTCTTAGGTCTGATCGAGCGTGAGGCGGAGAATGCAAAGAAGGGGCTGCCAGCGCATATCCGTGCGAAGATGAATTCTCTCTGCGATCCGAAGATTATTGCAGCACTGTACTATGCATCTTCCTGTGGGGTACAGGTGGAACTTCTGGTAAGGGGAATCTGTTGCCTGAAAGTAGGTGTGCCTGGAATCAGTGAGAACATTCAGGTGCGTTCTATTGTGGGAGAATTTCTGGAGCACAGCCGTATTTTTTACTTTGAGAACGGCGGAAATCCGGAAATCTACATGGGAAGTGCTGACTGGATGCCGCGTAACCTTGACCGCCGTGTGGAAATTGTTTTTCCTGTAGAGGATGAGAAGATTAAGAAAGAGCTGGTGCATGTGCTGGATCTGGAATTCAGGGATAATGTGAAGGCTCATATCCTGCAGCCGGATGGCACTTATATCAAACCGGATAAAAGGGGCAGGACTCAGATCAACTCTCAGATGGAGTTCTGTCTGGAAGCAACTGAGAAAGCTGCACTTTATAAACGCGAAGAAAAGAAATCCCGCGTATTTATTCCGGCTGAGCCCGTAGAGGATACAGAAGAATAAGAAGCAGCCGGAAACGGAAAAATGACCGGGAAATGTCATGGAAAGCAGCGGGTCAGCATGGCATTTCCCATAAAAAGAGAAAAAGCATTATACGGAAAGCCTTATAAATACCGTTTTTTGCATGAAAAATTCGAGAAAATAAAAAAATTGAAAATTTTAAAAAAAAGTACTTGCATTTTAGAAAAAGATGGTGTATATTAAGTGAGTCGACAGCGAAGAGCCAACGACAGACGAGCAAATGGCCAGTTGGTCAAGGGGTTAAGACGTCGCCCTCTCACGGCGAAAACACGGGTTCGATTCCCGTACTGGCTGCTACTAAATAGTGAGAACGTAAGAAAAGGTGATCAGAATTTCGGTTCTGGTCATTTTTTTTCGGATTTTATACGGAAATTCACTGTTTTTATATTTTTTGTAAATGAATGCTTGAAATAAAATGAAATTGCAGATATAATAAAAGAACAAATGTTCGAAAGGCAAATTATAGAAAGAAAGGAAATGTAACAGACATGGCAAAGAAAAACACCT
This sequence comes from Holdemanella biformis, assembly GCA_963605995.1. GTDB lineage: Bacteria > Bacillota > Clostridia > Lachnospirales > Lachnospiraceae > Blautia_A. The sequence continues at coordinate 5,065 of CAVCYJ010000067.1, read as the reverse complement.
ATGATGCAGGGAGTATCTCTGTCCTGGAAGGTCTGGAGGCGGTTCGTAAGCGCCCGGGAATGTACATCGGAAGTGTATCGCGAAAAGGCTTAAATCATCTTATCTATGAGATCGTAGATAATGCAGTAGATGAGCATCTGGCAGGATACTGCAGCCTGATCCATGTAGTTCTGGAGAAGGATGGTTCCTGTACAGTAACGGACAACGGACGGGGAATCCCGGTAGATATGCATGAGAAAGGAGTATCAGCAGAACGTCTGGTGTTTACCACGCTTCATGCAGGCGGTAAATTTGATAATTCCGCTTACAAGACAAGCGGAGGACTTCACGGAGTAGGTTCTTCTGTTGTCAATGCGCTGTCTACATATCTGGATATTAAGATCAGTCGTGACGGATATGTCCATCACGACCATTATGAGCGTGGAATCCCGACACTTGAACTGGAAGAGGGACTTTTGCCGAAACTTGGCAGAACGAGACAGACAGGAACCAGCATTAACTTTCTGCCTGATCCGGAAATTTTTGAAAAGACCAGATTCTCGGCAACAGAGGTAAAGAGCAGGCTTCATGAGACTGCTTATCTGAATCCGGAACTGACGATCCATTTCGAGGATAAGAGAGGGCCGGAGGCCGAAGACATTACCTATCATGAACCGGATGGCATTATCGGATTTATCAGGGATCTGAACCACAGTGCAGAAGTTTTGCATGAACCGGTTTATCTGAAAGGCGAGGCAGACGGCATACAGGTAGAGGTGGCATTTCAGTTTACGAATGAATTTCGCGAAAATGTACTGGGCTTCTGCAACAATATTTACAATGCAGAGGGAGGTACCCATCTGACCGGATTCAAGACCACCTTTACTACAGTTATGAATACTTACGCCAGAGAAATTGGCGTTCTTAAGGATAAAGATCCAAACTTTACAGGTGCAGATATCCGTAACGGAATGACGGCAGTTGTCTCTATCAAGCATCCGGAACCCAGATTTGAAGGCCAGACCAAGACAAAGCTGGACAATCAGGATGCATCCCGTGCGACCGGTAAGGTTGTGGGAGAGCAGATGGTGCTGTATTTTGACCGAAATCTGGAAACTCTTAAAACAATCCTTTCATGCGCGGAGAAAGCGGCCAAGATCCGTAAAACAGAAGAGAGGGCGAAAACAAATCTTCTGACGAAACAGAAATACTCCTTTGATTCCAACGGAAAGCTGGCAAACTGCGAGAAGAAAGATCCGTCTCAGTGTGAGATATTTATCGTAGAGGGAGATTCTGCGGGAGGTTCTGCGAAAACTGCCCGTAACCGTAATTACCAGGCAATCCTGCCGATCAGAGGTAAGATCCTGAATGTAGAGAAAGCAACCATCGACAAAGTACTTGCAAATGCGGAGATCAAGACGATGATCAATGCATTCGGATGCGGATTCTCAGAAGGATACGGAAATGATTTTGATATTACGAAGCTTCGCTATGATAAGATCGTGATCATGGCGGATGCCGATGTAGATGGAGCGCATATTTCCACGTTACTTCTTACTTTGTTCTATCGCTTCATGCCGGATCTGATCACGGAGGGACACGTATATATTGCCATGCCGCCGTTATATAAAGTTATGCCGAAGAAAGGGCAGGAGGAATACCTGTATGATGACAAGGCACTTGAGAAATACAGGCGTTCCCACAAACCGGGAAGCTTCACGCTGCAGAGGTACAAAGGTCTGGGAGAAATGGATGCAGAGCAGCTCTGGGAGACAACGCTGAATCCGGAGACCAGAATGATGAAGCGTGTGGAGATTGAAGATGCGAGACTTGCATCCAGCGTGACAGAAGTCCTGATGGGAAGTGATGTTCCGCCTAGAAAGAAATTTATCTATGAGCATGCACAGGATGCGGAACTGGACATCTGAGAAGTTGAACGAATCAAGTAAGTCCCCTGCTTCAATTGTGAAAAGCAATAAGCAGTGGGTGGGGACTTGCTTGTATCAGGAGTGGTACAAGCCACTCCTGATAAACTGCGGAGCAGTTATTCGGTTATGAGCAAGTAGCGAAGCGGATTGCGAATATCCGCTTGACTTAATAATCAGATACACCGGTGTGTATCTGAAATGGAGGAATTGAAATAGATGGAAACAAAACAGGAGAATGTAATCCCTACCGACTATGCGGAGGTTATGCAGAAATCCTATATCGACTATGCCATGAGCGTTATTATCTCCAGAGCCCTGCCTGATGTGCGTGACGGATTGAAGCCTGTGCAGAGAAGAACTCTGTATGATATGTACGAACTGGGGATCCGCTATGACAGACCATATAGAAAGTGTGCCCGTATCGTAGGTGATACTATGGGTAAATATCATCCGCACGGCGACAGCTCGATCTACGAAGCTCTTGTAGTAATGGCTCAGGATTTCAAGAAAGGCAAAACGCTGGTTGACGGACACGGAAACTTCGGCTCCATTGAAGGTGACGGTGCGGCTGCCATGCGATATACAGAAGCCAGACTTGAGAAACTGACACAGGATGTCTTTCTGGAGGACCTGGATAAGAATGTAGTGGACTTTGTACCTAACTTTGACGAGACGGAGAAAGAACCGGTGGTTCTGCCTGTCAGAATCCCGAATCTGCTGGTAAATGGAGCAGACGGTATCGCAGTCGGTATGGCGACCAGCATCCCGCCTCACAATCTGGGAGAAGTGGTAGATGCAGTAAAAGCATATATGAAGAATAATGACATCAGTGTCAAAGGCCTGATGCGTTATCTGAAAGGACCGGACTTTCCAACAGGTGGTCTGGTGGTAAATAAAGATGATCTGCTCAGGATTTACGAGACCGGAACCGGTAAACTTCGTGTCAGAGGCAAAGTGGAGACTGTGAAGCTCAAAGGCGGCAGGCAGCAGCTTGTGATCACAGAGATCCCATATACAATGATCGGTGCAAATATCGGAAAGTTCCTGAATGATATCGCGTCTCTTGTGGAAAATAAGAAAACAACAGATATCGTAGATATTTCCAATCAGTCTTCAAAAGAGGGGATTCGTATCGTTCTCGATCTGAAACGTGATGCAGATGTAGAGAACCTTACAAATATGCTCTATAAGAAAACGAAACTGGAAGATACGTTTGGCGTGAATATGCTGGCGGTTGCTGATGGCAGGCCGGAGACTCTGAGCCTGAAACAGGTGATCGAGCATCATGTTGATTTTGTATTTGAAGTCACGACAAGAAAATATACCACACTTCTGAACAAAGAGCAGGAGAAAAAAGAAATCCAGGAAGGTCTCATCAAGGCATGCGATGTGATCGACCTGATCATTGAAATCCTGCGCGGAAGCAAGAACAGAGAACAGGTAAAGAAATGTCTGGTTGATGGCATGACAGAAGGAATCAGGTTTAAAAGTAAAGCCAGTGAGAAAGCGGCGCAGAAACTTTGCTTCTCAGAGAAACAGGCGGCTGCGATCCTGGATATGCGCCTGTACAAACTGATCGGTCTGGAAATCGAAGCACTTCAGGCAGACTATGCAGAGACAATGAAGAATATTGCATTGTATGAGGACATTCTGAATAATTATGATTCCATGGCGGATGTGATCATGAAAGACCTGGATCAGATAAAGAAAGAATACGGAACCAGACGCCGTACCGTAATTGAGAATGCAGAGGAAGTTGTATATGAAGAGAAGAAGATGGAAGAGATGGAAGTCACATTCCTGATGGACCGCTTCGGATATATGAGGATCATCGACAAATCTGCGTATGAGAGAAACAAAGAAGCTGCCAATGCAGAGAATAAATATGTATTTAACTGTATGAATACGGACAAAATATGTATTTTTACAGATAATGGAAAGATGCACAGTGTCAAGGTGGCGGATATTCCGCTGGTACGTTTCAGAGATAAAGGAACACCTGCAGACAATCTGAGTAATTATGACAGTGCGCAGGAACGTATGCTTTATGTGGCACCGCTGGCAGCGATAAAAGAGAAGACACTTCTGTTTGTCACGGAGACTTCCATGTGCAAGCTGGTAAACGGCGCCGAGTTTGATGCGGCTAAGAGGACGATCGTATCTACGAAACTGGCAGAGGGGGATTCTCTGATTTTCGTAGGTGTGTCAGATGAGATGGAGCAGGTGGTTCTGCAAAGTGAAGGCGGATATTTCCTGAGATTCCAGAAACAGGACATTTCTTCCATGAAAAAAACATCTATTGGTGTGAGAGGAATGAAACTGGCAGAAGGAGATAAACTTGGCCATGCGTATCTTCTTGAGAGCCACCGGGAATATAGTATAACTTACCATGACAAACCATATGTTCTCAACAAAGTGAAACTGTCAAAACGTGACAGTAAAGGAACAAAGCCGCGTATATAAAACCGGGTCAAATGATCGTACAGGATCGGGACAGGTGGCAGCCGGTAACCGACAAATCCGATAAAAACAAGGTTTTTTGCACGAAAAGCCTTGCAATTGTAAGAAATTGGTGTTACAATACGGATAAATCAGAACTTGTAAACATGGGAGTGGGCGTGAGCCCACTCTTATTTGTTGCATAGAAAGGCAGGTGGGAAAATGAGCAGACGGGAAGATTATGAAAAACGCGCAGAGGAACTTCTGGCACCGATCGTAGAACAAAACGGATTTGAACTGGTTGATGTAGAATATGTTAAGGAAGCCGGTAACTGGTATCTGAGAGGATATATTGACAAGCCGGGCGGAATTACTGTAAATGACTGCGAAGCAGTCAGCAGAGTATTTAACGACAGACTGGATGAGGCTGACTTCATTGAAGACAGTTATATTATGGAAATCAGTTCTCCGGGACTGGACAGACCGCTGAAGAAAGAGAAAGACTTTGAAAGAAGTATGGGAAAGCTGGTGGAAATCCGTACCTATCGGCCAATCGAGAAACAAAAAGAGTTCTGCGGGATTTTAACCGCATATGATAGTAACAGTGTGACGATCAATGAGGATGGGACCGAGCGTGTTTTTGATAAGAAAGACACAGCCCTGATACGCCTCGCAATAGAGTTTTAGTTGATAAATTCGGGAGGATAAGAAAAAAATGA
>CAVCYJ010000066.1:0-13494 GCA_963605995.1 Holdemanella biformis | reverse complement strand
GAAGAATCGAAGCAGTAGAAGATCTCTATGTAGAGCATACAAAAGCAGCTATCGACTCTCTTGGAACATCTGATGAAGAAGCAACAGACGATACAGACGCAGAAGCAGCAGATGATGCAGCAGAAGAAACAACAACAGAAGAAACTACAGATGCTGAATAATAAACAGAAGTAGTATCCAAAAATATTGCCCAAACGAAAAACTGCCCGGAGAACTTGCAAAAGTTCCCGGGCAGATATATTATATGACTGGCAAGAGTGAGATTTTTTATCATATATAAGACAAAGGAGCAGCATTATGAAAAAACGTTCATTGACCTTATTAATGACAACCCTTACAGTTTCAGCAGCACTATTTGGTACAAGCCCGATCCTGGCAGAGACAAAAGATGATACAGCGGCGGAAGAATCTGCTGATGCTGCTGACACAGAAGAAACCGATGCGGATACTTCCAAAGGTGACACATTGGAGGATGGCACTTATACAGCCGAATTCGATACAGACAACAGCATGTTTCATGTAAACGAAGCAAATGATGGAAAAGGGATCCTTACAGTAAAGGATGGTCAGATGACCATTCATGTAAGCCTCACATCCAAGAAAATAGTAAATCTCTTTGTCGGAAAAGCAGAAGACGCAAAGAAAGATGGTGCAGAACTCCTTGAACCAACTACGGACACTGTTACATACAGTGATGGGATGAGTGAAGAGGTTTATGGCTTTGACATCCCGGTACCTGTACTTGATGAAGAGTTCGATGTGGCCCTTATCGGAACCAAAGGCAAATGGTACGACCATAAAGTGAGTGTTACCAATCCTGTAAAGACAGACGACGCAAAAACAGCAGACTCTGAAGATACAAAAAACGATGCGAAAGATGATGCAGAAGATACAGAGAAAGACACCAAAGATGAAAAAGGTAAAACCCTGGCAGACCTTAATCTTGAGGATGGTGACTACACAATGGAAGTAACTCTCACAGGAGGTACAGGCAAAGCAACTGTTGAGTCTCCTGCTGCCATCAAAGTAGAAGGTGATAAAGCCACAGCAACAATCGTATGGAGCAGCCCGAATTATGATTACATGCTGATAGATGGTGAAAAATACGAACCGGTCAATAAAGATGGGAATTCCACTTTTGAAATTCCGGTCAGTGTATTTGATGCAGAGATGGAAATAACTGCCGATACAGTAGCAATGAGTGAGCCTCATGAGATTGACTATACTTTAAATTTTGACTCATCCACTGTTAAAGAAGCAGATACAAAAAAGGCAGATACAAAAGAAGCTGATAATTAAAGTTATGAAAAAGACTATCCTGATTACAAAATTGCAGAAAGCAGTCATGCATGCTTTTCTGCTGACAATAATGCTGCTGCTCTGTGGCTGTACAGTGTATGCAGCTGACAATGACAGCACCGGCACTCCGACAGACATCCCGGGTCTGACCTACGATCACAGTATGGAGCTTTCCTATGCACAGGAATTCAGCGTAGACTACTATAATGACGGCTATGCCCTTATAACGATTGACCAGGAGGGACAGTTTCTGGTAGTTCCGGAAGGAAAGGAAGCACCGGAGGGGCTGGACAGGGATATCACAGTGATCCGGCAGCCGTTGAATAATATTTATCTGGTAGCAACCTCAGCCATGGATCTTTTCCGTGCTATTGACGGTATTGACAGTATCCGTCTTTCAGGAACCAAAGAAAGTGGATGGTACATTCAGGAGGCAAAAGATGCCATGGAATCCGGAAAGATGATCTATGCAGGTAAATATAATGCACCGGACTACGAATTAATCCTTAATGAAGGATGCGGGCTTGCCATTGAATCCACCATGATCCATCATAACCCCGAGGTTCAGGAGAAGCTGGAACAGTTTGGTATCCCGGTCATGGTAGAGCGTTCCAGTTATGAGAGCCATCCTCTTGGCAGGACTGAATGGATGAAACTCTATGCGGTTCTTCTTGGAAAAGAAGATGCGGCAGAGAAGGCTTTCAAAGAACAGACGGACAAGCTGGACAGGGTTCTTTCGTCTGACGACAAAGACACCGGAAAGACAGTAGCTTTCTTTTATATTAATTCTGTAGGTGCTGTCAATGTCCGTAAAAGTAATGATTATGTATCCAGTATGATTGAACTGGCAGGAGGCAAATATGTTCCGGAGGACACCGGAGAGAGCGATAATGCTCTGTCTACCATGAATATGCAGATGGAAGAGTTCTATGCCAAGGCAAAGGATGCGGACTACATTATTTACAACAGTACCATTGACGGAGAACTTACCACAATCGATGAACTCCTTGCCAAGAGTAATCTTCTGGCAGATTTTAAGGCAGTTAAGGACGGAAATGTATGGTGCACAGGCAAGAACCTTTTTCAGGAAACAACAGAGCTTGGAACTATGATCGAAGATATCCATACGATTCTGACAACAGATGATGATTCGTTGAGCGAACTGACTTATATGCATAAACTTAAATAAATAAGAAAGAATCTCACAGACAGAATTTTCTGACAGGGGCAAAACTTATCGTTTGCCCTTGTGTTATAATGCGCCGGTAAGCTGATTCCCGAAGCAGTCCTGGCGGAATTACAGCCTGGCGGATCCAGGTATTCTTTAACCGAATCAAGTAGCGGAGCGGATGTTTTTATCCGCCTGACAAAGCTGGAAGGAACAGAGATATGAATGAAAAGAAACGAATAGCCAGATACTGGCTTTCTTTTATTATACTGGCAGCCTTGCTGGTAATTTTATTTGTGTGGAACGTAAATGCCGGAAGCATTCATCTTTCCACAGGCGAGATCCTGAATATTATATTCAGGCATCGGGGGGATGAGACTGCTTACAATATCATATGGGAAATCCGTCTTCCGAGAATCCTGGCGGTTATTATTCTTGGAGGGGCACTTTCGGTTTCCGGATTTCTTCTGCAGACATTTTTCAATAACCCGATCGCAGGACCCTTTGTACTCGGGATCTCGTCGGGCGCCAAGCTGGTTGTTGCCCTGCTGATGATCTTTTTCCTCAGCAGATCCATTTCCATGGGCTCCGCAGCAATGATCATTGCAGCCTTTATCGGTTCTATGATTTCCATGGGCTTTGTCCTGCTGGTTGCAAAAAAGGTTCATAACATGTCCATGCTGGTGATCAGTGGTGTTATGATCGGCTATATCTGTTCTGCTGTCACTGATTTTGCAGTTACCTTTGCTGATGACTCTAATATTGTGAATCTCCACAACTGGTCGCTGGGAAGCTTTTCGGGAATGTCGTGGGCTAATGTACGGGTAATGGCGGTAACTGTACTGATTACCATGCTGATCGTATTTTTTATGTCCAAGCCTATCGGCGCATATCAGTTAGGTGAAGTATATGCACAGAACATGGGTGTGAACATCAAATTGTTCCGTGCCGCACTGATTCTGCTGTCAAGTATCCTGTCTGCCTGTGTTACGGCTTTTGCAGGTCCGATATCCTTTGTGGGGATCGCAGTCCCCCACATTGTCAAAAGCCTGCTGAAAACAGCCAGACCGCTCCTTGTGATCCCGGCATGCTTTCTGGGAGGGGCGGTATTCTGTCTGTTCAGCGACCTGATCGCCAGAACTGTTTTTGCACCGACAGAACTCAGTATCAGTTCTGTAACGGCAGTGTTTGGCGCACCGGTCGTAATCTATATTATGATACGCAGGCAGCAGAGGATATAGCGTAATGCGGCACAAAACAGAGAGATGAACGCAGGGAGAAGAATATAGAGAAAATGAATAATACTACAAACAAAAACATGTCTTCTAAAGAGCAGTATTTTTTTCGTACAGATCAGCTGACGGTTGGTTATGATGGTAAACCTCTGATCAGAGAAATCAATATCCGGCTGAAAAAAGGTGAAATCCTTACTCTGATCGGACCTAACGGAGCCGGAAAATCTACAATTCTTAAAAGTATTACGAAACAGCTTGCTGTTATCAGCGGAACTGTTTATCTGGATAAAAAGACCATGAGCGAGATGTCCAATAAAGAGGTATCTCAGAAACTGGCGGTGGTTCTCACAGAGAGAATGCATCCGGAGCTGATGACATGCGAAGATATTGTGGCAACCGGCCGTTATCCCTACACAGGTACGCTGGGAATCCTTTCTTCGGAAGATAAGGAAAAAGTAAAGAAGGCAATGATAACTGTTCATGCCTGGGATTTAAAGGACAGGGATTTCAATGCCATCAGCGACGGTCAGAGGCAGAGAGTCCTTCTTGCCCGTGCCATCTGTCAGGAACCGGAGATCATTGTACTGGATGAACCAACTTCTTTTCTGGATATCCGACACAAGCTGGAGCTTCTCACTATCCTGAAACAGATGGTACTGGAACATCAGCTTACCGTTATCATGTCTCTTCATGAACTGGATCTTGCCCAGAAAATTTCGGACAAAGTTATCTGTGTTCATGGAGAATATATAGAGAAACATGGTGCGCCGGAAGAAATCTTTACTTCTGATTATATCCGTAATCTGTATGGTATCACCCGTGGAAGCTATAACGCAGCTTTCGGATGTGTGGAGATGGAGCCGCCGAAGGGTTCACCACAGATATTTGTGATTGGCGGCAACGGAAGCGGTATTCCGGTTTACCGGAAACTGCAGCGCAGGGGTATTCCTTTTGCGGCAGGAGTTCTTCATACGAATGACCTTGACTATCAGGTTGCCAATGCACTCGCAGAACAGGTGATTTCCGAAAAACCATTTGAGTGTATTTCACAGGAAACCTGTGACAGGGCGGCAGAACTCATGAAGCAGTGTCGGAGAGTTATCTGTCCGCTGAGGGAGTTCGGTACCATGAACAGTGCCAACAGAGATCTGCTGAAGCTGGCCCGGAAGCTCGGCCTGTTGGCAGAAGAGATATAGCACAGCAGCCGTCAGATAAACTCCGCAATACCATTCGCCATACATGTGTGTTATAATACATTTATTAATCATCCAAAGGAGAGGCACTATGGATAAGCTATATATCGTTATCCCTGCATATAATGAGCAGGATAATATCGAACAGGTTGTCAAGGACTGGTATCCCGTCATAGAGAAGCATAATGGCAACGGAGAATCCCGTCTGGTGATCATTGATGACGGAAGTAAGGATGCTACATATGAGAAATTAAAACTGTATGCCGAGACCCGGCCGCTTCTGATTCCGCTGACTAAGCCAAATGGAGGTCATGGAGCCACAGTACTTTACGGCTACAAATATGCATTGAAGAATGGCGCGGATTACATATTTCAGACAGATTCTGACGGTCAGACGTTGCCTGATGAGTTTGAACCCTTCTGGAACCGCAGAGAAAGTTACGATATGGTCATTGGCTGGAGAAAAGGCAGACAGGACGGTTTTTCGCGGATATTTGTCACAAAGACGCTGAAAGCGGTTATCCGCATCTGCTTCGGGGTAACTTTAAGAGATGCGAATACTCCATACCGGCTGATGAAAGCAGAAACCATGCGCAGATACATGGGTCTGATCCCGAAGAATTTCAACCTTTCCAATGTACTTCTGACGGTTATTTTCAAGAAGAAGGGCTGTACCATAAAATATCTGCCTGTGACATTCCGGCCGCGTCAGGGAGGAGTTAATTCCATTAACATGAAGAAAATATGCAGGATCGGAAAGAAGGCAGTGACAGACTTTGTAAAACTCAACCGTATCCTGAAAGAAAAAGCATAGAACAGGCTTTTTTCTGCTGGCAGATACGGAGCGGACAGTAACTCTGATGTCGAATTACATAGTGAAATGTCGGACGAATCTCATTGACTTTTACAACAGCAAAAACTACAATTAAACTCGAAACACGATATTAAATAACATGCGATTGTTCGATGCTTTCACAGTGAAGTATGGAACAGTCACCAACACACAACACTATGTGAGATGATATCATACAGCTGCAGTGAGATATAAGCGTATAGTGCGATGGCAATGTTTATTTATGTTGACCGTTCGGAATGATTACGGTGAAACTGCTGCTGAAAGCGATAAATATCATATCACAGGCACAGGATGACAGGAGAAATGAATAATGAACACAATGAATGAAATGAAACTGACACCGGATTTCGAGAAAAAACTTGCAGTTCTTAAAGAGGAAATGAGTGTAATGGATAAATATATCCGGCAGGACACCAAAGATATGGCAGAACTTGAAAGCAGATATGAGAAGCTGGATATCCCATATCAGGTCAGAAGATTTCTTGATGATTATATTGCATGTATGCAGACGAAGTATGAGCGTCTTGCGGATCTGTGTTATCTGGCAGGAGAACAGAAGCTTGTAAGCTTTGCATGTGAAAACGTTACTGTTCACTCCGTGCCCAGTAACACGCTTCGCGATGCACAGAATTTATGCTAGACGCATAAATTCGCGCGGTATGTCTCGGGTTTTCTGTGAGTATTGCTCACAAAAAAACACCTCGCGGGATATTACCAGTGAACAGTAACGTGAAAACAACTGTTAAGCCTTAAAAAAACGAAATCTCTTGCTTTATTTGTCGAAATAGGATATTGTAAATACAGAATAATGTGTTGGCTGATGTCCGAAAATGGGAAGATAATGTACGGAAAAATTATATTTCTCCATTATATGTGACAAATAGGGAAGGGGGATTTACGTGTATAGGAAAGGAATGATGGTGGGGCTGGAGCTCAGCCTGATACTGGCGGCCGGAAGGATTCTGACACCTGCGGCAGATTTTACGGATGCTGCGGATTTAGTGACGCTGGATTTCGGTACGGATACCGGAGATATTTCAGAGTTTAGTTCGGGAGAGGATGATACATATACCGGAGAAGATGAGACTGATGATATGAAAACCGTTAAGGGGAATCTGATCCCGGACGCTGATATTCCGGACAGTACCCGGTTACTGGATGGATATCTTAATGGTATTTTGTATGAAGAGGATACGGTTACACAGCCGGGAGCTTCTGTGGCCGGAAATGCGCTGAATGATGTACAGCAGATAGTGTATGAGGAGCTTAAGGATAAAATTACCACAGCAGCTTCTGAGGGTGGCTCAACGAAATTTAATATCAGCTCTGATCTTGGATTTACCTGGCAGACCACAGCGAAGGAAACGGCACTTGAGAAGGAAGTGACTACCCGTTTCAGTACGCTGGATATTTCCAGGATTATAAATTGTCTGCTGGCAGATTGCCCTTATGAGCTTTACTGGTATGACAAAACGGCATCAACTGTATGGAGGTATGGATATACTGCTACGACGGAGGGAAATACAACAACTGTTAAAATAACAGATATCTATATATACATGCCTGTAAGCGGCAGCTATGCAGCCGGAAGCTATGAAGTAAATGCAGCTGTTGTCCAGCGTGCCAGAAAGGCTGCATCTAATGCGAGAAAGATCGTAAATGAATTCAGCAGCTGTACACAGACAGAGAAACTTCTTGCATACAGGGAAAAGATCTATAGCCTTACTTCGTATGATGAAACGGTGTCGACTGTAGATGAATACGGAGATTCGTGGCAGCTGATCTATGTATTTGACGGAGATAAAAACACGAAGGTTGTCTGTGAGGGATTTGCAAAAGCTTTTCAGTATCTGTGCGATCTCAGTGATATCAGCTGTTATACAGTAACCGGTATTATGAGTGGAGAAACAGGGACGGGTTCTCATATGTGGAACATTATTGCGGATAATAATAAATATTATCTGGCAGATGTTACAAACGGTGCTGAAGATACGGCGGGAACAGGTGGAGGTCTGTTTCTGGATACTCCATTTTCCGGAAGTATTGAGAAGGGCTATACGTACATAGTGGATGGTATGACTTTACATTATTCGTATGATGAAAATACGAAGAAACTTTATGGAACAGGAAAAAATTCCGTCCTTTTGATGACAGGGGAACCATATTTCTCGGACAGCGCACTTGAACGTCCTGACAATACATCGATTACAGGCATATCAAACAAGAAGACAGGGAAACTTGTGCTTAGCTGGAAAAAATCAAAGAATGCACAAGGTTATGAGATTTACCGCCGTAAGGGAAGCTCCGGTGCTTATACGAGGGCAGCAGTAATTAAATCGGGTTCGACTGTAAAATATACGAATTCAAATCTGAAGAAGAATTACAAATATTATTATAGAATCCGCTCTTATGCATACGATAAAAGCGGAAAGAAAATTTACAGCAGCTGGTCCGCTGTAAAAGGTCAGAAAGTAAAATAAAAGAATAGCGAAACTGAAAGTACTTTCATATAAATAGAGTACAGCGTTTGGGTGTTTTCCTTGCCATAGGTATCACAGCATGATACAATGGAATGCAGTATGACAGAAAATACTCCCGCAATTACAGGAACAAGACAGGGGCAGGAGAGATTTTGCCTCTGTTTTTGTGAGATCAGGTAAGATTTCTGTTACCGGACGCGGCGCGGACAGTAACAGAAAAAGTGTGGGTTTTCAGTTGTTAAAGGAATTATACAGGAGGAATATTAAGATATGTGTGGAATTGTCGGATTTACAGGTGAACATCAGGCGGCACCGATTTTATTATATGGTCTGTCCAGGCTGGAATACAGAGGATATGATTCTGCAGGGCTTGCAGTTCGCAATGGTAAAGGCGATACGGAGGTTATCAAAGCAAAAGGAAGGCTGAAAGTTCTTGCAGAGAAAACCAGCGGAGGTGAATCCGTACCCGGAACCTGTGGGATTGGACACACCCGATGGGCAACGCACGGAGAGCCGTCTGAGACAAATGCACATCCTCATATGAGCGATGACGGTAATGTAGTAGCTGTCCATAACGGGATTATTGAGAATTATCAGGAACTGAAGGATAAACTGCTCCGCAATGGTTATGAGTTCTATTCATCTACAGATACAGAGGTGGCTGTCAAACTGGTGGACTATTATTACAAAAAGTATCTCGGTACACCGGTAGATGCCATTAATCATGCGATGGTCCGCATACGCGGTTCTTATGCAATGGCGATCATGTTCAGAGACTATCCGGAAGAAATCTATGTGGCAAGAAAGGACAGCCCGATGATACTCGGTGTGGAGAACGGGGAATCCTATATTGCATCAGATGTTCCTGCAATTCTGAAATATACCAGAAATGTGTATTATATCGGAAATATGGAGATGGCCCGTGTCAGAAAAGGAGAGATCACCTTTTACAATCTGGATGGTGATGAGATACAGAAAGAGCCAAAGACTATCGAATGGGATGCAGAAGCAGCTGAGAAAGCCGGCTTTGAACATTTTATGATGAAAGAGATCCATGAACAGCCAAAAGCTGTACGTGATACCCTGAATTCTGTGCTTAAAGAAGGAAAAATCGATCTTTCGGAAATTGGATTTACTGAAGAGGATATCCGCAGGATCAGTCAGATATATATTGTGGCCTGCGGCTCAGCCTACCATGTAGGAATGGCAGCTCAGTATGTGATCGAAGATCTGGCCGGGATTCCGGTACGTGTGGAGCTTGCCTCTGAGTTCCGTTACAGGAAACCGATTCTGAATCCGGATGGACTTGTGATCATCGTCAGTCAGTCCGGAGAGACAGCAGACAGTCTGGCAGCACTTCGTGAATCAAAAAAGAATGGTATCCGTACACTTGGAATTGTCAATGTGGTTGGTTCTTCTATTGCCAGAGAAGCAGACAGCGTTTTTTATACACTGGCAGGCCCGGAAATTTCTGTGGCAACAACCAAGGCATACAGTACCCAGCTGATCGCAGCTTATATCCTGGCAGTGCAGTTTGCTATGGTAAGGGAACAGATTACAGAAGAACAGTACCGGCAGCTGATTGCAGAACTTGAAACTCTCCCGGATAAAATATCCAAGATCATTGAAGATGATAAGGAACGTATCCAGTGGTTTGCAGCCAAACAGGCGAATGCAAAAGATGCTTTTTTTATAGGCAGGAGCATTGACTATGCGATCAGCATGGAGGGCAGCCTGAAGATGAAAGAAGTCAGTTATGTACACACAGAGGCTTATGCAGCAGGTGAACTGAAGCATGGTACAATTTCTCTTATTGAAGACGGCACTCTTGTGATTGGCATTCTTACCCAGGATCATCTTTATGAGAAAACAGTATCTAATCTGGTAGAGTGCAAGAGCCGTGGGGCGTATCTTATGGGGCTTACTACATATGGACACTACAATATAGAAGATACAGCAGATTTTACTGTCTATATTCCGAAAACAGATCCGCATTTTGCGACCTCGCTGGCAGTCATACCGCTTCAGCTTCTGGGATATTATGTCAGTGTAGCCAAGGGTCTGGATGTAGATAAGCCGAGAAACCTGGCTAAGAGTGTGACGGTTGAATAAAAATATGAATGATGAAATAGTTGTCTGCCTCGGTAAAGGCGGGCAGAAAGAGATGGCAGAATCTTTTGCCGGAAAAAATAATGTACCGGTTACTGCAAAGCCCGGAGAGCATCTTACGGTCATGTTTGATTCGAAAGGTGTATCGCTCATCGGTTATGGCCTGACTTATCAGGGAAACTTCGAAAATATGCTTCGCAGGGTTACAAATGGAAGGCTTTCCCATGAAATGCTGGTGCGGGCTGCAAAAGCGGAGGGTGAAAATCTGAAGGCTATTGATGCCACTGCCGGTATGGGAGAGGATGGTTTTCTTCTGGCGGCATACGGTTATGAAGTGACTTTATATGAACAGAATCCGGTGATCGCAGCACTTCTGAAGGATGCTCTCCGCCGGGTCAGGGAGCATCCTGTGCTGAAGGATATAGCGGGACGGATGAAGCTTATAGAGGGTGACAGTGTGGAATGCCTGACAAAGCTGATGGATCCGGTAGATGTAATCTACCTGGATCCAATGTTTCCGGAAAGACAGAAGTCCGGTCTGATCAATAAAAAGCTGCAGCTGATACAGAAGCTGGAACCTCCATGTTCCGGGGAAAAAGATCTTTTTGATGCGGCAGTGAAGGCCGCGCCGTCTAAGATCATTGTGAAACGTCCGCTGAAAAGCGTACATCTGGCGGGCAGGGAGCCTTCTTATATTCTGAAAGGAAAGGCGATCAGATATGATTGTTATGTCATGTGAGCTTTTATAAATTATTCTTGACGAATGATTCAGATATATGTTAATATCTTTTTGAGCAAATAATAAGTCGAATGCGATGATAAGGAATAGTACACATGGACTGAAGCACAGAGAACTGCCGGGTGCTGAAAGGCAGTGGAAGGAAAATGTGGAACTCGCCTTTGAGCAGCTGCCTGAAATCTTATGAGAGTAGGTGCAGACGGTGTCCACCGTTATATGGAGAGGATATAAGGATGACAGTTCATTCCGTATCCCATGAGTGTATGACATAGTTCATAAATGAGAGTGGTACCGCGTAAGATATTTTATCTTTCGTCTCTTGCAGATAAGTCTGCGGGAGATGAGAGATTTTTTTATGTTACAGGAAATTACCCCGTAATATTCCAGCGACATAAAAGCGTCATTTGAGAAGGATAAACACAATATTTACACATTATTTATATGGAGGAAGAGAAAAATGATGAATCCAAGCAAATATCAGAGACAGTATTTCATGCCGCCGGTCAGATGCATGAAATGGGCAGAGAAGGAATATGTGGACAAAGCACCGGTCTGGTGTTCCGTGGATCTTCGTGATGGAAACCAGGCACTGGTGATCCCGATGAGTCTGGAACAGAAAATTGAATTCTTCAAACTTCTTGTAAAAATCGGCTTCAAAGAAATCGAAGTAGGCTTCCCGGCTGCTTCTGAAACAGAATATGAATTTCTGCGTACTCTGATCGAGCAGAATCTGATCCCGCAGGACGTAACTATCCAGGTTCTGACTCAGGCAAGAGAGCACATCATCCGTAAGACCTTTGAGGCTGTTAAGGGTGCGCCGAAGGCAATCGTACATGTATACAACTCTACTTCGGTAGCTCAGAGAGAGCAGGTGTTCAGAAAATCCAAAGAAGAAATCCTGAAGATCGCAGTAGACGGAGCTGCATTATTAAAGAAACTGGCAGCTGAGACAGATGGAAACTTTCAGTTTGAGTACAGCCCTGAGAGCTTTACAGGTACGGAACCTGAATATGCGCTGGAGGTCTGCAACGCAGTTCTGGATGTATGGCAGCCGACAGCTGATAATAAATGCATTATCAATCTGCCTGTAACTGTGCAGCACTCCATGCCGCATGTTTATGCAAGTCAGGTTGAATATATGTGTGAGAATCTGAAATACCGTGAGAACGTTATCGTATCCCTTCACCCGCACAATGACAGAGGATGCGGTGTTGCAGATTCTGAAATGGGATTACTTGCAGGCGCAGACAGAATTGAGGGTACATTATTCGGAAACGGTGAGCGTACAGGTAACGTAGATATTGTTACGCTGGGTATGAATATGTATTCCCAGGGAGTGGATCCGAAGCTTGACTTCTCTGATATGCCGCATATCTGTGAGGTATATGAAGAGTGTACGGGAATGAAAGTCAACGAAAGAAGTCCGTACAGCGGTGCCCTTGTCTTTGCTGCATTCTCAGGCTCTCATCAGGATGCCATTGCCAAAGGTATGCACTGGAGAGATGAAAAAGACCCGGATCACTGGAATGTACCATATCTTCCGATCGACCCGACAGATGTTGGCAGAAACTATGATGCAGATGTTATCCGTATCAACAGCCAGTCCGGCAAGGGCGGTGTCGGATATATCCTTGAAACTAAATTCGGTCTTAATCTGCCGCCGAAGATGCGTGAGGCAATGGGATATGCCACAAAAGCTGTTTCAGATCACAAGCATAAAGAGCTTCATCCGGATGAGATCTTTACTCTGTTCAAACAGACATTTGAAAATATTGTGGAACCATATAACATCAACGAAGTTCACTTCCGACAGACAGAGGATGGCATTACAACAAAAGTTACTTCAACGTTCAAAGGCAGGACGATTACTACAGAAGCTGTCGGCAACGGACGTCTGGATGCTGTCAGCAATGCATTAAAGAAAGCATACGAGCTGAAATATACCCTGGAAACATATCAGGAGCATGCCCTGGAGCGCAGTTCAAGCTCCAAGGCCATAGCCTATGTCGGTATAAAAAAACCGGACGGAACTCTTGCATGGGGCGCCGGTGTAGACCCGGATATTATCCGTGCTTCTATCGATGCTCTTGTAACAGCAATTAATAATCGTTAATTTACATAAGATAAAAATTATCAAATACCTGTCAGGCCATTTCAGAGATGGGCCGGCAGGTGTTTTTTTACATCTGTTCAGGTGCGGAAAAACCTTACTGTACAGTATAAAGAACAGTAAAAGTGCAAAAACTGAGATTACCTTTTCAGGATTGTATTTAATTAAAATCATGAGAAAAATCAATTGACATAAAGTGTTAGCTTTCGTATACTGACAGAGTGGATGAGAAGTTGTCCTAAAAAAGTATAATTGTTAATCCTGCGTCAAAGTGGCAGGAGATGCGCGGAAATATTCTAAAGAAA
>CAVCYJ010000065.1:0-13561 GCA_963605995.1 Holdemanella biformis | reverse complement strand
TGCCTTCAGACAGGCATCTGCGCAGGCCTGATCTAATGCTACCGGGTCAAAGCTTGCAAACATTCCGATATCAGGAAGGATCGGTGCGTCGTTCTCTCCATGACAGTCGCAGTTCGGGCTGATATCCTGAACCAGAGCCACATGGAAATGCGGGCGGCCATGACAGACTGCCTGTGCATATTCTGCCATCTTGCGGTCAAGGAGCTCATTGGCACTGCTGTTCGGATTGTATACCGCATCATAACTGCAGGCTCCGATGCAGCGGCCGCAGCCTTTGCATTTGTCATAGTCAATGACTGCTTTTTTATCCGGATATGTAATCGCATCACTTCCGCATTCCTTCGCACAGCGGCGGCAGCCACGGCAGAGTTCCTCATGTACGGCCGGTTTTCCGCTGGCATGCTGTTTCATCTTTCCGGCACGGCTTCCGCAGCCCATTCCGATGTTCTTGAGTGCGCCGCCGAAGCCTGTTGCTTCATGACCTTTAAAGTGGCTTAAACTGATAAAGATATCCGCATCCATGATCGCATGACCGATCAGTGCTGTCTGACAGTATTCTCCATTCACTACCGGTACTTCTACTTCGTCAGTACCGCGCAGTCCGTCACCGATAATGATCTGGCATCCGGTTGTAATGGTATTAAAACCGTTCATGTTTGCGCAGTCCAGATGTTCCAGCGCGTTCTTGCGGCTTCCCGGATAAAGAGTGTTACAGTCTGTGAGGAACGGAAGTCCTCCCTGTTCTTTGCAGAGATCTGCTACTACTTTTGCATAGTTCGGACGCAGGAAAGCCATATTTCCAAGCTCTCCGAAATGCATCTTGATCGCTACGAATTTGCCATCCATATCGATATTTTTAATTCCGGCTGCAATGCAGAGCTTCTTCAGTTTGTCAAGCTGACTGGTGCCGACCGGACATCGAAAGTCTGTGAAATAAACTGTTGATTTTTCCATGTTTGTTTCCTCCTGCTTTTATTCTGATCAGATTTATTTGATTTACATCTGTTCGTAGTATTTTGTCACTTTTTTGTATTCTGACGGTAAGGTGATCTGCTCTACCACAACATCTCCGTCTTCTGCATTTTGATAACGGTAAATATATACACCCTCCCGGATCTCATCTCCCTCGATCAGAGAAACCGCCAGATAGCCCTGTCCTTCAAATTCAAAAGTATCCATGATCGCAAAGTCGCGTTCTGTTCCGTCAGATACCGGGATACTGATTACTTCATATTCTTCCATTCTAGTTTCCTTTCAATTCACAGACTCATAGACAAATTTCTTCTTTACGTTATTTTTTATTGTAGCAAAGAGAATTTACTAAGTCAAAAACAATCTGGCTTTCCCTGTGATTTTTTCCGGAAGATTATGAGAAAGAATCCTGCCCGGAGGGATTTCCTGTGATATAACGAAAAGGCTGCGCTTCCATGAGCACAGCCTTTCCTGCTTAGAGTGCGTTTATAAAAGCATTCCCGCAACCTTGCACTCTCTAATATATTTTATTCAGTTCTGCCTGCAGCCGCTTATGCCATGATCGGCTTCAGTGCTTCTGCAAGCTTCTCTTTCTCGGCTTCTGCTTCTGCGAGATTTTTGCCGAGAGTCGTGTAGTAGATCTTGATCTTAGGTTCTGTTCCGGATGGACGAACAACTACTGTTTCACCGTTGTCCAGTTTGTAGATAAGTACATTTGCCGCCGGAAGTCCTGTTTCTTCCGGTTTCTTATAATCTGTTACTTTGACGATCTGGTGACCTGCGATCTCTGTGAGAGGTTTGTCGCGAAGTCCCTGCATCAGAGCTGACATCTTGTCCATTCCGCTTAATCCCGGGAATTCGAAGCTGTCTACTTTGTTGAGGTAACGGCCGTACTGTGCATAGATTTCTTCCATTCTCTGTTTCAGGGAACTTCCGATACTTCTGTAATATGCAGCCATTTCACAGATCAGCATGGAACCGATAACGGCATCCTTGTCACGTACATACGGACCTGCAAGGTATCCGTAGCTCTCTTCGAATCCGAAGATGAAACGGTCTACTTCGCCTGCTGCTTCAAGCTGTGCGATCTGATCACCGATCCACTTGAAGCCTGTAAGTACGCTTCTGAGTTCTACACCGTAGTGCTCTGCTACTGCATCTGCAAGCGGTGTGGAAACGATAGACTTCACTGCTACCGGGTTCTCCGGCATTGTGCCTTTCTCGATACGGCCGGCGCATATATAGTCGAGAAGGAGTACACCTACTTCATTACCTGTTACCAGCTCATAGGAACCATCCGGGCATTTCATTGCGATACCGACACGGTCTGCATCCGGGTCAGTCGCAAGCATTAAGTCTGCACCTGTTTCTTTTGCAAGGTTTAATCCCAGTTCAAGGGCTGCAAAGATTTCCGGGTTCGGATAGCTGCAGGTTGTGAAGTATCCGTTCGGATATTCCTGTTCCGGAACGATCGTGATGTCTGTGATCCCGATATCCTTTAATACCTGAGTTACAGGTACAAGTCCGGAGCCGTTTAACGGGCTGTAAACCAGTTTCAGGCCTGCTGTTTTGCAAAGGCCCGGACGAACCTGGCGGGATTCGATCGCTTCGTAGAGAGCCTGCTTGCAGTCATCACCCACGAAACGGATCAGACCTTCTTCCACACCTTCTGCGAAGGACATATATTTCGCACCGGTAAGCACATCTGTCTTCTGGATCTCATCATATACGATCGCTGCGGCATCGTCTGTCATCTGGCATCCGTCAGGGCCGTATGCTTTGTATCCGTTGTATTTGGCCGGGTTGTGGGATGCAGTTACCATGATACCTGCGTTGCACTCATAGTAACGTGTTGCAAAGGAAAGTGCCGGTACCGGCATCAGTGCATCGTAGATCCTTACTTTGATTCCGTTCGCTGCAAGTACACCCGCTGCATTCTTTGCAAATACATCACTCTTGAGACGGCTGTCATAGCTGATAGCTACTGTCTGGCTGCCGCCCTGAGTTTTTACCCAGTTTGCAAGTCCCTGTGTTGCCTGACGTACTACATAAATATTCATGCGGTTGGTTCCGGCACCAAGTACTCCACGAAGTCCTGCTGTTCCGAACTTCAGTGCTACTGCGAAACGATCTTTGATCTCTTCATCGTTTCCTTCAATCTTGGATAATTCCGGATTAAGATCCGCATCCTGCAGATCTGCTGCCAACCAGCGTTTGTATTCTTCTTGATACATTTTGACCACTCCTGCTATGTTTTTTTAGATTTTTTTGTATATATTAGCTTAATATATGTCCATAATACCATAATTTAATCTAAACAGCAACAGAAGTAAAGAATTTTACACAGTTATTCTGAACCAGTCTTTTTCCTCAAAATCTACAACTGTACAATCATTTGCATATGTGCATTCCGGAAGAATGATCATCGCATGAAGCTCATCCTTATTAAGTGGAAGCGGACACAGATGCCAGATCGCCGCATTAATCTTTACCATACATCCCTTTGGTACAATAAATGCTTCAGCAAGCTCAGGAACCGGAGTCCCTCCCGATGCAGGTGCTACATGAATGATCATATCATCATCAAGCGCAACGATCCCCTCCCACGTAGTTGTATGATATTCTGCTGCTTTTACGATCCTGTCGTCTTTGCGCACAGCAATCGGGGAAAATGCAATACTTCCCATGCCTGTTCCCGAAATACGATCCGGATAAAACTTATGAATCTCACCCTGTAGCGGATATCCTTCCGGCTCTGTCATGTTGTAAAATGTTCCAAACGGCGCAAAATCTGCCGTATTGATCTTAATTGCTTTTACTTCTCTCATGAAAAACCTCCCTGTTTCAGATTGTTCAGAATAACCTTTTACTTCCAGTCAAGCATATATCTCTGGAATTCGACCGAACGTTTAGCATCTTCATCAAGTTTTTCTTCACTCGCACCGCGGCTTAAGTCTCTCCATATCTTAATATCCGCTCCAACCTGTCCGCCCATGCGCACAAACGGCTCCATAACTACATTTCCATCGTATCTGATGTCCTTCAGCGCATCACCAATTTCTCTCCACGGAAGATGGCCTTTTCCGGGAACCATACGGTTGCTTTCTCCGGTATGCAGATGACCTAACAGACTTCCAGCCTGACGAATCGCATCTCCGATGCTTGACTCTTCAATATTCATATGGAAGGTATCAAGCATAACTTTTACATTATCTTTTTCTACTTCCTTTACAAATTCCACACCTTCTTCTGCAGTATTCAGAAGATGTGTTTCAAATCTGTTGATCACTTCCATTCCAAGATCTATTCCATAGGGTTTTGCAGCATCAGCAAGTTCACGAACACCCTCTACACTATATTTCCAGTCTTCCGGCTTATTCACTGTCTCGAAATTAACCGGCCAGTAAGAATAGAGTGCTCCGCCGAGCCAATGCATATCTAATTTTCCCATTACGTCAAAGGTTCTCTTATACCACTCAAGTGCTTCCGCTTTAAGCTTCGGATCAGAAGCTCCCATATTGTGAGCGGCTGTCGGACCATATCCTCCTGTCAGTATAATCCCGTTATCATCCGCACATTTTTTCAGTTCACTGATCTCTGCCTGTGAATAATCCGCAATCGGTCCCACACCAATCTCCAGGATATCAAAACCAAGTCGGGCTACTTTTTCTATATAATATTTGTAATCAGCAGCCCATTCGCTCTCCCAATAAGCATAATAAATCCCATGTTTCATGTTATACATCCTCCTTTTTTTATTTTAACCGAATCAAGTAAGTCCCCTGCTTCAATTGCGAAAAGCAATAAGCAGCGGGTGGGGACTTGCTTGTATCCGCTTGACCCGGGCAGCTGCCCGATTCTCTTCATATTAACTTAACTATATCATATAGAAACCTCTTTGTAAACACTTTGAAATAATTATGTCTTTCGTACGAAACTTTTTGTTGTTGACCCACATCCATTTCAGTGATAATATGATATCAGGGTCAAAAGATATTTTAGCCCTGACATCATATCTACACATTGCAAAAAGGAGAAATGCATTTTGACATTAAAAGAACGACATATAGCATTGCTTGAATATGTGACAGAGCATGGTAAGACCGAAGTTTCCGCGCTTGCAGAGCATCTGCACACTTCAAAGGTAACTATACGCAAGGATCTTGATACTCTGTCTGAACGCGGGATTTTAAAACGTGAGCGCGGCTATGCCGTACTGAGAGATCCGGGCGATATCAACTATCGTATGGCCTTTCATTATGACAACAAACAGAAAATAGCACAGGCTGCAGCGGCTCTTGTAGAAGACGGCGAAACACTGATCATTGAGTCCGGTTCCACCTGCACACTCTTCGCAGAAGAGCTCGCCAGAACCAGACAGAATATAACGATCATCACCAATTCTGTATATCTTGCCGACTATGTTGCCGATCATGCAAATATCCAGGTCATTCTTCTCGGCGGAACCTTACAGCCCAAGGGCAGATCTCTGGTCGGCCCGCTTACCAAATGTGCCATTCAGCAATTTCATGTGGATAAGATATTTACCGGAATTGATGGATTTTCCAGAGATTTCGGGTTCACCGGTGAAGATCTGACGCGTACAGACACAGTACGTGAGATGACAAAATCAGCTGAGCACACTTATGTTCTGGCTGATTCCGCAAAGTTCCGGCAGTTCGGAGCTGTTGCCTATCTTGGTTTTGAGGATGTATACCAGCTCATCACTGATTCCGGTATTTCCGAAGAAGAGCAGGCATACCTCTCAGAAAAAAATATCCGTATACTTATTGCACAATGACATTTTCTGTCCGCTCTGTTCTCAGCAACACGCAACCTAATTTATATAATTTTCAGGAGGTCTCTTATGAAATATTTACTGGACACAGCAAATCTTGATGCCATTCGCTACTACACTGACATTTTCCCAATCTCCGGAGTCACATCGAACCCTTCGATTGTGAAAAAAGAAGGAAAAATTGATTTCTTTGCACATATGAATGAAATCCGTTCCATCATCGGAACAGATAAAACTCTCCATATCCAGGTTACAGCACCGGATACTGACGGAATCCTCAGAGATGCAGATGCAATCCTCAGAAAAGTAGACGATCAGGTATGTATTAAAATCCCTGTCACTTTAGAAGGCATCAAAGCAATCAGGATATTGGCAAACCAGGGTGCCAGTGTGACCGCTACTGCCATATACAGTAAACAGCAGGGCTTCCTCGCAATGGAAGCCGGAGCCGGTTATATCGCGCCTTACTTCAACCGTATGGAAAATATGGGGATCAATCCGGATGATGTAATTGCCTCTTTCGCTGAGATGATTACACTTTACGAATATAAAACCCATATTCTCGGAGCAAGCTTTAAGAATGCGGGTCAGGTTGACCGCGCTTTTCTTGCCGGCGCACAGGAGGCAACAATGGATCCTTCGATCTTATCTGCCGCGCTAAAACAGGCTCACATCCTTAATGCCGTAGATAATTTTGACACTGACTGGAAATCTGTATATGGTGATGTAACCATCTCAGATCTCCAGTAAGTGATATCCACAGCAGAAAAATGATTATGATCCGGGACTGCCGCAGTGCGCCGCCAGACTGATCCCTACATGGATGTTGATTCCATATCCAGACGTTTGATAATATCCTCCTGAATATCCGGTGACAGATCCAGGAAATTAACAAATGTTCCATGGATTCTCATAATATATACTCCGCTTGGCGCGTATTTTTTAGGATTAGCCAGTACTTTTCTGAGCATTTCCGGTGTTGTGACATTGACATACAGATAGAATGGCGAAATTCCATCTGTCTTCTTCGGATTGAAGAACAGCGGTGCTATAATCTTATCTTTGAACTCCATCCCTTTTCCTTCCATTGTCTGGCTCCTGAAGTAATTCGGATTGATTCCAAGATGAGATGCGCATCCGCCATTCATCTTGTCAAATGGAAGTTTCATGTTAGACATTATTCTGAATCCAAGTCCCTGATGTGCTTCACCATACAGCGGATCTATACCATATCCAAGTTCTTCTCTTGCAAGTCTTCCGTCCGGTGTTGCGCCGACCCAGTAACCATACAACAGATGTGTCGATGGAGAAGCCCAGTCTGCACGAAATGCATTGCCAAGATAATTTTTCTTAGAACATATCATATCACTGACTCTTCCTGCAATTTCAGCTGCATCTTTATCTACAGAAGCTATGTTATTACCATACTTACCAGCTTTCATAAGATACTGCCGCATCTCCGGATCACGTTCAAAGTTATCCTTCAGTGCCTCCACCATACGCTCTGCATCTTCCGGCCTCTCAGCAAGAAGGGCATCAATCGCAGCAAATGAATCTGCCACTACGGAGAGTCCATGAATCAGGCAGCCGCTTCCATTATATTTTGTTCCCTGAGTTTTTACATCTCTGACATCTGCTCCTGTCTCGATTCCCCCCATCAGCGTCGAAAGAAATGGCACCTGCAGAATAGAGATTGCTTTTGATGCCGCATTTGCGCATTCCACCATATGATCCACATATTCTTCCAGGTTTTTATAAAAGATCGGTCGGATGTTTCTGAGAAGCTCCAATGCATTCTTACATCCATTTTCTCCATAACTCTTTCCAAATTTTTTTCCTGAAATTTCTGATCTTCCGTTATTAATACAAAGCTCAAGAACTTTTGCCATATTCAGCCAGCTGTTTGTGGTATTTCCGTTATCTTTTCCCATAATCAACGGTTCCTGGCATCCCGCAACAGAATAGTCTTCCAGATCCTGTGGATCTACATGATTTTTCTCTTTGAGAAACTCGAATACCGAATCATCGTTGAAGAACGACGGAGTCAGACAGCCAGATGTGAACAAAAATCTTCCAAGACTTTCATACAGCTCATCCGGTGTGTTTTTATGCAGTTTTACAGACAGGATCGGCTGTGGAAGGTTCATGTCATAATAAGCATCCAACAGTGCATAAGATGTCGGATTTATCATGTCCTCGCCCGTATTGGATTTTCCACCGATAATCAGATTCTGAGAGATTGCCCAGCTTCTGTCTGCCACATTATAAAATACAAGCAGGTGTTTTAATAATGCAGCTGTCATATCTCTGCCTGTATTTTCTCTGTTTCTGTATGGTTCAAAGATACGGTCTGCATTTCCAACAGAGAATGCATATGGATTCGGTGTCTGTTCCAGACACATCGTCTGCCACATAATGATAAATGACTGAATCGCCTCATACAGATTCTCTGCTCCGTTTTCCGGTACCTTTCTAAGTGTTGCAGCCATCAGTTCAAAACGCTCTTTATCTTTTCCTTCGAAAATACCTGCTTTTTTTTCCGCCATATCTGCATATCTTCCGGCGATGGCCACAGCTGCATCCAGTGCTATATCCATTGCATCTAAGTATATCCTCTTTGATTCGTCGGCTGTTTTTTCTTTCTGCTCTTTAATCTGATCTTTTAATCCTTTCACCCCGGCCTTTAATACTCCACGGAGATCAGGAATCAGATGTCCTGTAACCTGCTCAATAAAAAAGATCGCTTCACTTGTCTTATCCCCTGCAATATCATAGGCAGCGCAAAGTGCCTGAGCAAATTTCGTGTTCTCATTATATTCTTTCAGATCATCAATTCTTTCCTGTGTGATATCCCCGATGGGTTCAATATCCCCGAACACAGCAACCGGGTCACAATATCCGGTAAAGGAATCTACCGAAAAGGCAGGATTGATCAGAGCATAGGATCTTGCAAAAGCATCATCCTGCGTTCCTGCAAAAATCTGATGATCACTCAGCCATAACGGAAGTCTCTCAGATATTTCAACCAGTGTTCTGGCAATCCTGATGCAGTCTTCATCATCTTTAAATTTCTCATCACATTCTCTCATGATCTCTTTTGCAAGAAACCACCCTTCGAGATGATCGATCGCTCTTTCTTCTTTGAATCTTTTTTTTGCCATTTCTGTAATTTCCTGTGCATTTAAAATACTTTCGATCCTCATAATGCTTCTCCACCTTTCTATGTGCTGTATCGAATCCGTTATACTTGTTTAAGTCCTTTTGTACCGGAGTCCTGCATCTGCAATCAGCTTGCGAAAATGCTTTATTTCTTCCTGAGCCACGTATGCATCTTTAGTCATGCGATATTTCCATCCGCAGTCTTCCCATTTCTTCTTCCCGAATTCATGATAGGAAAGTACTTCAAATGTAACATTATCTCCCGCAATCTCTTTGAAAAAACGGATAAATTCCTCCATATCTTCCCGTGTATTATTCACCCCGCCGATCAGTGGAACCCTTACATGGAGATACGGATGTTCCCTTGCCGCTTTTCGGATGTTCTGCATAATCTCTTTATTAGAGCCCCCTGTATATTTCCGGTGTTTTTCCGGATCACACAATTTGCAGTCCATAATCAGCTGATTTATATATGGAAATAATTCTTCCGTCCTCATATGCGTCCCGTTCGTTTCTATCGCCGTATTGATTCCATGTTCTTTCAGTTTTTTCAACGTCTCGAAGAGCTCTTCAAACTGCAGCGTTGCTTCGCCGCCCGTAAATGTAACTCCTCCGCCATCATAAAACATCATCTCATTATTCAATACTTCTTCTACGATCTCATCCACTGTATATTCCTGATAAGATAAGTACATCCCCTTTGTGTTGTGTTCCGTAATGCATTCATGCTTTTTACATCCCATGCAGACTGTTCTGTCCACCTTTGTCCCTCTGATTGCACCCCACGGACAGATATTTTCAAGAATCCACTCAGCATCTGATACAATGATTCCTTCACGCTTCATCCCTTCGGGATTTGCACACCACGGGCACTTCAGATTACATCCCTGCATGTGATATACCAGTCTGTTTCCATCTCCATCCTGTGAATAGTTGAAACCCTTCTGAAATATCTTCACCTTTCATCTGACCTTTCTCACAAATAATTCCCCTGTACATCATCAGGGCTTATTCGCAGTCCGCTTCACCGCCTGCTCATAATACCCTGATTTTTTTAAAAAGATCTGCATTATGTCCATACAGCTCACGAAATATTGCAAACTGTTCTTCATAATATTTCTGATTTTCATGATTCGGTGTCACAACAGAATCTTTCATATGTATCAATTGACCGCATGCTTCTTCATAGCTTCCAAATTCTCCTGCAGCAATTGCTGCTGTTATTGCCGCTCCGATGCATGCCTGCTCATTATCCTGATTTGTGTATATCTCACAATCAAAAATATCTGCCTGCATCTCCAGGAACAGTCTTCCCCTTGCCCCTCCTCCCGAGGCTATAATCTTATGATACTCAATTCCCAGACTCTTAAAAATTTCAATCGAAGTTCGAAGTCCGAATATGATACCTTCCATTGTGCTTCGAATCATATGCGCCCGTTCATGCTTCAAAGTCATTCCCCAGTAAATGCCTTTCGCATTCGAGTCATTACAAGGTGTTCTCTCACCACTCAGATACGGAAGAAATACCAGTCCTTCACTTCCTGCCGGAACTGTTGCCGCAAGTGCTGTCATCTCATCATAACTTCCCATCTTCAGAATATTATTCATCAGCCACTTAAGCGCAACTCCACCACTCAAATGTGCCCCCATCAGCATCCACAGATCCTCTTTCACATGGCAGAAAGTATTCGTACGAAATTTTTCATCATACAGTGGTTCATGAAACCCTCCTGATATCTGGCACGCGGTTCCAATATTAGCTGCCAGCACACCAGGATAAATAATACCATTGCCTGC
Organism: Holdemanella biformis; assembly: GCA_963605995.1. Taxonomy (GTDB): domain Bacteria; phylum Bacillota; class Clostridia; order Lachnospirales; family Lachnospiraceae; genus Blautia_A. The sequence continues at coordinate 2,835 of CAVCYJ010000065.1, read as the reverse complement.
TCCCTGCATCAGGGTATCTCCTCCACCGTATGCTATCGTAATCCCTTCTTTCAGCCCGGTCCTTTCTGCGCATTCACGATTTACTCTGCCGGCAACTTCATATGCTTCATGACATTTTGGGAAAATCTCCTTTGGCATCTGAAGCTTTTCGATCAGCTCCCATGCCCAGTCTCTGTTCTTCGTATCAAATATAGCACCGCTTGATGCATCTGACATGTCTGTCCCGATCTCACCGCACATCTTATAACGTATATAATCTTTTGGAAAAAGCACGTAACGGATCTTTTCAAAGTTTTCTGTCTCATGTTCCTTCAGCCACATAAGAGATGAAATCATAAATCCGGTGCTTAATGAATTTAATACCGTTCCTCTGTAAATATCTTTTCCCGTAATATCATAAATCTTCTGTATTTCTTTCTCTGATCTCTGATCAGCCCAGATAATTGCATTGCGGACCAATTTTCCCTCTGCATCAAGCGGCACCAGTCCATGCATTTGCCCGGAATAACTGATTCCCTGAATATGTCCGGATTCCAGCGGATATTTTCTTACCAGCTCTGCTATTGTCTGCTTTGTTGCGTCCCAGAGTTTATCCATATCCTGTTCCGCATATTGTAATTTTTCTTTTATTATGTCATATCCTATCTGAGAAGTTCCAACTGCTCTTCCTTTACTGTCCATTAATAATGATTTTACACTTGATGTTCCTACATCTATACCAAGATAATACTTCATAATCCACACCCTCCCTTTAATGGTATTATATAATAATACCATTATTTGCCGATATAAGGAGCAAAAATTTTATTTTTGCTCCTTTATTATTTTCAACAATTCATTAATCCGCCACTTTTATCATGACTTTTCCACTTCTTCTGTATTCCGATTTTGTAAATACATCAGCTATGTCATCCAACGGCACAATATTTGTAATAAGGCTTTCCAGGTCAAGCATACCGGACTCCAGAACCTGAATTGCTCTTTCATACGTATATGGATTAATAAATGAAGAGGTAATCCGAAGTTCTTTCTTAAATACATCATCCGGCTTCAGCGCAAAACTTTCATCCGGCGAAGCAAGCCCAAACAACATAACCGTTCCACCCTTTCCGGCATACTTCACTGCATCTTCCTGCGTATGTATATTTCCTACACATTCGATCACTACATTTACATTTGCCGTATATGCATTCAGCACCGACTGCACATCTTCATTAACAGGATCGATCACTTTTGTTGCGCCAAGCTTCAGTGCCATTTCTCTCTTCTCCGCCACCGGCTCTGAGAGAATCACTTTTGCTGCGCCCTCGTTCTTTGCAAGCTGCAGCATAATCATACCGATAGGTCCGCCACCGATCACAAGCACAGTGTCACCTGACTTAATATTACAAAGATCAATTCCATGCAGACAACATGAAATTGGTTCTGCCATCGCCGCCTCAATAAAACTCAGGTTCTCCGAAAATGTGTATACCTGCTTCTCATGCATGATCACATACTCTGCAAATCCTCCGTCCACCGTCGTGCCAACTCCGATATTATTCGTACAGAAATGCTGCATGGCATTCTTACAGAAATAACATTCACCACACATATCATTCGGATCACCACTGACTCTGTCACCAACCTTAATCCGCTTAACCTTCGCTCCGGTTTTTTTTACAACTCCCGAAAACTCATGTCCCGGAATCAGTGGCGGAGTCACCTCAAAGCTTCCGCCATCTCCATTAAAAATATGAATATCTGTTCCACACACTCCGCAATATTTTACCTCGATCAGTACCTCATTATCTTCGAGTTCTCTTACCGGAACGTCTTCTACTACCAGATTATGCTTTCCATGATATACTGCCGCTTTCACTTTTCTTCCTCCGTCATATATGAAACCCAAACCATATTCACCTGACAATCAGTTAATTAGCCTGTCTCTTTTTCTGGAAGCAGTCAAAACCAACTGCAAGTACAAGTACAATACCAAGTACGATATCCTGGATCCAGGTATTGATATTCATAAGTACCATACCATTATTCAATGCTCCAATGATAAATGTACCGGCTACAACATCTGACATTCTTCCAGAGCCACCTACTACAGATACACCACCGAGAACTACGCAGGTGATAACCTTAAATTCATATCCAAGTCCCGCATTGCCCATACCGGAGTTAGTACGTGACAGAAGTACGATACCTGCAAGTCCGGCAAAGAATCCAGATAAAGCAAATACTAAATATTTTACTCTTGTTGTACGGATACCGGAAAGTCTTGCTGCTTCAATGTTACCACCAACTGCGTAGAAATAACGTCCGAAATATGTTTTATTCAGGATAAATCCTCCAATAAGGAAACAGATGAGCATAATGATTACCGGAATAGGCACCGGTCCGATCCATCCTGCACCAAATACAGAGAATGAATCCGGGAATCCGTTGACCGGCTGTCCTTTACACATGATCAGTGCAATACCGGAAAATGCTGTCTGTGTTGCAAACGTTGCGATCAGTGCCGGGATGCCGATTGTTGCTACCATGAAACCATTCAAAACACCGATCAGTGTTGCTGCCACCAGCGAAATCAGTACTGCAAGGTACATATTAACACCGCATTCAACCATCAGCTTTGCACACAAAATATTAACGAACGTAATAACAGATCCTGTACCAAGGTCGATATCACCAAGCAAAATAACAAATGCCATACCTACAGAAGCGATTCCCCATACAGCAACCTGACGTAACATGATCAACAGGTTACTCATTGTAATAAATCTCGGATTTGCAATTGTAAACGCAATTACAAGGATAATAAGCACTATCCAGATAGCCCGGTCTTTT
>CAVCYJ010000064.1:0-13588 GCA_963605995.1 Holdemanella biformis | reverse complement strand
AGAATGGCTGATATCGCCAGAGAGGTAGGTGTCAGTACAGTAACTGTTCATAATGCGCTGGCAGGAAATAAGGGTGTCAGTGATGAGCTGCGCCAGAAGATACAGAAGGTTGCAGATGAGATGGGGTATCATCAGATGTCAGCGGCTGCCAAGCGCGAACGCAACAAAGGCGGTCTGCGCAACATCGGAGTAATCATTTCCGAGAAATATCTGGCTGCATATACTACGTTCTACTGGAAAATGTACCAGGAGCTTGCACTGGTAGCTACAGATAAGGGATGTATGGCGGCTGTGGAGATCCTGAAGCATGAGATGGAGGATAATTTCATCCTTCCGAGGATTCAGGAAGAACATACCGTAGATGCTCTGGTAGTGATGGGAGAAATCAGCAGAGAGTACATTCATTTTATGAAAGAGCGTACAGATATACCGGTGATCTTTCTGGATTTCTATGACAAAGAGCTGGCAAATGATGCAGTCATTGCTGATAACTTCTATGGAATGTATCTGATGACAGGATATCTGTTTGAGCAGGGATTTACGAAAATGGCCTATGTTGGTTCGATTCATGCAACCAGCAGTATTATGGATCGTTACTGCGGCTTTTACAAAGCACAGTTGGAACATGGACAGGTTCTTCCAGAGGAATGGCTGATCGAAGACCGTGATGAAAAAGGTGCCATGAGCATCAGGCTGCCGGAGCATATGCCGGAGGCTTTTGTATGCAACTGTGACCTTGCGGCGGGAATGCTGATCATGGAACTGGAGAAACAGGGATACCGTGTGCCGGAGGATATTTCCGTGGTTGGCTTCGACAATTACCTGTATCCGGGATTCCCGGACAAAAAGATCACCAGCTATGAGGTAAATACGCAGGCAATGGCAAAGGTGGCTCTTGAGAAAGCACTCAAGCAGCTCAGAAACCCGGCTTCCGGCAGGGGATTAAGTATCGTTTCCGGAAAGATCGTGGAAAAAGAAAGCGTCCGCAAGAAATAAAATAAATTAAACCTAATTAAAAATAAAAACATTAAAAGCTTCTACAGCTCGTTTAAAACGAGTATGGCAGAAGCTTTTTTTTGTAATTTTATACAAAAACAGAACTTAAATATTTGGGGTTCTTAACAAAATGATTTATTTAAGTAAAAATAACTTGATATTTAAGTTAAATGTGTTAAGATTAAATCAACTTAAAAATAAACGACTTAAGTAAACTTAAATGTCAGGGTAACGAGAACCGTGTTTGGATACGGAACCGTTGCCTCTCAGGAAAGGAAAAGGAGGAATCGACATGAGCGTGTCAAAGAAAGTGTTAAGTGCAGGTCTGGCAGCAGTACTTGCAATATCCATGATCCCGGCAGTTGGTGTTTTCGCAGCAGATGAAGAAATCCCGACACTGGATCAGATCAAAGTGGGGGAAGATTATAAGGATCTGACAGCATCCATCAAAGTGCTGACCAACAGAACTGATATCGTGGATACCGTGTATAAGGGATATGCGGAGGAATTCATGAAGATGTATCCAAACATCACAGTAGAGTACGAAGGAATCACAGATTATGAGCAGTCTCTGGAGCTTCGCCTTACAACCGGTGACTGGGGAGATCTCTGCTTCATTCCTACCAGTGTTGACAAGAGTGAGTTAAGCACCTACTTCACACCACTGGGAGATTACGACACACTGGATCAGACCTACAATTTCGTACAGGACAAAACTTATGACGGAACTGTATACGGAATCGCAAATGGTGGTACGGCAAGCGGTATCGTTTACAACAAGAGAATCTGGAAAGAAGCAGGAATTGATGAACTTCCGGCTACTCCGGATGAGTTCCTTGAGGATTTACAGACAATTAAAGATAACACGGACGCTACTCCGCTGTATACAAACTTTGCGGCAGGATGGACGATGGGTGCCTGGGATGATTATATTGGTGTGACAGCAACAGGTGATGCGGATTACATGAACAATACGATCTGCCATACAAAGAATCCTTTTGCAAAGCAGGACGATATGACAGGCCCATATGCAGTTTACTATACCCTGTATGAATCTGTTGCAAGAGGTCTTGTAGAGGATGACCCTGCATCAAGTGACTGGGAATCTTCCAAAACAAAAATGAACTCCGGTGAGATCGCAACAATGGTACTTGGTTCCTGGGCTGTACAGCAGTGCAAGGATGCCGGTGACACTCCTGATGATGTAGGATATATGCCATTCCCGATCACAGTTGACGGAAAACGTTATGCAGGCGCAGGCGGAAACTATTCCTTTGGTATTAACAATCAGGCAGACACAGATAATCAGATCGCAGCAATGCTTTATATGAAATGGCTCATCGAAGACTCTACTATTTATGAGGATGAAGGAAGCATCCCGGCATTAAAGAGCGGAGATCTTCCGGATGCACTTGCTGATTTTGAAGGTGTTGAACTTCTTGCAGACAACCCTGCAAAAGAGGGTGAAGAAACCCTGTTCAACGAGATCAACAGTGAGAGTGAAGTCGGCATCCATAATGATGATTATCCGGACTGCGAGATCCTCGAAGCTGCTCTGTATGGTTCTAACACATTAGATGAAATGATGGATCAGTGGAATGAGAAGTGGTCTGACGCACAGGAATCTCTGGGTGTTGAAGTTAATGAATAAAAGGTAACTGCGAAGGTACGAAATAAGTACGAAGCAGTTGCAGAACATTCCTGAGCGTGTTTGAAAAAGCTTACACAGAAATTTTCAGACACGCTCTCTATATGAAAAAAGAAAATTTTGTAAGGAGGGGAATTATGAGTAATCCGGCAACAGTAACTCCTAAAACAAAAAAATCGTTTGGAGAATGGATTAAGAGCAGAAAAGGCCAGAAATGGATCGTGATCATTACATTTATGTTTGTACCGCTTCTGCTTCTTACAGTTTTTACATACGTTCCGTTCTTTAAGATGGTACAGTTCAGTTTCTATAAGATGAAATATATCGGTCCGAGAACTTTCGTAGGACTGAAAAATTATAAAGAGGTATTTTCCAGAAGTGAATGTTTCAAATCTCTGTATGTCAGCCTTTACTATATGGGCGGTGCGGTTGTGCAGCTTGCACTTGCGCTTTTCTTTGCAACATTAATGGTATTTAAGACCAAAGGAGAATCTTTCTTCAAGGGTGCAATGTTCTTCCCATATCTGATCTGTGGTATCGCAGTTGGATTTATCTTCAAATTCTTCTATGCAAGAGGATTTGTACTTGACTCTATCCTTCAGGCACTGGGAATGAATCTGGATGATATTCCTTACTGGTTACAGGACAAGAAGATCAACAATATTTCACTGGCAGCGACTTCCGTATGGAGATATACAGGTCAGAACATGATCCTGTTCCTTGGCGCAATGATGTCTGTAGACTCTGATCTTTATGAAGCAGCTTCTCTGGACGGTGCAAACAAATGGCACCAGTTCCGTTACATCATTCTTCCGAGTATCAAATCTATCGTTGTACTGAACCTGATCCTTTCTATCAGCGGTTCTCTGAGTGCATTCGAGCCGCCATATGTTATCACAAACGGTACCATGGGAACCGGTACCTATTTCGTGATCATGAACCGTCTGGCTCATGAGAATCAGAAGGTCGGCCTTGCCTGTGCGATGGCAGTTGTACTTCTGGGAATCATCGTTGTATGTACAGTCGCACAGAAACTCTTCTTCAAATATGCGTTTGATGACGGAACTTCCGATGAATCCAAAGCCGCAGTAAGAAAGCGAAAAAGAGCAGAGAAAGCGGCAAGAAAGGCAATGAAGGGAGGACAGGCATAATGAGAACAAAAACCAGCCCGGTCACAGTTATCTTTAACATTGTTAAATATGTGGTGCTGATTCTGGCAGCAGCCATAGCACTGATCCCGGTATGTGTATGTATCCTTACTGCTTTTAAGACAACAGATGAGTACAATACATCTTCCGTACTGGATCTGCCGAAATCTTTTACTTATTTTGAGAACTTTAAGATCGCATTTACCCAGGCAAATATGCTCCGGGGATTTATCAATACTGCACTTGTGCTGATCGTGGTACTGACTGTTTCCGTATTTATCGGTGCAATGCTCGCCTATGTTTTGAACCGTTTTCAGTTCAAAGGAAACGCAGTGATCCAGAATCTGTTCATGTTTGCGGCACTGATCCCTGGTATTGCCACACAGGTTACGGTTTATCAGATCATGTATTCCCTGGGCCTGATCAACCATCTTTACGGATATATGATCGTGTTAATGGGTACAGACATCATTTCCATTTATATTTTCCTGCAGTTCTTTGAGAACCTTCCGGTATCTCTGGACGAGTCAGCGATCATGGATGGATGTACATACTTTGGAGTGTTTTTCAAAATCCTGTTTCCGCTGCTGAAACCGGCGATTGTTACTTCCCTTGTTCTGAAAGGTGTAGGTGTTTACAACGAGTATTATATGTCCAACCTGTATCTGCAGAATCAGGATCTGAAGACAATTTCCACAGCACTTTATACATTTACCGGCCCTTATGGTAATCAGTACAACTACATCTGTGCCGGTGTTATCATTACGATCATTCCGATCCTGATCCTTTTTCTGATCTTCCAGAAGCAGGTTTACGGCGGAATGGCGGCAGGAGCTGTTAAGGGCTGATGTGACCGAACTGTAATGATTGAGCAGATGGCTGCCCTTGCAGAGATGTTTAGTTGTTACACATTGACTTTATATAAAAGAGGAGAATGACAATGAGCGAAGTTAAAATTATCGGACCTGCAGTGCCGAATGTGCCATGGCAGGAAAAACCGGCAGAATTTATGGGAGCGCCGGTATGGAGATATGACGAAAATCCGATCATCGGAAGAAATCCGGTTAAAGAAGTTGCAAGAATTTTTAACAGTGCGGTAATTCCTTATGAGGGAGAATTTATCGGAGTATTCCGCGGAGAGCAGACAAACGGGATTCCGTATATCTACCTTGGCAGAAGTAAGGATGCCATTCACTGGAATTTTGATGAGAATAAGATTCAGTTCGTAGATGAAGATGGAAAAGAATTTATGCCTGTATATGCCTATGATCCACGTCTTGTAAAAGTGGAAGATACCTATTACATCATCTGGTGCCAGGATTTCTACGGCGCAGCGATCGGCATGGCAAAAACAACAGATTTCAAAACTTTCGTAAGAGTTGAGAATCCATTCCTTCCATTTAACAGAAATGCTGTTCTGTTCCCGAGAAAGATTAACGGAAATTTCGTAATGCTTTCCAGACCAAGTGACAGCGGACATACACCGTTCGGAGATATTTTCCTCTCCGAAAGCCCTGACCTGACTTACTGGGGAAAACACCGCCATGTAATGGGTAAGAGCAGCGAATGGTGGGAATCCCTGAAGATCGGCGGCGGCGCAGCTCCGATCGAGACAACAGAAGGATGGCTTCTGTTCTACCACGGAGTAAGCGGAACCTGCAACGGATATGTTTACAGTATCGGTGGTGCGATCCTTGATATTGACAATCCGTCTATTGTGAAATACCGCTGCCAGAACTTCCTCCTCACACCGGAAAAAGATTTTGAAGAGAGAGGATTTGTGCCGAATGTAACTTTCCCATGTGCAACCATTCATGATTCTGAGACGGGAAAGATTGCGATCTACTATGGCGCGGCAGATACTTATGTAGGTCTGGCATTTACAACAGTTTCGGACATCGTAGATTACATTAAGAAAAACAGTGTTGTCAGAGCAGATGACACAGAGATTGGCAGAAGATAAAGTTATTGTTTGATTTTTACCCCCGGCGTTTTGCCCCGCCGGGGGTGAATTAAAATATGAGGAGGAACGACATGGGTACCTTTGCAAAGGAGATTGAGGAAGAATTAACACAGAAGCTCATCCCCTTCTGGGAGAATTTAAGGGATGAGGACAATGGCGGATATTACGGATATATGGGCTATGATCTGGCAGTGCAGAAAGATTACGAAAAAGGCTGCATCCTGAACAGCAGAATCCTCTGGTTCTTTGCCAATGCCTATATACTTCTGAAACAGGAGAATTTAAAAGCAGATGCAGACCACGCATATGCATTTTTAAGGGATAAATGCCTGGACAGAGAATCCGGCGGTGTTTTCTGGTCGGTTACTTATGACGGAAAACCGGCAGATACCACCAAGCATACATACAATCAGGCATTCGCAATCTATGCTCTTTCTTCCTATTATGATGCAACAGGAAATGAAGAAGCCCTGGAGATTGCAAGGGAACTTCAGGATGTGATCGAGGACAGATGTACAGATGAGTACGGATACCTCGAAGCATTCAATCGCAAATTTGAGCCGGAAGAGAACGACAAGCTCTCTGAGAACGGCGTGATCGCAGAGAAAACAATGAACACTCTGCTTCATGTTTTTGAAGCATATACAGAATTTTACCGTGTAACAAAAGATAAGAGAACAGGTGACAGACTCCGTTTTATGATGGATATTTTTGCCGACAGGGTTTACAACAGGGAACTGGGCAGACAGGAAGTGTTCTTTGACAGGACATGGAACAGTCTGATCGATCTGTATTCTTATGGACATGATATCGAGACATCCTGGCTGATGGACAGAGGGCTTGAGGTACTGGATGATGAGAACTATACAGCGAAAATTTCACCGGTCACCGCACAGATCACAGAGAACATTTACAACAGAGCTTATGTGGATCATTCCCTGATGAACGAGTGCGAGAACGGTGTGAACGATACAAAGAGAGTCTGGTGGGTACAGGCTGAGACAGTGGTAGGGTTCCTGAACGGATATCAGAAGAATCCGGAGAAAAAAGAATACCTGCAGGCTGCCAAAGATGTATGGAACTACATCAAAGCATATCTGCTTGACCCAAGAGAAGGTTCTGAATGGTTCTGGTATGTTAACGCAGACCATACACCTGCAGAGGAACCGATCGTAGAACCATGGAAATGCCCGTATCACAACGGACGTATGTGTATGGAGGTTATAAGGAGGATGAAGGATGCTGAATAAACAGTACTATGTTGAAAAAGCGAAAGTAGAGAAGCTGATCGCGAGAAAGAACCAGAAATCAGATTTTTATAATGGAATTTATGACCGTTATGAATATCCGGTGCTGACAAGAGAGTTTGCGCCGGTTGAATGGAGATATGACCTGAACCCAAAGACAAATCCGAACTTCCAGGAACGCCTCGGAATCAATGCGGTAATGAACTCCGGCGCAATTGAACTGAACGGAAAATATTATCTGGTTGTCCGTGTAGAGGGAAACGACCGCAAGTCTTTCTTTGCGGTAGCAGAGAGTGATACGGGAATTGACGGCTTCCACTTCTGGGATTACCCGGTACAGCTTCCGGATACCTGCCCTGAGGAAACAAACGTATATGATATGCGTCTGACGAAGCATGAAGATGGATGGATCTACGGTGTTTTCTGCTCCGAGAGCAAAGACACAACAAATCCTGACCTGTCTGCAGCAGTTGCAGAAGCTGGTATTGTGAGGACAAAAGACCTCAAAACCTGGGAGCGTCTGGACAATCTGAAAACGCTTCAGTCCCCGCAGCAGAGAAATGTGGTTCTTCATCCGGAATTTGTAGACGGCAAATATGCATTCTACACACGTCCGATGGATGGCTTCATTGAAACAGGAAGCGGCGGAGGAATCGGATTTGGTCTCTGCGAAGATATTGAACACGCGGTGATCGATGAAGAGAAGATCATCAGCAGAAGAATTTATCACACGCTGACAGAGTCCAAAAACGGTGCAGGTGCAGTGCCGATCAGAGGTAAAAAATGCTGGATCAACATCGCTCATGGTGTCAGAAATACAGCAGCAGGACTTCGTTATGTTCTCTATGTATTCGGAACTGATTTAAATGATCCGTCCAGAGTCATCGCTGAGCCATCCGGTGTATTCCTTGTTCCGCTGGGAAAAGAGAGAGTCGGAGATGTTTCCAATGTAGTATTCACAAACGGCGCGATTGCAAGAGAAAACGGAGATGTTTATATCTATTATGCTTCCTGTGATACAAGGATGCACGTAGCGACCACCACTATTGACAAGCTGGAGGATTATCTGTTCAGTACACCGGAAGATCCGCATCGTTCCCCTGACTGTGTGAAACAGCGCTGCGAACTGATCATGAACAATACCTATCAGCGTTGGTGTGAGGATGAGTATTTTGACGCAGATACAAGGGCGGAATTAAAAGCGATCGCAGATGATCCTCAGGAGATCAAAGAGAGATTTTACAGAGATCTGGAATTTGGTACAGGCGGACTGAGAGGAATCCTCGGTGCAGGTACCAACCGTATGAATATTTATACGGTGAGAAAAGCAACTCAGGGTCTTGCGAACTTTATCATCAAAGAGAATGCGCAGGCAAAAGGCGTTGCCATTGCATTTGACTCCAGACATATGTCACCGGAATTTGCAAAAGAGACTGCGCTGTGCATGGCTGCAAATGGAATCAGGGCTTATATTTTCCCGTCCCTGCGTCCGACTCCGATGCTTTCTTTTGCGCTTCGTGAGTTAGGCTGCACAGCAGGTGTGGTGGTAACTGCAAGCCACAACCCGCCACAGTACAACGGATACAAGGTTTACTGGGAAGACGGTGCACAGATCACAGCTCCTAAGGATAAACAGATCATCACAGAAGTTCAGGCGATCACGGATTTCGCACAGGTAAAGACAATGTCTGAGGAAGACGCAAAGGCAGCAGGTCTTTATGAAGTGATCGGTGACGAGATAGATGACAGATATATGGAAGCCCTTAAGAAACTGGTTCTCCGTCCGGAAGCAATCAAAGAGCAGGCTGACAAACTGAAAATCGTTTACACACCTCTTCACGGAACAGGAAATATTCCGGTAAGACGCGTGCTGAAAGAACTGGGATTTAACAACGTATATGTGGTAAAAGAGCAGGAACTTCCTGACGGAGATTTTCCGACAGTAAGTTATCCGAACCCGGAAGATAAGAATGCATTTGCACTGGCTCTGAAGCTTGCGGCAGAGGTGGATGCAGACATTGTCCTGGCTACTGACCCGGATGCGGACAGACTGGGAATCTATGCAAAGAATGAGGAAACCGGCAGGTATGAAAGTTTCACAGGAAATATGTCCGGTATGCTGATCCTGGAATATCTCCTTTCCCAGAGAAAAGAGCTTGGTATGCTTCCGGAAGACGGCGCAGTTGTGACAACTATCGTTTCCGGAAAAATGGCAAGAGCTATCGCCGGAGAATACAGGGTAGATCTGATCGAAACTCTGACAGGATTTAAATATATCGGAGAGCAGATCAAATTCTTTGAACAGAATCACGATCATGAATTTCTCTTCGGGTACGAAGAAAGCTATGGCTGCCTGGAGGGTACTCATGCAAGAGATAAGGATGCGGTTGTAGCTGTTATGGCTCTCTGCGAAGCGGCAGCTTACTATAAATCAAAAGGAATCACACTCTGCGGGCAGATGCAGAATCTCTACCGGAAATATGGGTTCTACAAAGAAAGTCTCTTCTTCCAGACATTCCAGGGAATGGAAGGAAAAGCAAAGATCGACGGTCTGATGGATGCACTCAGAAATGAGCCTCCGAAGCAGGTCGGACCGTTTAAGGTAACTGCGCTGGAAGACTATAAGAAGAGTGTACGCACAGATATTGCAACAGGCGAGACTTCCGCACTGACCTTACCGGAATCTAATGTACTGTACTTTGAACTGGAAGACGGCGCATGGTTTTGTGTAAGGCCATCCGGAACAGAGCCGAAGATCAAATATTATGCAGGTGTAAAGGGCACAGATGAACAGGATGCTGCAGACAAACTGGAAGCGTTATCAGATGCGGTCGTAAATCTCTGATAAACAGACAATCCGGTGCAGAGCAAAGGAGGAGAATTTAGATGGCAATTTTAAAACTGAAACCAAGCTGTAAAGACTATCTCTGGGGTGGCACAAAATTAAGAACAGAGTTTGGGATCAAAAGTGATAAGGAGCCCCTGGCAGAGTCCTGGGAGCTTTCCTGTCATCCGGACGGACCCAGCTATATTGCAAACGGAGAAGCAGCAGGAAAGACCTTGCAGGAATATATTGAAACTCACGGAAAAGAGATCCTTGGAACAGACTGTGAATCCTTTGAACAGTTTCCTGTACTGATCAAATTTATTGATGCAAAGAAGGATCTGTCGATCCAGGTGCATCCGGACAATACTTATGCTCTCAAAAATGAGGGACAGTACGGAAAGACCGAAATGTGGTATGTGGTAGAAGCGGAGAAAGGTGCAAGCCTGTATTATGGATTCACCAGAGAGGTTTCACAGGAGGAATTTGAAGAAAGGATCCGTAACAAAACACTTACGGAGGTTCTCAACAAGGTGCAGATTCACAAAGGAGATGTCCTGTTCATTGACCCGGGAACCATTCATGCGATCGGTGCCGGATGCCTGATCGCAGAAATCCAGCAAAATTCCAATGTGACTTATCGTGTCTATGATTATGGACGCAAGGGGCCGGACGGAAAAGAAAGAGAACTCCATGTGGAAAAAGCTCTGCAGGTGACGGAACGCGAACCGGCAGAAGAGAAGAGAGATTTCGGGCTGCACATCGCATCCTGCAAATACTTTACAGTGGATAAAGTGATCCTGGATGGCCTTAGAAGAAAGAAACTGACAGGAGATGCGGACAGAAGTTCTTTTGTCAGTATGCTGGTTCTTGACGGAGAAGGCAAAATTTCTGCAGGCGGTGAAAGCGTAAATGCGCAGAAAGGTGACAGCATCTTTGTGACAGCGGGAAGCGGCGAATATGAGATCGAGGGTGAGATGGAGGCATTGCTTACGACTGTATAGATGAAAGACTTCTGATGTTTGTAATTGCAGGCTGGTCGGGCGGATACATTGTATTTTTTTGAAAACAAATGACCATATTAAGAAAAATGGCGGAGTTTCAGGGGAAAACAACCTTGAAATTTACAGTAGATACGCTATAATTAAAAAACGTAACAAACGAGATTGGTTAGACCAATGTTATAGCAAACATCAGGGGAGACTGAAAATGAAATACGTAAGACAATTCTGGATTATTTTACTGATATCCGCGATAGGCGAGGGACTGCACGTTCTGGTTCCGCTTCCTGTACCTGCGAGTGTGTACGGGCTGGTGATCATGCTGATCGCACTGGGAACACATTTTATCAAGCTGGAGCAGGTCAAAGAAGCGGCTGAATTTCTCATAGAGATCATGCCGGTCATGTTTATTCCGGCAGGTGTTGGATTACTGAATGCGTGGGGCGTACTGAAACCGGTATGTGTGCCGATCATTCTGATCACTGTGATCACTACAGTTGTGGTTATGGTTGTGACAGGTCGTGTCACTCAGACAGTTATCCGTATGGACAGAAAGAAAGGACAGAAGAAATCATGACACAATTTATGAGTAATTCCATATTTTTTGGCGCGGCGCTCAGCCTGATCGCGTATGAGGCAGGACTCCTTTTGAAGAGAAAATTCAAGATGGCGATCTTTAATCCGCTCCTGATCGCGATCATCGCAGTAATGGCGGTTCTATGCCTGTTACATATAGATTATGATACTTATAACCAGAGTGGTCAGTATATCAGCTATCTGCTCACCCCTGCAACTGTCTGTCTGGCAGTTCCGCTGTACCAGCAGATAGAGCTTCTGAAAAAGAATCTCAAGGCGGTTGTGATCGGGATTGTTTCCGGTGTACTTGCAAGTATGGTCAGTGTATTGCTTCTTGCGAAGCTGTTCAGGCTGAATCATGAGCAGTATGTCACACTTCTTCCGAAGTCTATTACAACAGCCATCGGAATGGGAGTTTCCGAAGAACTGGGTGGTATCGTAACGATCACGGTTGCGGTTATCATCATCACCGGAGTACTGGGAAACATGATCGCAGAAACCGTGATCAAATTAGCGCATATCGAAGAACCGATCGCCAGAGGACTGGCACTGGGAACTTCCGCCCATGCCATTGGTACAGCCAAGGCAATGGAACTTGGCGAAGTAGAAGGCGCCATGAGCAGCCTTGCCATTGCGGTTGCAGGTTTGCTGACTGTTGTCGGAGCATCTGTATTTGCACAGTTTATGTAGAAACAAAGTTAAGAGCAGAGGAATCTGATAAGATAAGAGGATTGTTGTGTTAAGAGATTGGCATAACAGTCCTTTTTTTGCTTTTATAAAAGCTCAGAAAAACTCACTGCCTTTATGCGGTGGAGACTTGCCGGGTTCGGTAAAAAAAGCAAAACAAATGTTCGAGAAAACTCTTCCATTTTCGATCAGAGTGTGGTATTATAAATCAAAAGCGAATATATGTTCGGAAAATATGTTCGGGTTTGGCCGGATGGAGAAGATTTTAAGGAGGAAAAGACAATGACAAATACCACACAGAGAATCAGAAGAAATGAGAACCACAAATTTTCAAGGACAATGGCAGTGATCCTGGGCGCGATCGTTGCCCTGGAAGTGATGGTTGCAGGAGGAATGATCTTTAATATTGATTTTCATTCCGCAGATATCATTGCCCTGATCTTTGGATTTATAGTAGTGTTTTCAGGGGCAGTTGCGATACTGACTGATAATTGACTGACCGGAAGGGTGGCTTAAATATTAGACAAAAGTTATCGGAACTGTTATGATATAAGCATATATCGAGAGTGCTGTGTGCCGATGGTACACGTTTGGCACCGATCGCAGTGAAACGAAGATACGGTATGGAATATACATACCATAAAGGGGTAAAGATGACTGTAAAATCAAGGCTTTTGGAAATGTTGGAGAAGAATAAGGGTGAAGTGCTTTCCGGTGAGGGTATTGCCGGTGAACTGGGCTGTACCAGAGCAGCAGTATGGAAAGCAGTGAAAGCGCTCCGGGAAGAGGGATATCATATAGAGGCAGGACCGAACAAAGGCTATATGCTTGCAAAAGATACCAACCGCCTGTCTCAGGAGGCAATCCGGTTATTTCTGGATGATCCGGAGGTCAGGATCGATATTTATGATGAACTGGAATCCACGAACCAGACTGCCAAGAAAGAGGCGATGGTCGGTGAAGCAGGACATGGTGCATTTGTGATCGCCAGAAGCCAGACGGCAGGCAGAGGCAGACGGGGACGCGAGTTCTATTCACCGGCGGATGCGGGGCTTTATATGAGTGTGATCCTGAAACCACAGGGAACCATACATGACAGTCTGCTGATCACTACCGCGGCAGCAGTGGCAGTGTACAGGGCAGTCGAGCAGATCTGCGGGATTCAGTTAGATATCAAGTGGGTTAATGACTTGTTCTATCAGGGAAAGAAAGTCTGTGGAATCCTGACAGAAGCAGTCACGGATTTTGAGAGCGGAAATATAGAATTCGTAGTAGTTGGTATGGGACTGAATATCTGTATGGAACCAAAGAAGCTGCCGGAAGCATTGAGAGATATTGCCGGAACGCTTTATCAGAGTCGGGAAGATGCAGAGAAAACAGACCGTAACAGACTGGCGGCCATGATCGTGAACGAACTGAGGAAAGAAACCGAAGATCTGAAGCTGTCTCCGGATTATGTGAAACACAATATGATCCCCGGACATCCGATCACAATTAC
>CAVCYJ010000063.1:0-13717 GCA_963605995.1 Holdemanella biformis | reverse complement strand
ATGAAAGCTGCTCCCTGCTCAAAAGCAGCAGTACCAGAACCGGAAACTTCAAAACCTCAGATCTTTCCGCAGCGGGAAAATGGTATAAATCCGTAAAATAACTGCCTGGAATCCTGACACCGAACATTCTAAAAAAATTTGGACAATTCTTAAATGTTTGTGAAATTTCACCGGCCTTTATTGAAAAACGAAGAAATAAGTGTTATGGTACATCATAACAAAAACAAATGGAGGAAAAGTCGATGAACCTTGATAATAAAAAACCAGGCAGAAAGCCGCTCTATGTATATTATATCATTGCGGCAGTTGTTATCATCCTTCTGAATGTGCTGTTACTTCCTGCGATTGAGGGACGAAAGGTACAGACAACCGAGTACAGCGTTTTCCTGACGGGGGTGGAAAAAGGATATGTCAAGACAGTAGAAATTCAGGATGATTATATTTATTATGTGGCAGAGAGCAACGGTCAGGAGGGTTATTTCAGAACAGTTAAAGTAAATGATCCTGATCTGGTGGACCGTTTACATGATGCGGATGTGAAGTTCGGTGCTGCGGCACCTCAGCAGACCTCTATCTGGATCAGCCTGCTGGCAGGATACGTACTGCCGATCGCTATCTTTATCCTTCTTGGAAGATGGCTGAGCAACAAGATGATGAGTTCTATGGGCGGCGGCCCTGGCGGAGCGATGTCCTTTGGCAAAAGTAATGCCAAGGTATATGTAAAATCTTCAACCGGGATAAAGTTTTCGGATGTGGCAGGTGAGGATGAAGCGAAGGATCTTCTGACTGAGATCGTAGGTTATCTTCATGATCCTCAGAAATATCAGGAAATCGGTGCATCCATGCCGAAAGGTGCGCTTCTTGTAGGCCCTCCCGGAACAGGTAAAACCCTTCTGGCAAAGGCTGTAGCCGGAGAAGCTGAGGTTCCGTTCTTCTCTATTTCGGGTTCTGAGTTTGTAGAAATGTTCGTAGGTATGGGTGCTGCAAAAGTGCGTGACCTTTTCAAACAGGCAAATGAGAAAGCACCGTGTATCGTATTTATCGACGAGATCGATACGATCGGTAAGAAACGTGACGGAGCCGGATTTACAGGCGGCAATGATGAACGTGAACAGACATTAAACCAGCTGCTTACAGAGATGGATGGATTTGACGGTTCCAAGGGTGTTGTGATCCTGGCTGCAACAAACAGACCGGATTCCCTTGACCCCGCACTTCTTCGTCCGGGACGTTTTGACAGACGTATTCCTGTTGAACTTCCAGACTTAAAAGGCCGGGAAGAGATCCTTAAAGTTCATGCAAAGAAGATTAAGATCGCTGATTCCGTACGTTTTGATGAGATTGCAAAAGCAGCAGCCGGAGCTTCCGGTGCAGAGCTTGCGAATATTGTCAATGAAGCGGCACTCCGTGCAGTACGTGATGGCAGAAAATTTGCAACACAGGCAGATTTTGAGGAGAGCATCGAGGTAGTTATCGCAGGATATCAGAAGAAGAACCGTGTCCTCTCCAACAAGGAGAAATTGATCGTCTCCTATCATGAGATCGGTCATGCGCTTGTTGCTGCGAAGCAGACAGAGTCTGCGCCGGTTCATAAGATCACGATCATTCCGCGTACATCCGGAGCACTGGGATATACCATGCAGGTGGATGACGGAGAGCACTATCTGATGACGAAGGAAGAACTGGAGAACAAGATCGCGACCTTTACAGGCGGACGTGCCGCAGAGGAACTGATCTTCCATTCCATTACGACCGGGGCATCCAATGACATTGAGCAGGCCACCAAGCTTGCGAGGGCAATGATCACCAGATATGGTATGAGTGATGATTTCGATATGGTTGCCATGGAGAATGTGACAAACCAGTATCTGGGCGGAGATTCCAGCTTAAGCTGTTCTTTCGAGACACAGACACTTCTGGACAAGAAGGTTGTAGAGCTTGTAAAGGAACAACATCAAAAAGCGTTGAAGATCCTGCAGGACAATATTGGAAAGCTTCATGAACTTGCCAAATATCTCTATGAACAGGAGACGATCACAGGCGAGGAATTTATGAAAATCCTGGAAGCGCCGATACAGGTTTCTGGTGGTAATGCAGAAACACAGACGGATACAACAGCAGAAACAGTTGAATAATATTGCTACATTAATCGAATGCGGACTGCAAAAACATCCGCGTTGACTACAAAAGAAAAGCAGCAGAAGTCATGCTATGGGCTTCTGCTGCTTTTGCGGTTATTCATGTATTGCAGTTACTGCCCGGGTGCTGCTATCCTGCGAAGTGTTTTTGACAACGCTTTTCCTTGCCATTTGAGTGTGGTTCGGGTATAATTTGTAATAGTGAGCATCAGTAAAGCGGCGTTTTTGACAGTAACCGCAGAGTACCCGTTACAGAGGAAAGAAGGGGATAAATATGGATTGTCGTACTGCAGAAGGAATGGTAAGCGGCTATATTGAACATAAGCTTCCCGTAAGGGAACTGGAGAAGTTTCTTGACCATGTGGAAGAGTGCTCTTCCTGTTATGATGAACTGGAAACATATTTCATTGTCCATGAGGTGACACAGCAGCTGAACGACAACAGCAGTGATCCGGTTCTTGATTTCAAAGAACTGCTTGAACAGGATATCCGGAAATCCCGAAGATATATCTGCAAGAGGAAACTGGGATGGTTTCTGCTTGGAGCAGGTATTTGTCTTCTGCTTGCAGTTCTGGCGGCAGTTCTTGTTTATGTAATGATGGAAATGGTGCATGTTTTATAAGATACCGGAGGAATTTATGAGTGAAAAAATATTACTGATTGACGGACACAGTATCCTGAACAGGGCTTTTTATGGTCTGCCCGATCTTACAAATTCAGAAGGAAAGCATACAGGAGCGGTATATGGATTCCTGAACATTCTTTTCCGCACGATCGAAGAGGAGAAGCCCCAGTATCTGACAGTGGCATTTGACCTGAAAGCACCGACTTTCCGCCATAAGATGTATGAGGCCTATAAAGGAACCCGCAAGCCAATGCCTGAGGAGCTGAGAGAGCAGGTACCGCTGATCAAAGAGGTACTTACCGCGATGGGTGTGAATATTGTGACAAAAGAGGGATACGAAGCCGATGATATCCTCGGAACACTGGCAAAGAAGAGTGAAGCAGCAGGAATGGAGGTAACGATCCTTTCCGGTGACAGAGACCTGCTTCAGCTTGCAACGGAGAAGGTCATGATCCGTCTGCCAAAGACAGTAAGGGGAAAGACTACGATCGAGGATTATCATGCACAGCAGGTAATTGAGAAATATCAGGTCACACCGCCACAGATCATAGAATTAAAGGCATTGATGGGTGACAGTGCCGATAATATTCCGGGAATCCCCGGAGTAGGAGAGAAAACTGCTACAAAGATCATTGTGGAGTACGGAAGTATCGAGAATGCGCATGAACATCTGGAAGAGCTGAAGCCAAACAGAGCCAGAGAATCCATGAGAGAGCATTATGATCTGGCACAGATGAGCAAGGCACTGGCAACTATCTGTACGGACAGCCCGATAGAGTTTTCCTGCGAAGATGCAAAGCTTGGTAATCTTTATACAAAAGATGCATTTCTGCTTTGCAGACAACTGGAATTTAAAAATCTGCTCAGACGTTTTGAACCGGAAGCTGTACAGGAAGATACTCTGGAGCAGGAATTCTTTACATGTGCAGATCTGGCAGGATGTGAAGCTTTGTTTGAGAAGGCGGAAGGCGGAAAAACGGCAGGTATTTCCCTGATCGCAGAAAATGGACATGTATATGGTGCGGGACTGGCATTGAGTGAGGAAGAAATCTATTATATTCCGGTCGAAGGAATGATCACTGAAGCTTATCTCTGTGGAAAACTGGAAACGCTTTTTGAGAAGGCATCTGAACATAATAAAAAAAGCACTGTTGAATGTAATCTGGAAAATGGTGAGGAAAGTGACGTAGAAAGCAGCGTTATCTGCGCACTTGATGTAAAATCTATACTTAAACATATTACATTTGATGACCCGAATACAGTATTTGATGCGAGTGTAGCGGCATATCTTCTGAATCCTCTGAAATCTGTTTACACCTATGATGATATGGCAAAGGAATACCTGAATGGCCGTATGCTACCTGCAAGAGAGGAACTTCTCGGAAAGAAAACGGCAGAGAAGGCCTGGGAAGAGGACACGGAGGGACTTACGTCCTGGGCTTGCTATATGGCATATACGGCACTTGCGTGTCATATACCAATGTGTGAAGCACTGAAAGAGACAGGTATGTGGAATGTCTACACGCAGATTGAACTTCCACTGATCTTTACTCTGGATTCCATGGAGAAATGGGGAATCAGTGTAAAGGGAGAAGAGCTGAAAAGTTACGGTGAGAAGCTGAACGTCCGCATAGGAGAGCTGGAGAAGCTGATCTGGCAGCAGGCCGGAGAGGAGTTTAATATCAATTCTCCGAAACAGATGGGAGTGATCCTGTTTGAGAAACTTGGAATTAAAGGCGGAAAGAAGACCAAGACAGGATATTCCACGGCTGCGGATATCCTTGAGAAGCTTGCGCCGGAGTATCCGATCGTAAAGGATATTCTGGAATACCGTCAGCTTGCGAAACTGAAATCTACTTATGCAGATGGTCTGGGAAATGTGATTGCTGCGGATGGCAGGATCCACTCTACATTTAATCAGACGATCACTGCGACAGGAAGAATCAGCAGTACGGAACCGAACCTGCAGAATATTCCGGTACGAATGGAACTGGGACGCCTGATTCGTAAGGTATTTGTACCGGAGGAAGGCTATGTATTTCTGGATGCGGATTATTCCCAGATCGAGCTTCGTGTTCTGGCACATATGTCCGGAGATGAGAAACTGATCCAGGCATATAAAGAAGCGCAGGATATCCACAGACATACAGCATCTGAGGTATTTCATGTGCCGTTTGACCAGGTAACAGACCTGCAGCGAAGAAACGCAAAGGCAGTAAACTTCGGGATCGTATACGGAATCAGCTCTTTCGGACTGAGCCAGGATCTAAGCATTACGCGAAAAGAAGCCGCAGAGTATATCGAGAGATATTTTGAATCCTATCCAGGGATCAAGGGATTCCTTGAGGGCCTGGTAGAAGAGGGAAAAGAGAAAGGCTACGTGACCACCATGTTTGGCAGACGCAGACCGATTCCTGAACTGAAATCCAGCAATTTCATGCAGAGATCCTTTGGCGAGAGGGTAGCAATGAACTCTCCGATCCAGGGTACGGCAGCGGATATCATTAAGATCGCCATGAACCGTGTATACAGGCGGCTGAAAGATGAAAATCTGAAATCCCGTCTGGTACTTCAGGTACACGATGAGCTTCTGATAGAGACTTATAAAGAGGAAATCCCACAGGTGTCGGCAATCCTTGAAGAGGAGATGAAAGGTGCCGCGAAGCTTTCAGTAGAACTGGATGTGGATATGCATCAGGGAAATAACTGGTACGAAGCAAAGTAGCAGAAGCACAGAATATCCGTCCGATTCGCAAAAAGCAGAGGAGCGGCGGATAGTATAACAGATAAGAGGCAGAAATGATTACAATAGGAATCACCGGTGGAGTAGGCGCCGGAAAGAGTACAGTGCTTGATTTTCTGGAAGAAAAGTATCAGGCATACGTGATAAAGGCAGATGAGATCGGGCATCTGGTGATGGAACCGGGGCAGTCCTGCTATGAACCTGTAATAGAGTTATTTGGAAAACAAGTGATAAAAAATGATAAAACTATTGACCGCAGACAGGTTTCGGATGTAGTATTTTCACATCCGGGTATGCTGGAGAAATTAAATCAGATCATTCATCCTGCGGTAAAACAGTATATCAGGGAACAGTTGGTACTGAAGAAACAGCAGGGACAGAAAGTATGTGTGGTGGAAGCCGCACTTCTTCTGGAAGATCATTATCAGGAATTCTGCGATACGATATGGTATATCCACACGGATGAAGAAATCCGTATTCAGCGTCTGATGGAGAACCGCAGCTATACCAGAGAGAAATCAGTCAGTATCATTGCCAGTCAGGCACCGGAAGAATTTTTCAGGGCAAATGCGGACTACGTTGTGGTAAATAACGGAGATTTTGCCGGGACAAGGCAGCAGATCGAGGAAGGAATCAGAAAATATGAGACTTTGTAGCATTGCCAGCGGAAGCAGCGGAAACTGTATTTACGTGGGCTCAGACAATGCGCATCTTCTGGTGGATGCAGGCATCAGCGGGAAACGTGTGGAACAGGGATTAAATTCTCTGGAATTGACAGGAAAAGATATTGATGGTATTTTGATTACACATGAACATTCAGATCATATCAAGGGTCTGGGAGTGATCGCAAGAAAGCATCACATTCCGATTTATGCAACCGGAGGTACAGTGGATGCTTTATCGAGAATGAATCTTGGTAAGATGCCGGAGGATATTTTTCATGAGATCCGTGAAGATGAACCATTTGAGATCGGGGATCTGACAGTGAATCCGTTTGCCATTCCCCATGATGCGGCACAGCCGGTAGGATACCGCATAGAATGCGGGGAGCATTCGATAGGGATTGCTACAGACCTTGGAAAATATAATGAATACATAGTTGAAAATCTGCAGGATCTCGATGCGCTTCTGCTGGAAGCAAATCACGATATCCGTATGCTGCAGGTTGGAAAATATCCATATTACCTGAAACAGAGAATCCTTGGAGACAGGGGGCATCTTTCAAATGAGAATGCAGGCAGACTTTTATGCAGACTGCTGCATGACAATATGAAGGCCATTTTCCTTGGACATCTCAGCAGAGAGAATAACTATGAAGAACTGGCATACGAAACTGTTTGTTCAGAAGTAACCTTAGGTGACAACCCTTATAAGTCGCGGGACTTTAAGATTCAGGTGGCGAAGAGGGATTGCATATCAGAAGTAATTACAGTGTAGAAAGGACAAAGAACTTATGAAAAAGACAATCATCACAGTAGTAGGAAACGACACCGTAGGAATTATCGCGAAAGTTTGTACTTATCTCGCAGACAATAATGTAAACATTCTTGATATCTCTCAGACCATCGTACAGGGATACTTCAACATGATGATGGTAACAGATACGGGTAAATGCGAGAAAGATAACGGGGTTCTTGCGAAAGAACTGGAAGCCCTTGGAAACCAGATCGGTGTAGTGATCCGCTGCCAGCATGAAGATATCTTCAATGTAATGCACAGGATCTGATAAAATCAGGCAGCGAAGCGGATCGAGAATGTCAGATGCTTCGTAACTCTGAGAAAACATACAAGGGAGAAATTAAAATGATCAATATTTTTGAAGTAAATGAAACGAATAAAATGATCGAGCACGAAAATCTGGATGTGCGTACCATTACAATGGGTATCAGCCTTCTGGACTGTATTGACAGTGATCTCGAAACATTAAACAGAAAGGTTTATGACAAGATTACAATCTGCGCAAAGGATCTGGTATCCACAGGCGAGGCAATTTCAGCAGAATATGGAATCCCGATCGTAAATAAAAGAATTTCCGTAACTCCGATCGCGCTGATCGGTGGTGCTGCGTGTAAGACTGCTGAAGATTTTGTAACAATTGCTGAGACACTTGACAGAGCTGCCAAGACTGTCGGTGTGAACTTTATCGGCGGTTATTCTGCACTGGTAAGCAAAGGTATGACTCCTGCAGAGAAGCTTCTGATCGAATCTATCCCACAGGCTATGGCGAAGACAGAGCGTGTCTGCAGTTCTGTAAATGTTGGTTCTACGCGTACCGGTATCAACATGGACGCAGTGAAACTGATGGGTGAGATCGTTCTGGAAACAGCAAAAGCCACCAAAGACCAGGATTCGCTGGGATGTGCGAAGCTGGTTGTGTTCTGTAATGCACCG
The DNA here is from genome assembly GCA_963605995.1 of Holdemanella biformis. GTDB lineage: Bacteria > Bacillota > Clostridia > Lachnospirales > Lachnospiraceae > Blautia_A. The sequence continues at coordinate 5,820 of CAVCYJ010000063.1, read as the reverse complement.
GATGATAACCCGTTTATGGCAGGCGCTTTCCATGGTGTGACAGAGGCTGATACGATCATTAACGTAGGTGTCAGTGGTCCGGGTGTTGTTAAGACAGCACTGGAACAGGTGAGAGGAAAAGATTTTGAAACTCTCTGTGAGATGATCAAGCGTACTGCTTTCAAAGTTACACGAGTTGGCCAGCTGGTAGCTCAGGAGGCTTCCAGACGTCTTGGAGTTAAGTTTGGTATTGTGGATCTGTCTCTTGCTCCGACTCCGGCGATTGGTGACAGTGTTGCAGAGATCCTTGAGGAAATTGGTCTGGAACATGCAGGGGCACCGGGAACAACAGCGGCACTTGCTTTGTTAAATGATCAGGTTAAGAAGGGCGGAGTTATGGCTTCCACAGCAGTTGGTGGTCTGAGTGGTGCGTTTATTCCGGTCAGCGAGGATCAGGGTATGATCGATGCGGTCAATGCAGGGGCACTGACTCTGGAGAAACTGGAAGCGATGACCTGTGTATGTTCTGTTGGTCTTGATATGATCGCAATCCCGGGAGATACGAAGGCTTCTACGATCGCCGGTATTATTGCAGATGAGTCAGCTATTGGCATGGTGAACCAGAAGACTACAGCAGTTCGTCTGATCCCGGTAATCGGTAAGGGTGTTGGTGAAGTAGTTGAGTTCGGCGGTCTGTTAGGTTATGCCCCGATCATGCCGGTAAATCAGTTTTCCTGTGATGCGTTTGTTCAGCGCGGCGGCAGGATCCCGGCGCCGATCCATAGCTTTAAGAATTAAAAAAGAGCCGGAAACTTCGGAGAGCGGAGTTTCCGGTTCTTTTTTATTATAACGATTTGAGTATGTTCAGAAGCCGGGTATTGTCCTCCGGGTTCATGATGCAGAAGCGGATGTATTCTCCGTCGAGGCATTCAAAAGAGGAACAGTCGCGGATCATGAGACCCTGGCGGATGCAGGAATCAAAGACATCGCAGGAAGTGAGCCCTGGTTTCTGAATCTTCAAAAGCAGGAAGTTGGCATAAGCCGGGTAGGTTTTACAGGTCGGGATTTCTTCTAATGCCTGAAGAAGCCGGGTGCGTTCAGAAAGGATGAGTTCCCGGGTGCGGTGGATATAGTCTTTGTCTTTGAGCATGAGTTCACCGGCGAGTGCTCCGAGACTGTTTAAGGACCATGGAACCTGTTTGTCTTTCATTTTTTTGAGAAAGTCGAGGTTCCCGGTGATCCCGTAGCCAAGACGCATACCAGGTGCCGCATAGAATTTGGATACACCGCGGAGAACCATAAGATTTGTGAATTCTTTCGTGAGGGTTACGGCTGTGATTTCACTGATATCCGGAGCGAATTCCACATAGGTTTCGTCGATCATGACGAAGATATTTTTTTCGGCGCAGAATGCAATGAGCTTTCGCAGGTTTTCGGTAGTGATGGCGGAAGAGGTCGGATTATTGGGGTTACAGATGATCAGAAAGTCATAGTTCTCTTCGAGAGTCCGGCAGAGGTCGTCAATATCGAGGACGAAGTTATCTTCTTCACGCAGGTGATAGTATTCCTGAGTGCTGCCGGAGAAGGAGAGTTCTCTGGAATATTCGGAGTAGGTTGGACCGAGGATCAGAGTGTGCTTCGGATTTCGTTCCTGGATCAGGAGGGCGATCAGTTCACTGGAACCATTTCCGGGAAGGACAAATTCTGCAGGGACATGACAGTATTCTGAGATCGTGCTGCGGAGCGTGGTATAATCTCTGTCAGGATAGGAGGACAGGATGTTCAGGCGGCCGGCGAGCTGTTGCTTTACATTTTCAGAAAGTCCCAGCGGATTTACGTTGGCACCGAATTTCACGATGTCCTCCTGTTTTAGATGATAGACTTCACATATTTTTTCGATATCACTTCCGTGAAAGACCATTTTTGCAGTTGACATAGCATATTCCTCATTTCTGTATAAATTAGTTACTGCCGTTTACTGGCGGTATATATTTTCTACCTGGTATTTTAACACAACATACCGTTGCTGACCAGTGAGGAAAACAGGTGTTGAAAGAAGAAAAAAATAAATGTCTTGACATATGTACATTAGCGTGGTAAAGTAAACACATCAAAACCGATGAGAAAGAAGAGTAAGTGATTAAGAATCATTCCAGAGAGCGGCAGTTGGTGGGATGCCGTATGAAGCTGATCGTTGAATGGCCTTTCGAGGGCGGTCCGAAATCTTTATAAGCGTGAGAGTAGGCACCGACGGGAACCGAACCCGTTATAAATCAGGAGTGTATGTTTGTACATGAGAAAGTGGACGATTCGTCAATTTGAGTGGTACCGCGATAATAAGATTCTTATTACCGTCTCAAGCAGCAGATAGCTTGTGACGGATTTTTTTATGTACAGAGATTTCAGTTCAGGAGGAAAAGGACGATGAAAAAAAGAGTATTAGCAATCGCAGCAACAGCAATGGCAACTATGATGATGGCATCACCGGTTATGGCACAGGATTTCAAGATCGGTATTTGCAACTATGTAGATGATGCTTCCCTTAATCAGATCGTGGATAATATCCAGTCCCGTCTGAAAGAGATCGGTGAAGAAAAAGATGTGACTTTTGATGTATCCTATGATAACTGTAATGCAGATGCCAATGTTATGGAACAGATCATTTCTGATTTTCAGGCTGATAATGTAGATTTGATGGTAGGTGTTGCGACACCTGTAGCAATGCGTATGCAGTCCGCAACGGAAGGAACCGATACACCGGTTGTATTCTCCGCAGTATCTGACCCTGTAGGAAGCGGCCTTGTAGATGATCTTGATGCACCTGGAGCAAATATTACAGGTACCAGTGATTATCTGGATACTGCTTCCATCATGAAACTGATCCAGGCAGTAAACCCGGATGTAAAGAAGGTCGGACTTTTATATGATATCGGACAGGATTCTTCCACAACAGCGATCCAGGAAGCGAAGGATTATCTGGATAAAGAGGGAATCGAGTATGTAGAGCGTACCGGTACCACAACAGATGAGGTACAGCTTGCGGCAGATGCGCTGGTGGCTGACGGAGTAGATGCGGTATTTACACCAACTGACAACACGATTATGACAGCAGAGCTTTCTATCTATGAGAAATTCATTGATGCAGGAATCCCGCAGTATACAGGAGCTGATTCCTTTGCATTAAATGGTGCCTTTGTCGGATATGGCGTTGACTATGCAAACCTTGGACAGAAGACGGCAGATATGATCGCAGACATTCTTATAAATGATGCAGATCCTGCAACAACACCTGTTGAAACTTTTGATAATGGTACTGCAACTGTAAACACAGAAACCTGCGAAGGACTCGGACTTGATCTCGAAACTGTTAAGAAAGCTTTCGAACCATTATGTACACAGGTAAATGAAATCGTTACAGCAGAGAGCTTTGATGAAGTAGAAAAATAATTATTGATCTGAATTGAAACGAACAGCAGCAGATATTTTTTCTGTTGCTGTTCGTTGAATGTAATAATTAAGTACAAACTGGAGGAAATTATCGTGACTATTGCGACTATACTCTCTCTTGGGGAGACCGCACTTAAACTTGGCCTGATCTGTTCGCTGACAGTTCTTGCCCTGTTTCTCAGCTATTCCATGCTGAATGTCTGTGACCTTTCCACTGATGGCTGTTTCACACTTGGGGCAGCAGTGGGGGCGGCAGTGGCAGTCAGCGGACATCCTTTCTTATCAATTTTTGCGGCAATGGCTGCAGGAGTGTGTTCCGGATTTGTAACTGCCATACTTCAGACGAAGCTGGGAGTTGACAGTCTTCTTGCCGGAATTATCGTAAATACAGGCCTTTATTCTGTGAATATTGCGGTGATGGGAGGTTCTTCCCTGATCAATATGAATCGGACAGAGACGGTATTTTCCATGATGAAAGAAACATTGAAAAATACACCGCTGAAAGGAAGAGGAGATATTGTCGTTGCCTTTATTGCAGTGGCCATCGTGATCGCCTTCCTTGTGTTTTTCTTAAGGACCAGACTTGGTCTGGCGATCAGAGCAACCGGAAACAATGCAGATATGGTAAAATCTTCATCCATTAACCCGGTATTTACAACGATCGTAGGTCTTTGCGTAGCGAACTCCTTTACAGCGCTTTCCGGATGTCTGTTGTCTCAGTCACAGAAGTCTGTTGATATCAACATCGGACAGGGAATGGTTACCATCGCACTTGCCTCTTTGCTGATCGGCGGTACGATCCTTGGCAGGGGCGGAATTTTCGTAAGGGCAGTAGGTATGGTGCTTGGATCTTTTATTTTCCGCCTGGTGTATACCGTTGCGCTGAGATTTAATATGCCGGCATTTATGCTGAAGCTGGTATCTTCTGTGATCGTTGTGCTGGCTATCTCGGGTCCGTACCTGAAGAAACAGTGGCCGCAGATTAAGAGAAGAATGACTCACAGGAAGGGAGTACAGTGATTTATGCTGAAGGTAGAACATATTTCCAAGACTTTTAATCCGGGTACGGTAAATGAAAAAAGGGCGATTAAAGACTTATCACTGAACCTGGAGAAAGGTGATTTTGCAACGATCATCGGTTCTAATGGTGCAGGTAAATCCACTTTATTTAATGCGATCTGCGGAGATTTTCTTACAGATTCCGGTGTGCTTATGCTGGATGGAGAGGACATCACGTTTATGCCGCAGCATATTCGTGCAAAGACCATCGGTCGTCTGTATCAGGATCCCATGAGAGGAACCGCACCGGGTATGACTATAGAAGAGAATCTGGCACTTGCGGCAGGAAAGGGCGGATGGCTTTCTCACGTATCCAGACAGGAGAAAGAGCATTTCCGCGAAGAACTGAAACTTCTGGATATCGGGCTTGAGGAGCGTATGACTCAGCCGGTAGGACTTCTCTCGGGTGGACAGAGACAGGCACTGACACTTCTTATGGCGACAATGAACCCGCCGAAACTTCTGCTTCTGGATGAGCACACGGCAGCTCTGGATCCGGGAACTGCGGAGAAAGTACTAAACCTTACGAAGCGGATCGTAGAAGAACATCAGCTTACCTGCCTGATGATCACTCACAATATGCAGTCAGCGCTGGACCTGGGAAATCGCATCCTGATGATGGATTCCGGTAACATTGTGCTGGATATCCGTGAAGAAGAGAAGAAGGGCCTGACTGTAGAGGGACTTCTTGACAAATTTAAGACAGGAGCCGGCAAGATGCTGGATAATGACCGTATTCTTCTTTCAGGAGAAAAATAAGAGAAACACCATGACGGAAAAAACAGAAAAGAACCATATGTGAAAAACCGGCAAAAGCCGGAAAATGACACATACGGTTCTTTTTTGCTACAGGATAACAATCTGCTTTTCGTATTCGTGAATAAATTTTCGGTTGCTTTTCTGAGCGAGAAGAGATTCATACAGATTGGAAGCAAAGGTGGTTTCTTCAAATAATGTCTGAGACTGACCATTTAGCAGTGCAGAGGCATCGGCAGGTCTGGTGATCACAGGAATGGTGCTGTTTTTTTTGATCGCTTTTAACAGAGAACTGCTTTGGCGGCGAAAGCCCAGAACACGCGCATAGGGAATCTGTTCGGGCACCTGACGGATGTTAAGGATGATATGAAGCAGCGCACGCCGGATCCTTGTCAGGGTAAGTTCTTTGGTTTTCAGCACACAGGCAGACCGGGAAAATCCCTGCAGGAGATTTCGCTGATTCACAATTCTCTGTGCAAGATTTTCAGAAACGTCCAGAAAAGATGCGAGTTCTGAAATATTTTTTTGCAGCAGACAATAGGAAAGAATAGAATCCAGAGAATCCTCGGTGAGAAATTC
>CAVCYJ010000062.1:0-14372 GCA_963605995.1 Holdemanella biformis | reverse complement strand
CCGATCACTTTTGAAACTCTCACAGGCAACAAATGTCTGGTAGATACCTTTGACCGGAATTTTCAGTTTCAGGTAGAGCATGTCTCTATTGCAAAGAAGGCCGATGTAGTGATGATCGCACCTGCAAGTGCAAATGTGATCGGCAAGCTGGCGCATGGAATTGCGGATGATATGCTCACTACTACGATCATGGCCTGCAGATGTAAGAAATTTATTTCGCCCGCCATGAATACAAATATGTTTGAAAACCCTGTCGTACGGGATAACCTTAAGCTCCTGGAACATTACGGATATGAAGTGATCGCACCAGCCAGCGGATATCTGGCATGCGGTGATACAGGTGCGGGCAAGATGCCGGAACCTGAGACACTGCTGGCATATATTGAGAGAGAAACTGCCTGTGAAAAGGATCTGAAGGGAAAGAAGATCATGGTAACAGCAGGTCCTACACAGGAAGCCATTGATCCTGTACGATATCTTACCAATCATTCTTCCGGAAAAATGGGCTATGCCATTGCAAAAGCGGCTATGCTTCGCGGCGCAGATGTCACGCTGGTAAGCGGACGTACTGGCATCGAACCGCCAATGTTTGTAAAGCTGGTGCCTGTTGTGACTGCAAAGGAGATGTATGAGGCGGTGACTTCTGTCAGTGATGAACAGGATATCATCGTCAAGGCAGCAGCAGTAGCAGACTACCGTCCTGCGAAGGTCAGTGACGAGAAGGTCAAGAAGAGTGACGGACAGATGTCCATAGAATTGGAGAGAACAGATGATATTCTGAAATATCTCGGAGAACACAGACGAGAGGGACAGTTCCTCTGCGGATTCTCCATGGAAACACAGAATGTGATCGGTAATTCCAGAGCCAAGCTCACAAAGAAGAACCTGGATATGGTAGCGGCCAACAATGTAAAGGTTGCGGGTGCCGGATTTCAGGGAGATACCAATGTGCTGACTCTGATCACACAGGATGAGGAAGTATCACTCCCACTTATGAGCAAGGAGGATGCAGCCCTTAAGATCCTGGATAAAATTCTTCTGCTGACTTCTGATAAGGAGCAGTAAAGAAGAGAAAAATTTAACCGAATCAAGTAAGTCCCCTGCTTCAATTGCAAAAAGCAATAAGCAGTTATTCGGTATAGAGCCACGTAGCGGAGAGAATTGCGAATATCCGCTTGGCTATTGAAAAGCAGAAATCCCGCAGGGGAAAATCTCAGATCTGCTTTCCAGCACCGTATTGTATCCGGAAACGGAACGGTAACAAGGAGGAAAAAAATGAAAACACAGAAATTCACGACAACACAGCTCACCATGCTTGGCCTGATGACAGCAGTTCTTCTGCTGATGGCCTACACACCACTGGGATATCTGAACATCGGACCACTGGCAATCACTTTTAATGTGATCCCGGTTGCGATCAGCGCGATTGTACTCGGACCGACAGGCGGAGCTTTTGCAGGTGCTGTCTTTGGACTGACAAGCTTCGGACAGTGTATTGGAATTGGCGGTACAAGTGTAATGGGATCTATACTGTTTAGTGTTAATCCGGTTCTGACATTTGTTCTGGTATTTGTGCCGCGTGTTCTTGACGGAATCTGCCTTGGATATATTTACAGGGCTATGCGTAAGAAGATAAATGTGTATGTATCCTGCGCAGTAACAGGATTCTTTTCCGCATTTCTGAACACATTATTCTTTATGTCAACCCTGGTAGGGTTGTTCGGAAATACTGAATATGTGAAAGGTCTGTTGGGCGGAAGAAACGTGATCATTGGATGCTGCATGCTGGTTGGAATCAATGCTGTCTGCGAAATGATATCGTCAACCGTGATCGCAGGAGCTGTAGGCACAGCTCTTTTCAGGGCGCACCTGATCCCGGCGCAGAAGGCTGCGGACAGTTGTGGTAAAACTGCTGCCTGAACTGATATCTCAGGACGGCTGTATTAACCGGAAATAAATAAAAAAATAATCGGGGTTGTCACACGGAACATTATTTATACAAAATGCAGAGATAAAACAGGCTGTTCATGCTGCATCTGATATAGAATGCATTCGGTGTGACAGCCCCGTATTTGACCGGATCGGGAAAATTAAAATGGAGATAAATAAGTATGATTTTAGCAATTGATATTGGAAATACGAACATTGTGGTGGGATGTATTGATGACCGGAAGACATATTTCATAGAGCGGCTGTCTACGAACCGCACAAAGACAGAACTGGAATATGCGGTAGATATTAAGAATGTTATTGATATCTATCATATCAAAAAGGCTGATATTGAGGGATGCATTATTTCTTCTGTAGTGCCGCAGATCACGAATATTGCGAAGCTGGCGGCAGAGAAAATCCTGAAAAAAGAACCGATAGTTCTTGGACCTGGTGTGAAGACCGGACTTAATATCATGATGGATAATCCGGGACAGCTCGGCGCAGATCAGGTTGCAGATGCAGTGGCAGGAATCGCGAACTACCCGGTGCCTCTGATCCTGATTGATATGGGGACTGCAACTACAGCGTCTGTTGTCAACAGTAAGAAGCAGTACGTGGGTGGAATGATCCTGCCGGGGGTAGGGGTTTCACTGGATGCTCTTACTGCGAGAGCCTCCCAGCTCAGCGGAATCAGCATTGATGCTCCGAAGCATGTAATTGGCAAAAATACGATCGAGTGTATGAAAAGCGGAGTTCTTTACAGTAATGCGGCAGCCCTGGATGGAATCATTGACCGGATTGAGGAAGAACTTGGTGAGAAGGCTACAGTAGTGGCAACCGGCGGTCTGGCAAAGAAGATTGTTCCGCATTGTAAAAGAAAGATCATTCTGGATGAAGAACTCCTTCTGAGAGGGCTTCTGTATATTTATGAAAAAAACAAGTAACTGTTCAGCACCTTCACGGTTACAAGTCAAAATCCATTGAAAATCGTCTGCGGAGCAGTTATCCGGTGCAGAGCCAGGCAGCGAAGCAGATGATTTTATCCGCCTGACCGAAAACAGCTTATCAGACAGGAAATATCAGAAGGCGGAAATGAAATCTTCAGGAACCGGTGCAGTAAAGAGCACGGGCTCTTTTGTGACAGGATGGGTAAATTCAAGCTGATACGAATGAAGGGGCTGTCTCTGGATTCTGCGGTAATCCGGATTATACAGATAATCTCCCGGAAGAGGATGTCCGATATATTTCATATGCACCCGGATCTGGTGGGTGCGTCCTGTTTCCAGATGAAGTTCGGCAAGAGAATATTCTCTGCCGACTGCCAGCCGTTCATAGTGAGTCACTGCCGACTCTCCGGTTTCGAAATTTATTTCCCGCGTGATCACGGATCCTTCCATTCGGGCAATCGGCGCATCAATGGTACCTGATCTGGGAAGAACTCCATCTGCAAGTGCCAGGTAAGTCCTGCGGATCTGGCGGTTTTTCATCTGTACAGACAGAATGGCAGCACTCAGAGGATTCCTGGCAAGGATCAGTGCGCCGGTAGTATCCCTGTCCAGCCGGTTGATACACCGGTAAACAAAATCTTCTCCCTTTTCTGCAAAATACCAGGCAATACCATTTGCCAGAGTATTTTCATAATTTCCCATCGATGGATGTACCGGCATTCCGGCAGGCTTGTTGATCACCAGAAGATCTTCATCTTCATAGAGGATTGCCAGATCCATTTTTGTACGTATGATATTTCCGCCAGATTCTGTTTCAGGAACTGTGATCATTAAATGATCTCCGGGTGAGAGAACAGACCGTCCGAAGCCGCGGCAGCCGTTGAGGATGATCGTGTCCGGGACATTTTTCATGGAACTCAGTATATGACGGGAAAACCCTTCTCTTTTCAGAAAGTCCAGAATGGTGACTGGATGTATATTCTCAGAAATTGTATATTCAATGATTCTCTGCATAATTGTGTCTGCTTTCTTTTGATATTTTCGCTGTACTATATAGTAATGTATCAGATTTTCCATAAGATAACAAGTTGCAAAAAAATATAGATTATTCCCTTGCATCCCCCAAAAATAAGCGTATAATCAGAAAAAGAAAATAAATTTGTGGGGGAAAGATGGACGAACAACAACATATTTTTACAAACAGAATGCTTCGAAACCTGCTGGTTCCGGTGATCTTTGAACAGGTATTGAATTCCCTGATGGGAACTGTTGATACGATGATGGTCAGCAATGTAGGTTCCGCAGCTATATCAGCTGTATCTCTTGTGGATTCCATTAATGTACTGGTGATCCAGGCTTTTTCGGCACTGGCGGCAGGCGGTGCGATCATCTGTTCGCAGTACATAGGACAGAAAAATCACGAAATGGCAAATAAATCAGCCAGACAGGTGTTATTTATCATCACTGCGATATCTGTAGCAGTAACTGCGCTGTGCCTGGTATTCCGTATGCCTTTGTTACAATTGATATTCGGAAAAGTGGAAGCAGATGTTATGACTGCTTCCAGGATTTATTTCTTCTACACTGCATTATCATTTCCGTTTATCGCGCTCTATGATGCCGGGGCATCCGTGTTCAGGTCTCAGGGAAATACCAGAGGACCTATGGTGGTTTCGATAATCTCCAATGGTATCAACATTGGCGGAAATGCAGTTCTGATCTGGGTATTTCACATGGGAGTGGCCGGGGCAGCCATTGCGACACTGGCATCCAGGATCTTCTGCGCGGTGGTGGTACTCTGGCAGCTGCGGCTGGACAGACAGCCGATCGTAGTGAGGGATTACTGCCGGATCCGGCCGGATGGAAAGATGATCGGCAGGATCCTCTCGCTGGGAATCCCGTCCGGAGTAGAGAATAGTATGTTTCAGCTTGGAAAACTGACGATCCAGTCCTCGGTATCTACACTGGGAACGACTGCTATTGCTGCTCAGGCAATGACGAATATCCTTGAGAATCTTAACGGTATTGCAGCTATCGGAGTAGGGATCGGTCTTATGACTGTAGTCGGTCAGTGCCTGGGTGCCGGAAGAAAGGACGAAGCAGTTTACTACATTAAGAAATTGAGCCTTCTTGCGGAAATTATTATTATTGTGAGCTGTCTCCTTGTATTTGCACTGACTGTTCCGATAACGAAGCTGGGCGGAATGGAACCCGAGAGTGCAGAAATGTGCTTCCATATGGTGTCCTGGATCACGATCGTTAAACCAGTCGTATGGGTAATGGGCTTTGTCCCGGCATATGGCCTGAGAGCCGCAGGAGATGTAAAATTTTCCATGCTTACATCATGTATTACTATGTGGGCATTCAGATTCTGTCTTTGTGTATACCTGATCCGTTTTCAGGGCTTTGGACCAATGGCGGTCTGGATCGGAATGTTCACTGACTGGACAGTAAGAGGGATCATTTTCGGGATCCGTTTCCACAGCCGGAAATGGCTGGAACACAAGGTTGTGTGAACAGTAACCTAACATGCATTTTCAAATACGCTCCAGGGCGAAATACGTTGACTTTTATACTGCAAAATTATATAATAATTGTCGGAAAATAAACTCGAAAAAGCATATAGAATCTGCGGCAACCAGAGGTTATTTCAGGGATTTTGTTGTACACCAAAATCCCTCTTTTCATGTAATAGGAGATGTTCATGCGTAAAAAGGAGAGATCATGAAGAACGGACTGGAAGATTACTATGTAATCCGTGGAAATAAAAGGATGCGGTTTGGATATACGACAGGTTCCTGTGCGGCCGCTGCGTGTAAAGGTGCGGCCGGGATGCTTTTGAGTGGACAGAAACTGGAAACGGTAACTTTGATGACACCGAAGGGAATTCTGCTTACGCTGGAGCTGAAAGATATCCGGATGGAACCTGATAAGGTCACCTGTGCCATCCAAAAAGATGCGGGAGATGATCCGGATACTACCAACGGAATCCTGGTCTATGCTTCTGTGGAAAAGACAAAGGAACCTGGAATTGTTGTAGATGGAGGGACTGGCGTCGGCAGAGTGACAAAAGCCGGACTTTCCCAGAAAATAGGAGAAGCTGCGATCAATCCGGTGCCAAAGGCGATGATCCTTAAGGCGGCAGCAGAGATGTCTGAGAAGTATGACTATGAGGGAGGCTTAAAGATCATCATTTCTGTCCCGGAGGGTGTTGAGATCGGCAAAAAGACTTTTAATCCGCGTCTTGGTATTGTAGGCGGGATCTCAATCCTCGGAACATCAGGTATTGTGGAACCGATGAGTGAGGCTGCCCTCGTCCAGAGCATCAATGTGGAAATGAAGCAGCATTTCGCACAGGGAGAGGAATATCTGCTGGTCACACCGGGAAATTACGGTGCAGATTATCTGCGGGAACATATGAATCTTCCCTATGAAAAAAATATCAAATGCAGCAATTATGTAGGAGAAACCATAGATATGGCTGTTGATCTGGGAGTCAAGGGAATCCTGTTTATAGCCCATATCGGAAAATTTGTAAAGGTTGCTGCCGGGATCATGAATACACATTCTCACAGTGCAGACGGCAGAATGGAAGTCCTGGCATCCAACGCGATCCGTGCAGGTGCTCCGCTGGAATGTGCACAGGAGATCCTGAACGCATCTACCACAGACGAGGCACTGGAAATACTGGACAGGTATCAGATCATGCAGGAAACCATGAAGGAAATACTGGAAAGAATCCAGTTTTATTTAAATCACAGGTCCTATGAGCAGATTTTGCTGGGAGCAGTAATCTTTAATAATACGTATGGATATCTGGGACAGACTGCGGATGCAGAGAAACTGATAAAAAAGATCAATGAGCAGAATGGCGGCAGGTTTATCTGAGCTGCCTGAAATAATAAAAAAAGAGTGTGCGAAGGAGGAAGAAACATGGTACATTTCGTAGGGGCAGGTCCGGGAGCACCGGATCTTATCACAGTAAGAGGAAAAGAATATCTGGAGGAAGCAGATGTGGTTATTTATGCAGGCTCTCTGGTAAATCCAAAACTTCTGGAATATACAAAAGATGTCTGCACCATCCATAACAGTGCAAAAATGACTCTGGAAGAGGTAATCCATGTAATTGAGAAAGCAGAAGCAGAAAGAAAGACAACCGTACGGCTCCACACAGGAGATCCATGCATCTACGGTGCGATCCGTGAGCAGATGGATATTCTGGATGAGAAGAAGATCGCCTATGATTACTGTCCGGGAGTCAGCGCATTCTGCGGTGCGGCAAGTGCCCTGAATCTGGAATATACTCTGCCGGATATTTCCCAGAGCGTGATCATCACCCGTATGGAAGGCAGAACTCCGGTTCCGTCCAGGGAGAGCATCCAGTCTTTTGCGGCACATCAGGCAACCATGGTCGTATTCTTAAGCACCGGAATGCTGGAAGAACTGAGCAGACGTCTGATCGAGGGCGGATACACAGCAGACACACCGGCAGCTATCGTATACAAGGCAACCTGGCCGGAGCAGAAAACCTTTGTCTGCACAGTTGGAACTCTTGCGAAGACTGCGGCAGAGAATAATATCACAAAGACTGCGCTGATGATCATCGGAGATACAGTAGCGGCGGGACATTATGACAGATCAAAACTGTATGACCCGGAATTTACAACAGAGTTTCGTGAGGCGACAAAGACACATCATTCATAAGTTCAGATTGGGAGAGAGAAATGAAGATTGCGCTCATATGTTTCAGCCTTACCGGTCTGGATACAGGGGAAAAACTGTGCCGTGGTCTGGAGGCGGCAGGAATGACAACTGTGCTTGATAAAAAAAGTAAATATCTGCCGGATTCCATAAAGGTCAGCATCTCTGCCTGGGCGGGCGGGAGGTTCGCTGATTCAGATGCACTGATCTTCATCGGGGCTGCCGGGATAGCAGTCCGCAGCATTGCATCATATGTGGTGTCAAAGAAATCAGACCCAGCAGTACTGGTAATAGACGAGTGCGGAAAATTTGTTATTTCCCTGTTGTCCGGACATCTGGGCGGTGCTAATGAACTTGCGTTAAAGGCTGCAAAAATACTGAACGCAGTACCGGTAGTCACAACAGCCACAGACCTGCATCACCGATTTGCAGTGGATGTTTTTGCAAAGAAGAACAATTGCAGCATTTTTAACATGAAGGCAGCAAAAGAGGTTTCAGCAGCACTTCTGGCAGGAAAGAAAGTCGGATTTTACAGTGAATTTCCTGTAGGGCATGAGCTTCCGGAAGGATTAATTCTGTGTGATAAATATGGAATTCCGGTTGAAGCAGTGAATACAGTCCCGGAGGTATCTGCCGAAACAGCAGAAAATCCCGCAGACAAACTACCATTCACAGCCGGAAGATCAGAAGCAGCAGATATCAACTGCGGGGTTGCAGTTACGGTTCACACATCCTGCATGCCTTTCTCATCCACCACACAGGTTGTTCCCAGGTGTCTGAGCCTGGGCATAGGATGCCGAAAAGGAAAAGAAGCTCAGGGGATCGCAGAGGCTGCACGGAAAGTTCTTGACAGGTCTGGCCTGTATAAACAGGCATTTGAACAGATCGCAAGCATTGATCTGAAAAAAGACGAACAGGGGATCCTGTCATTGTCAGAAGACTGGCGGATTCCGTTTATCACTTATACAGAAGAAAAACTGAAACAGGTGCCGGGAGAATTTACCCCTTCACCTTTTGTAAAAAAGATCACAGGTGTAGACAATGTCTGTGAGAGAAGCGCAGTCCTTGCCAGCGGCAATGGAAACCTGCTTCAGAAGAAAAACGGAGAAAACGGTGTGACCACAGCAGTGGCAGCCAGAGAATGGAGGATACATTTTGAGTAAAATATATGTAATCGGGATCGGACCGGGAGCTTATGACCAGATGACAGGTAAGGCAATCCGGGCAATGAATGAAAGTGATGCGATCATCGGATATACGGTATACGTTGACCTGGTAAAAGAATATTTCCCGGGAAAAGAATTTATGACCACACCGATGAAGAAAGAAGTAGACCGCTGTGTCCTCGCTTTCGAGGAAGCAAAGAAAGGCAAAACTGTTTCCATGATCTGCAGCGGGGATGCTGGAGTTTACGGTATGGCAGGACTGATGTATGAGGTTGGCGTGAACTATCCGGAAACAGAACTGGAGATCATCCCGGGTGTAACGGCAGCCACAGGCGGTGCGGCAGTTCTGGGTGCACCGCTGATCCATGATTTCTGTCTGATCAGTTTAAGTGACCTTCTTACCCCATGGGAAAAGATTGAGGCAAGACTTCTGGCAGCAGCACAGGCAGATTTCGTAGTATGTCTCTATAATCCGTCAAGTAAGAAACGCCATGACTATCTGCAGAAAGCCTGTGATCTGATGATGAAATACAAATCACCGGATACCATCTGCGGTACAGTTTCCAATATCGCAAGAGAGGGCGAGGAAGCTCATGTCATGACTTTGAAAGAACTGAGAGATACACAGGTGGATATGTTTACCACCGTATTTATCGGAAATTCCCAGACAAAAGAACTGAACCACAAGATGGT
This sequence comes from Holdemanella biformis, assembly GCA_963605995.1. Taxonomy (GTDB): domain Bacteria; phylum Bacillota; class Clostridia; order Lachnospirales; family Lachnospiraceae; genus Blautia_A. Next base: position 4,933 of record CAVCYJ010000062.1, on the reverse strand, counting down.
AACACCGAGAGGATATAAGAATGTATAAAGTCCTTGTTTTTGCAGGAACAACAGAAGGATATGAGATCTGCCGTTTTCTGGCAGAACATCAGATAAAGACAATGGGGTTTGTTGCAACGGAGTATGGCAGCAAATCTCTTACGGAAAATGAATATCTTACTGTACAGACCGGAAGACTGGACGAAGCGGCTATGGAACAGGTTTTTGCGCAGGAGAAGCCAAAGATGGTGCTGGATGCGACACATCCTTATGCAGCGGAGGTGACGCTAAATATCCGTACAGCCTGCGGGCAGACACAGACACCTTACAAAAGAGTGCTGCGTGAATCCGGCGGTCATGAGGATAAGGCTGTTTATGTGGAAAGTGTTCAGGCGGCAGCCCAATATCTGGATCAGACACAGGGAAATGTCCTGCTTACAACAGGAAGTAAGGAACTGGCGGGCTTTACCGGAATGAAAGATTATCAGGATCGTCTTTATGCCAGAGTTCTTTCTCTGCCAAATGTTATGAAAGCCTGCGCAGAACTTGGATTTGAGGGAAAACATCTCATCGGAATGCAGGGACCTTTTTCGAGAGAGTTAAATGCGGCGATGCTGAAACAGTATGACTGCAAATATCTGGTGACAAAGGATACAGGAAAGGCAGGCGGATTTCAGGACAAGATTGATGCTGCACTGGAATGTGGTGCGGTTCCTGTGATCATCGGACGTCCTCTGAAAGAGGAAGGAATGTCTGTAAAAGAATGTAAGAGATTTCTGACAGAGTATTTCTCCCTTACTCATCAGCCGCAGATCACGCTTCTGGGAATCGGAACGGGAAGTCCGCAGATGCTGACTGTACAGGGAAAGAACAGTCTGGATCAGGCAGACCTTTTGATCGGAGCCAGAAGAATGGTGGATTCCGTGAAACGTCCGGGACAGGATGTGTTTATAGAATACAGAAGCCAGGAAATCAAAGATTATATTGATTTACATCCGGAATACAGCAACATTGTGATCGTTTTGTCGGGGGATGTTGGCTTCTACAGCGGGGCTAAGAAACTTCTGGATGTATTGCGTCAGGATACCGCAGAACCGGAGATCCAGGTTCAGTGCGGGATTTCTTCTGTAGTCTACTTTATGTCAAAAATCGGACTTTCCTGGGATGATGCAAAGATCGTCAGTGCTCATGGCAGAGGATGTAATCTGATTTCTCATATCCGCAATGAAAAGAAAGTATTTGCCATCCTCGGAACCTCAGATGGCGTGGCTGTCCTGGCGAAGAAGCTTGTGGATTATGGAATGGGCGATGTGCTCCTCTGTGTAGGAGAAAATCTTTCCTATAATAATGAGAAGATTTTTGTAAAAAAAGCAGATGAACTGACCGGATACGTCGGAGATCCCTTATCTGTCATCTGCGCAGTGAATGAATCTGCCCCAAAACGTCTGGAAACCCACGGGATTAAAGATGAAGAATTTATCAGAGGCAAAGCACCGATGACAAAGGAAGAAGTGCGTACAGTGTCTCTTTCCAAACTGCGTCTGACGGAAGAGTCTATCTGTTATGATGTAGGGGCAGGAACAGGTTCGTTATCAATAGAAATGGCACTTCGCGCACATCAGGGCAAAGTCTGGGCGATCGAGAAGAAAGAAGATGCAGTAGAACTGCTCCACCGAAATAAGGTGAAATTTGCGGCAGATAATCTGGAGGTTGTTGAAGGACTTGCGCCGGAAGCACTGACAGACCTGCCGGTACCGACTCATGCATTTATCGGCGGTTCTTCCGGAAATCTGAAAGAGATCGTAAAACTTCTGATCGAAAAGAATCCGCAGGTTCGCATTGTGATCAACTGTATCACACTGGAAACAGTGGCAGAGGCACTGGAAACGGCAAAAGAGTTCGGATTTGAGGAAAATGAGATCGTTCAGCTTGGTGTGGCACGTTCGAAGGCAATCGGACGTTATCATATGATGATGGGAGAGAATCCGATTTATATCATTACATTGCAGAATCCGCAGAAATAATTAACCGAATCAGGCGAATGCGGATGATTTTATCCGCCGGATCTGAATCAGAGAGGTCTCTGCTTCGATTGCAAAAAAGCAATAAGCAGTGGGCGGAAGCTGGATTTACGGAAAAACAAGAGGAGAATCAGAATGAAAATTCCAAGAGTACTTCTTGCAGCAGGAGCCAGCGGCAGCGGTAAGACGCTGATCACCTGCGGGCTTTTGCAGGCACTGGTCAACAGAAAAATGAAAGTGGCTTCTTTTAAATGCGGGCCGGATTACATAGATCCGATGTTTCATTCCAGAGTTATCGGAACGAAATCACGAAATCTGGATACTTTTTTTACAGATGCCGACATAACCAGATATCTGCTGGGACGAAATGCCACAGACTGTGACATTGCAGTAATGGAAGGGGTCATGGGCTTCTACGATGGTGTGGGAGGAATCTCCACGAAAGCAAGTGCCTATGATCTGGCAGATACGACGGATACGCCTGTGATCCTGATCGTGAACAGCAGGGGCATGAGTATTTCACTGGCTGCCTATATCAGGGGATTTATGGAATATAAAGAGAACAGCCATATTAAGGGCGTGATCTTTAATCAGATGTCTCCGATGCTCTATCCGAGAATGAAGAAGCTGGTGGAAGAACAGCTTGGCATCGAAGTGCTTGGATATGTTCCGAAAGTAGAGGATTGTGTGATCGAGAGCCGTCATCTGGGACTGGTACTTCCGGAGGAGATCACCAATCTGAAGGAACGATTGCAGAAGCTGGCAGGTGTACTTGAGGATACTCTTGAGATTGACAGGATTCTTGCGCTTGCTGAAAATGCACCGGATCTGAATGTACCGGAATCTCTGTCACGGAAGAATCCTGCATTTGACTTCAGACTGCCGGAGAAAGTAAGGATCGGAGTGGCGAAGGATGAGGCCTTCTGTTTCTTCTATGAAGATAATTTCCGTCTGCTTCAGGGAATGGGAGCGGAACTGGTGGAATTTTCGCCTGTTCATGATGTGCATCTTCCGGAAAATCTGGATGGAATGTTGCTCTATGGAGGATATCCGGAATTAAACGGAGAAGCATTGGAACGTAACAGCTCCATGAAAACGGAGATCGCACAGGTACTTGGCGGCGGTATGCCATGTATGGCAGAGTGCGGTGGTTTTATGTATCTTCACGAACAGATGGAGGATATGAACGGGGTCAGCCGCAGAACGTGTGGCATAATCCCGGGAAAATGCTTTCGGACTCCGAAGCTAACCCGATTCGGCTACATTACACTGACAGCCAAAAAGCCGGTCTTTGGTACAGCATCAGAAGAAGCAGGCGAAATCCCTGCTCACGAGTTTCACTATTTTGATTCGGAAAACTGCGGCAGTGATTTCCATGCGGCGAAACCGCTCAGTAAACGGGGGTGGGACTGTATACACAGTACCGGAAGCCTGCTGGCAGGATATCCGCATTTATATTATTACGGAAATCCGGGGGTTCCGAAAGCCTTTCTGCTTAAATGTCTGGAATATCATAGGGGGAGTTTGGTTTAAAGTATGGTTTATTACAGTATAGCCGCACTTGCGGCAGGCTTTATTCTTGATCTTATCATAGGAGACCCCAGATGGCTCTATCATCCGGTCTGCCTGATCGGAAATCTGATCGCATTTCTGGAGAAAATACTCCGGAAGATTTTTCCGAAGACCAATAACGGAGAACTGGCAGCGGGCATCACAGAAGTAATTCTGGTCTGTCTGATCAGCGGCGGGATTCCGTATCTGATCCTGCATTTCCTGTATGGCATTTCTGCATGGGCGGGCTTTATTCTGGAAACATTCTGGTGTTATCAGCTTCTGGCAACGAAATCTCTGAAGACAGAGAGTATGAAAGTCTATGACAGACTCAGAAACGGTACGCTGGACGAGGCGCGTTATGCGGTATCCATGATCGTAGGCCGTGACACCCAGTCACTTACAGAAGAAGGCGTGACCAAAGCGGCAGTAGAAACGGTAGCAGAGAATTCTTCTGATGGGATCATTGCGCCAATGTTTTATATGGCGATCGGCGGTGTGTGGCTGATGTTTCTTTACAAGGGGATCAATACCATGGATTCCATGCTGGGTTATAAAAATGACAGGTATCTCTATTTCGGACGCTGTGCTGCGAAGCTGGATGATGTGGCGAATTACATTCCTGCCAGAATCTCCGGATGGCTGATGGTTGCGGCCACTGTATTTGTAAAAATGGATACAAAGAATGCAGCCAGGATTTACCGCAGGGACAGACGAAATCATGCCAGCCCGAATTCTGCGCAGACAGAAGCAGCGATGGCAGGTGCGCTGGATGTACAGCTAGCCGGAAACGCATATTATTTCGGAAAGCTGTATGAGAAACCGACGATCGGAGATGCGATCCGTCCTGTAGAAGTGGAAGATATCAGACGCTCCAACCGTCTGCTTTATGCGACAGCGATCCTGGGTGTGGTGGTATTTTTGCTGATAGATGTGGCTGTACGTGTCTGGATTTTTTAACCGAACTGCGGAGCAGATGATTTTATCCGTTTGACATATCCTTGATGATAAGACAGGAGACAATAATGACAAAACATATACATGGCGGCGATGTTTATAGATATGAGCATTGCCTGGATTTTTCGGCAAACTGTAATCCGCTGGGAACGCCGCAGAGTGTGAAGCAGGCGATCACAGACTGCCTGGATGACCTTGGCGATTATCCGCGTGTAGGCTGCGGTCCGCTGAAAGAAGCGATCGCAGCCTATGAACATATACAAAAAGAATATCTGATCTGTGGCAATGGAGCCGCAGACCTTATTTTTTCCCTTTGCAGAGCGCAGAACCCGAAGAAAGCACTCCTGCCGGCACCGACTTTTGCAGAGTATGAACAGGCACTGGTCAGTGTGGGCTGTGAGATTATCAGATATTATCTGGAGGAA
>CAVCYJ010000061.1:0-14432 GCA_963605995.1 Holdemanella biformis | reverse complement strand
AAGCGGATATTCGCAATCCGCTTCGCTACTTGCTCATAACCGAATAACTGCTCCACAGTTTATCAGGAGCGGCTTAGACCACTCCTGATACAAGCAAGTCCCCACCCACTGCTTATTGCTTTTTGCAATTGAAGCAGGGGACTTACTTGATTCGGTTAAAATATTTTCCGGCATCTGCCGGAATTACTGTATTACCGTACCACCATCCCGGCCGGCTTGTCAATACACTGAATTTTATTTAGCTTTGCTGATAAAATGTAAGCAGTTTCTGATATTTGTCATTTTTTCAACAATGTATACCTAATCTTCTTTCGCCCATCCATAAGAATATTTCACTGCTTTATTCCAGCCTTTGATCTTTTCATGTCTGGCTTCTTCTGTGATGGACGGATAAAACTTCTGGTCAATGGACCAGTTCTGGCGGACTTCTTCTTTGCTGCTCCAGTATCCGACTGCCAGTCCTGCCAGATAAGCAGCCCCCATTGCTGTCGTTTCCACGCAGCATGGCCGGTTGACAGGTGCATTGATAATGTCTGCCTGAGTCTGCATCAGGAAATTATTGGCACTGGCTCCGCCATCTACTTTTAATGCTGCCAGATTAATGCCGGAATCTGCCTTCATGGCATTTAAGACATCATTTACCTGATAGGCAATGGACTCCAGAGTTGCACGGATGATATGATATTTATTTACCCCGCGGGTGATACCTACGATCGTGCCTCTTGCATACTGATCCCAGTGAGGAGCCCCCAGTCCTGTAAACGCAGGAACTACATAGCAGCCATGTGTATCGGAAACTTTATTTGCCATGTATTCGGAATCTTCGGAGGAATCGATGACTTTCAGTTCATCTCTCAGCCACTGGATCGCAGCGCCTGCAACAAAAATAGAGCCTTCCAGTGCATAGGTTACTTTTCCATCCAGTCCCCATGCGATCGTAGTAACCAGTCCGTTTCTTGAGAATACCGGCTGATCTCCGGTATTCATCAGCAGAAAACAGCCCGTCCCATAGGTATTCTTCGCTTCTCCTGCACAGAAACAGGTCTGACCGAACAGCGCAGCCTGCTGATCTCCCGCAGCACCGGCGATCGGGATGGCTCCGCCGAGAACTGCCGGATCTGCTTTTCCGTAAATACAGCTGGATGGCATCGGTTTCGGAAGCATAGCTTTCGGAATGTCAAGCTCATCAAGGATTTCCTGATCCCACTGCAGAGTATTAATGTTAAACAGCATAGTCCTGGATGCATTGGAATAATCTGTAACATGAACTCTTCCCTTTGTCAGTTTCCAGATCAGCCAGGTTTCTACTGTTCCAAACAGAAGCTGACCCTTTTCTGCCTTTTCCCTGGCTCCTTCTACATGATCCAGGATCCATTTAATCTTCGTTGCAGAGAAATAGGCATCGATCACAAGACCTGTTTTCTCACGGAATTTCTCTGTCAGACCTTTCGCTTTCAGTGAATCGCAGTATTCTGAAGTCCTGCGGCACTGCCAGACAATGGCATGATAAACCGGCTCTCCTGTATTCCTGTCCCATACAATGGCAGTTTCACGCTGGTTGGTGATTCCTATTGCCGCAATTTTGGACGCATCAGCTCCGATCTTTGTCATTGCCTCTACTGCTACTCCGAGCATGCTCGCCCATATTTCATCTGCATCATGTTCTACCCAGCCAGGTTTCGGAAAGTACTGGGTAAATTCCCTCTGTGCCACACTGCAGCGCTCTCCCCTTTCATTAAATAAAATGCAGCGGTTACTGGTTGTCCCCGCATCCAGTGCCATGATATATTTTCCCATAAAATCCCTCCTGTAGTAATCCTGCGGTCAGCCGGAACAGTATCCGGCTTCCTGTTAATTTAACCATACCACAAACATACACCCGTTGCCATTCTTTTTTGTTCGTGTTAAGATTACATCAACCCGCTAATATATAAAGAAAGAAAGACGGAAATTATTTTGAAGAAAAAAGAACTCATTTTTATAGGCGGCATTCTTATTCTGGCACTTGCATTATGGGGAGGAATGTCCTTTATAAACAGTGGAAAACATGGTTCTGTCCGCATTACAGTAGACGGCGAAGAATATGGTACCTATTCTCTGGCAAAAGACCAGATCATTAAGATCAATGATACCAATGTCTGCGAGATCAAAGACGGTCATGCACGCATGATCTCGGCAGAATGCCCGGATCATCTGTGCATGAAACAGAAAGCAATCGATGAAAAAGGAGGCACGATCGTATGCCTCCCAAACAAGGTTGTTATCGAAGGAGAAAAGAGTCCGGCATCCGATGATACAGATGAGATATCTATTGATGCAGTTACCTGAGATGCAGTTACCTGATCATATTGTTGCTGCTCAATATCTCTGTCGGATTTTCCTGCTATATGATAATACAGACCAGACCACCCTTGCTGTCATTGACAATTTTCTGCATGGTATCCTGAAGCTTCACCTGGCTTTCTTCACTGATGGCCGCTATCTTGCTTCGGATACCATCCTGCACGAGCTGTTCAACAGATTTCCCGAAAATATTGGTCTCCCAGATGCTTTCACCGCGCTGACTGCCTTCATCAATATATTGCATCAGATCCTTTGCCTGCTGTTCTGTTCCTACGATCGGAGCAATTTCGGTTTCTATATTGGCTTTGATCATATGGATCGACGGGCTTTTTGATTTAATTTTGACACCATATTTATTTCCCTGGCGAATCACTTCCGGCTGTGCGATCTCTATCTCTTCCAGCTTTGGTACAACTACTCCGTAGCCGGTCCCACGGACTGCTTCCAGCGCAGCCTGTACTTTTACATATTCTTCTTTCATATGGACCAGCTCGCGCATGGTATGAAGCAGCTCATACTCACTTTCTATTTCAATTCCGCTCATCTGACTGAGCATCCGGTAATAATATTCATCCTTTATCCTTACCCTTACCTTTACTGTTCCGTCTGACAGTCCTATATCCTCCAGAAGCGAATCCTGCACATACGGTCCAGACAGATTTACAGATTCCTTTGAGACATCACGGATATGCTGTATCGCATTCATTTTGTCACGGATCTGTGCAAGGAGCTGCTGCTTCAGTTCGTGCTCCACAGGCAGCATTTCCACCCAGCGTGGGATATAGAACCGGATCTGGCTGACAGGAAACTCATACAGGACTTTTTCCAGGATACGGGAAATATCTTCTTTTCTTAACTGGTCGCAGTTGACAGTCAATGCAGTTACCTGATATTTCTGCCGGATTTCTTCAGCTGTTTTTAATGCCCCGTCTTTGTATGGCATCCGGGAATTGACCAGAACAATAAATGGTTTCTGCTGCTGTTTCAGTTCCTGTATCGTTTTCTCCTCTGCTTCAGAAAAATTCTCTCTTGGCAGTTCTCCGAAACTGCCGTCCGATGTGATCACGATTCCTATTGTTGAATGCTCCCGGATCACTTTCTGCGTGCCTATACGGGCCGCTTCGCGAAACGGAATCGCCTGCGGGGACCATGGAGTTTTGACCATTCGTTCTTTTCCGTCTTCCATATGTCCCACAGCATCTTTTACCAGAAAACCAACACTGTCTATCAGACGGATCTTTACTTTCTGATCTGTACCCAACGTTATCGAAACAGCTTCTTTCGGTATAAATTTGGTTTCTGCCGTAGTTATCATTTTGCCGGAGCCGCTTAAGGGCAGCTGATCTCTGATCTCTGCCTGTTTCGTCTCCGACATCTGCGGGAGTGCCACAATCTCCATAAATCTGCGGATAAAAGTAGATTTGCCTGTGCGGACAGGTCCTACGACCCCTATGTATATATCTCCCCCTGTGCGGGCCTGTATATCACGGTATACCTGAAAATTTTCCATAAAATAAGCCCCCTTGCATATCATTATTTACACACACTCTTCATGTATTGTTATAAAATATGTATGGGCACAGTAAAATATTCCTGTAAAAAACAGGTCTTACAGTGTAACTCTACACCATAAGACCTGTTCGTTATTTATCGTTTGGACATGTTTTTACCTGTTGGATGCAGCAGATATTTTTAGTAGGATTCATTGTGGAGCAGATGATGCTCTTTGCCTTTCAGAAGTCCGTTGTAGAGTTCAAGAACTAACGGGTTCTCATCGGATTTCTTGATGATGGTCGTATTATCCGCATTATACAGTCCTTTTGCTCTGAGAGCTTTCGTCCTGTCACCGGATCTTGTAGGCTGTCCGCCACCCATGATACATCCACGGCGACATGCCATAACCTCGATCAGATGATATTCTTTCTCACCGTTCTTAACCTGGTCCATAACCTTTCTGGCATTTGCAAGACCACTGGCAACGCAGATTTTCAGATCAATTCCGTTATAAGGAACGGTAAATTCCTTGATTCCCTCATCACCACGGACACCACACTCTGCGATCTCATGCATGGTTTCTTTGCTGTGATCCGGAGTCAGGCGGCGCAGAACTGCTTCCGTAACACCGCCGGTAACGCCAAAGATAACACCACCGCCGGAACCGAATCCAAACGGCATATCACAGGCTTCCGGATCAAGGGTTGCGAAGTCAAGGCCAAAGTTATCGATCATGCGCAGTAACTCTGTAGTTGTGATAACAATATCTGTATCCTGTTCACCGTCTGTGAAACTGTTCGGACGAATTGCCTCTGCCTTCTTCGCTGTACATGGCATGATAGAGATCATGACGGTTTTCTTGCCTGCTGCGTGCTGCGGATCACGGAAGTACTCTTTGATTACTGCAGAGAGCATTCCCTGCGGGGAACGGCAGGTAGAAAGATTCGGAATATAATCCTTATACTGGTCTGTGATAAATTTCACCCATGCCGGGCAGCAGGAGGTAAGAAGTGGAAGCTTCTCGCCTTTTTTGATCCTGTCAAGGAACTCGGCACTCTCTTCCATAATGGTAAGGTCGGCACTGAAAGAGGTATCATAAACTTCGTCAAAGCCCATTCTGTGAAGTGCATTGACGATTTTACCCATAACACTCTTACCTTTGGTAAGTCCGTAATGGTCGCCTACTGCAACACGCACTGCCGGAGCAACCTGTGCAACTACACGGATGTTCGGGTCTGCAAGTGCTTCCCATGCCTCATCCATATGAGTTTTGATCGCAATGGCACCTGTCGGGCAGTATACACGGCACTGACCACAGTTTACGCACTCTGTCTCTGCGATCTTCTTGTTAAATGCCGGCATTACCATAGCTTCTGTTCCACGGAATGCAAAACCCAGTGCTCCGATTCCCTGAATCTCCTCACAGGCACGTACACAGTCGCCGCAGAGGATACATTTATTCGGGTCACGTACCAGAGAAGGAGAACTGGTATCCAGCTCATGATATTCTCTGGTGTTTTTGAAACGGATATTCTGGACACCCAGACGATGTGCCAGTTCCTGCAGGACACACTCACCGCTCTTAATACAGGTTGTACAGTCACGGCAATGTGCTGCAAGTAATAATTCCACGATCAATTTTCTGTATTTTTTGATCCGGCCGGAATTGGTATAGATCACCATACCATCTCTCGGCTGTTCGGAACATGATGCAAATGTTTTACCTCTGTCATCTTCTACCGTACATAAACGACAGGCACCAAATGTAGATACCTCTGAATGATAGCATAAAGTCGGGATATTAATACCGGCTTTGCGGATGACAGTCAGTACATTCTTTTCATCGGTAAATTCAACTTTTCTTCCATCAATGATCATTGTACCCATAATTCACCCCTCCTATGCTTCAATATAAATGGCATCAAATGAACAGTTATCTTTACAAGCTCCGCACTTGATACAAACATCATTGTTGATCGTATGCGGCTGTTTCTTGGCACCTGTGATAGCACCTGCCGGACAGTTTCTGCTGCACTTTCCGCAGCCAATGCAGAATTCCGGATTGATAACGAAGCGTCTGAGTGCTGTACAGACCTTCGCACGGCATTTCTTCTCAACAATATGTTCTCTGTATTCATCATAGAAGGTTTTCAGGGTACTGATGACCGGAAGAGGCGCACTCTTTCCAAGTCCGCACAGAGCCATGGAACGGATCATTTCCGCAAGCTCGGACAGCTCTGCCAGATCACTTTCTTCACCTTTTCCGTTTACGATCTTCTCAAGAATCTCCAGCATACGCTTGGTTCCTTCACGGCACGGTACACATTTTCCGCAGCTCTCTCTCTGTGTAAAGTTCATGAAGAAACGCGCAACCTCTACCATACAGGTATTCTCGTCCATGACTACCAGACCGCCGGAGCCGATGATCGCATCATATTTCTTTACAGAATCGAAATCAAGCGGAATATCCAGATGATCTTCCGTCAGACATCCACCGGACGGACCGCCGATCTGAACACCCTTAAATCCTGCATCACCTTTGAGGCCGCCGCCGATATCATAGATGATCTGGCGGAGAGTACTTCCCATCGGAACCTCGATCAGACCTGTATTATTTACATTTCCTGTAAGTGCAAAAGCCTTTGTTCCGGGGCTTCCTGCCGTACCGATACCTTTGTACCATTCTGCACCGTTGCTTATGATCATCGGCACATTGGCATAGGTTTCCACGTTATTTAAAACAGTAGGTTTGCCGAACAGACCCTGTTCTACTGTACGCGGCGGTTTTACACGCGGCATACCTCTGTTTCCTTCAATGGATGCGGTAAGGGCTGAACCTTCACCGCAGACGAAAGCTCCGGCACCACGGTTGATATGGAAATGAAGGGAGAAATCTGTTCCCAGGATATTATCACCTACAAGTCCGTATTCCTCTGCCTGTGCGATAGCTTTGCGAAGTCTTTCTACCGCCAGCGGATACTCTGCACGAACATAGATATATGCATTCTGTGCCCCTGTCAGATATGCACCGATCAGCATACCCTCTAACATCTTGTGCGGGTCACCTTCCATGATGCTTCGATCCATAAATGCACCAGGGTCACCCTCGTCACCGTTACAGACTACGTAGCGTTCTTTTTCCTTCTGCCGTGCCACCTGTTTCCATTTTCTTCCGGCCGGGAATCCACCGCCTCCTCTTCCACGAAGGTTGGATTCTTCCATAAGGTCCAGACCTTCCTGCTGGCTCATGTCAAAGAGAACCTTCTCCAGTGCTTCATATCCGCCTACAGCGATATATTCCTCAATGTTCTCGGCATCAATGTGTCCGCAGTTCTTCAGAACAAGCCGGGTCTGTCCTGCATAGAACGGGATAGATTCCTCACTCTGGTAAATCTGACCGTCCTTGTGATAGAGAAGCCTTTCGATGGCTTCGCCATGACAGACAGTTTTCTCATAAATCTCTTCACAGTCTTCCGGTTTTACCTTCAGATAAAGAATGCCAAGAGGCTCGATTCTCATCAGAGGTCCCATTTCACAGAATCCATGGCATCCGCTCTTTTTGATCTCAGGATGGGGTACTTCTCCCTCCATAGATACGGATACACTCTCGTTAAGCTCGGCAAGATGCGTCATCTTCTCATAGATTTCCTTTGATCCGCTGGCGATACATCCGGTTCCGGCACAGATCAGGACGCGTATCTTCTGCGCATGCAAAGCTTCTTCTGCTTTCTTTCTCAATGCCTGAAGTTCTTCACGATTATGTAATAACATTATTCGGCACCTCCTTTTTTGAGATTGTTAACGATCTCTACCGCTGCATCCGGTGTCATCTTCGGATGTACTTCGTCATTGATAGTCATGACCGGTGCCAGTCCGCAGGCTCCCAGGCAGGATACGATCTCAATGGTAAACATCATATCGTCTGTTGTATGTTTCTTGTTGTTCAGTCCCAGTTCCTTCATGATAGCTTCACGAACCGGAACAGAATTTCTTACATGACAGGCTGTGCCGTCACAGACTTTGATCACATATTTTCCTTTCGGCTCAAAAGAAAAGTTCTCATAGAATGTGGCTACACTGTAGGCCTTTGCCTCTTTTACTCCGATTTCGGCCGCTACGTAAGTAAGCAGTTCCGCAGGCAGATAACGATATTCTGCCTGAATATCCTGCATGATCGGAATCAGCGATGCTGCTTTACGTCCGTAGTGCTCGATAATCTCATCCGCTTTTTTGTAATAAGACTGGTCTAACATTCGGTTCCCTCCTTAAAAATTTGTTTTTTATTTCTCCGCTTTTTATATTTATGCACTTTTAACATACGTGCTGTTAGTATTATACATTAATCGTGCATATTTAACAACACCTTATTTGCATTTTTCTGAAATTATTTTACATTTTTTACATATATCCACTGATTTGTACAAAATTATATGTTAATGATGCGCAATTTCTTTAACAAGTGTGTTAAAGAAAAGACATGACATTTTTGCCATCTTTTGATATATTTTTAACGTTAGATAATTACAATGCGCGGAAATATAATATAAAATAAAGGAGAGATTAACAGAAAATGAGAACCCTTGATACCCCCGTAAAACAGATCAGACGTAAAATTTTCGGAGAGGTGGCAAAGCTTGGCTTTGAATCTACTGACGATACCCTGATCCACGATATTGAGTCTATTCCCTATGATATTTTGCAGGAGCGCGCACGTTATCGCGAGAGTATTTACCGCGAACGCGCAGTTGCCAGCGAACGTCTCCGACTGGCGATGGGTCTTTCTCTTCGTCCGGAGAACAAAGCAGTTCACCTGACTGACGGAGTGGAGGCTTCCAATATTGATGAAAAATATTATGAGCCACCTCTTATGCAGGTTATTCCATCTGCCTGTTCTGCCTGTCCTTCAAATATGTATGAAGTGAGCAATATGTGCAGAGGCTGCGTTGCGCATCCATGTATGCAGGTCTGTCCAAAGGGTGCGATCTCTATGGTAAACGGCAAGTCTCATATTGATCAGACGAAATGTATTAAATGCGGAAAATGCAAATCTGTCTGTCCGTATGATGCTATCGCACATAAAGAACGTCCATGTGAACGCGCCTGTGGAGTAAAAGCCATCGGAAGTGACGAACTGGGCCGTGCTCAGATTGATAATGAAAAATGTGTTTCCTGCGGTATGTGTATGGTAAGCTGTCCGTTCGGAGCTATTTCCGATAAATCACAGATTTTCCAGCTGGCTCATGCACTTCGCGAGGGAACCGAGATCATCGCGGAAATTGCGCCGGCATACATCAGTCAGTTTGGTGATGCGGTAACACCGGGCAAATTTCATGCAGCACTAAAGGAACTTGGATTCAGCAATGTATATGAAGTTGCCCTTGGTGCAGATATCGGTGCCATCAGCGAGGCTCACCATTATGCCAATGAAGTTGCTACAGGCCATCTTCCGTTCCTGCTTACTTCCTGCTGTCCATCTTGGTCTATGCTTGCAAAGAAACAGTTCCCGACTATGATCGACAATATTTCACAGGAGCTTACCCCTATGGTAGCCACTGCAAGAAGCATCAAAAAAGAACATCCGAATGCACACGTTGTATTTATCGGACCATGCGCTGCCAAGAAGCTGGAAGCCATGCGCCATTCTGTGCGAAGTGATGTTGATTTTGTTATCACTTTTGAGGAATTATGGGGAATGTTTGATGCGAAAGGAATTGACCCTGCTGCTATGGAACCGTTATCCAGTCTGCATGATGCTACTGCTGCCGGCCGTGGATATGCAGTCGCAGGCGGTGTTGCAGGTGCCATCGAAGCCTGCCTGAAGGAATATTACCCGGATGTACCGGTACATATCGAACACGCAGAGAGCCTGGCAGAATGTAAGAAAATGCTTACTCTGGCAAAAGTCGGCAAGCTGAATGGATGTATGATCGAAGGTATGGCCTGTCCGGGCGGATGTATGGGAGGTGCCGGAACCAACGCACCGTATGCGAAGGCTGCCAAAGCGCTGAAAGGTTATCTGGCTGCTTCTACAGAGAAGCTTCCATCAAAAGAGCTGGAAGAGATTGAGTTAAATTAGAACAGTACAGTCAAAAAAAGGACAGTCGAGTGTTTATACTCTTCTGTCCTTTTTTTGACACCATTTGTACACCATTTTGGTGTCAAGTTACGTGAAGATATAACATGATATGTGAATATCAATTCCTTAAATCCAATGATAGTGGCCTAAAAATGGCTATATTCCTTTATGTCCATGTTCCTCATGGAAATGTTTGTATTTCTCTACGAACATTAATAAGAAGCTGACTGTCAGAAATCCGCAGGAAACCCAGATCATCCGGATTCCGAAGTGAATGGACAGGTTTCCTCCGATGCCGGCACCAAGCGCGAACATCAGGATAATTCCAAAATAATACATTGCCTGTTCCATCTGTTTTGGCTTTTTTTCGCGGAAATATACGGATAAAGCTGCTGTACCGCTGCGCAGATTTCCGATACACATGGTGCTTGCGTAGGAATATCCGTTTACCTTGCGGAAAGACTGTACCTGCATTGCACAGGCAAAAGATGCCATGGCATTTGCGATCATATTGTATTCTGTTGGTATGAATCCCACAATAAACAGGATCAGGATCTCTGCAAGAAGGATACTCTGCCTCCAGTGCAGTTTCCTTGCATATTTGAAATTCGCCTGAACTTTCTCTGCGACCCACACACCAAATGCAAAAAAGATGATCGGAAAGAAGTAACTCAGTCCTGCCATCAGCTCTCCTGCCATGAAATGCTGGCTCATGAGCACAACGTTTCCTGTCTGTGCATTACAGAAAACTTCGTTTCTCGCATTGTAAGTATAGGCATCCTGAAACCCTCCTGACAGTGCCAGGAATGCACTGTTTAAGAAAGCCTCCGACATCTGTATCTCGTGTTGATTATGATCTTTCATGATTTTCCCCATTCAAGTTTATTTTCGGTTACCGCCGATAATGGATAAGTTCTTTTATCCATTACTGATTGGTTCGTATTCTTTTACCGTCTATTTATGTTATACGCTTATAGGTCAAATGTAAAAGATATAATTTATATTATCGTATATATAATTTTTATATATTGGATACATGATATATACCTGACTATATAAAGCAACTTCCATACACTGTATATCTCTACAGTATATGGAAGTCATTTTTATTTATCTCCGTGTTCCCTGAGATATTCAGCTTTTCCTTCTTCATAAAGGTTGTTGCCTTCGCAGTCAATGATAACTACAAGAGGCATATCCTCTACATATAATTTACGAAGTGCCTCTGCTCCGAGATCTTCGTATGCAATGAGTTCTGCTTTCTTGATACATTTTGCAAGGAGTGCACCTGCGCCGCCGATCGCTCCGAAGTATACACCGTCATATTTCTTCATGGCATCTACTACTTCAGGAAGACGGGCACCTTTTCCGATCATTCCTCTTGCTCCGACAGACATCATGGTCGGTGCATAGGCATCCATACGGCCGCTGGTTGTAGGACCTGCGGAACCGATGACTGCGCCTGGTTTTGCAGGAGTAGGTCCCACATAATAGATGGTAGCATCTGTTGGATCAAACGGAATTTTCTCACCTTTTGCAAGAGCCTCGCACATTCTTTTATGTCCTGCATCACGGGATGTATAAATAGTACCGGTTAATAATACCTGATCACCTGCATGGAGAGTTCTGGCCAGCTCTCTGGTAAGTGGAAGCGTAATTTTCTTTCTTTCCATCTTAGATCACCTCCGATTTATGACGGGTTACATGACAGTTGATATTAACTGCGCATGGCATACCTGCAATATGAGTCGGCATTGTTTCGATATTCAGGCCGATTGCGGTTGTCTTTCCGCCAAAGCCCTGCGGTCCGATTCCAAGTTTGTTTACTTTTTCAAGCATTTCTTTTTCAAGGTCAGCATAGAACGGATCCGGATTCTGGGTATCCAGAGGTCTCATCAGTGCTTTCTTTGCAAGAAGTGCACATTTGTCAAATGTTCCGCCGATTCCGACACCAACTACCATTGGAGGACATGGGTTAGGACCTGCTGTCTCTACGACTTCAAGGATGAAATCCTTGATTCCCTGTAAGCCTGCGGATGGTTTGAACATACGGATCTGGCTCATGTTTTCACTTCCGAAACCTTTCGGACCAACTGTGATCTTAACTTTGTCACCGGGAACGATCTCTGTGTAAATCATGGCAGGTGTATTATCACCTGTGTTTCCACGGCGTACCGGATCTTTTACTACGGATTTTCTTAAATATCCTTTGTCATATCCGCGGCGTACACCTTCATTGACCGCGTCTGTAAGGTTTCCGCCAACGAAATGTACATCCTGTCCGATTTCAAGGAATACACACGCCATTCCTGTATCCTGACAGATCGGTACATTTTCATTATCTGCAATGTCAAAATTCTCAATAATGTTGTCAAGGATTCCCTTGGCAATCTCTCCGTCTTCGCACGCGCGGCAGGTTTTTATCGCACATTTTACGTCTTCCGGAAGATGTTCATTTGCTTCGATACAGAGTTTTTCGATGACATCTGTAAGTCTGCTTACTTCTACTTCACGCATTCTTGTAAGCTCCCTTCTTTCATTTGTGGATATGCAAACCCCAAAAGAGTCAGACATATCCTTATGCATTATATCAGAAGCTCCCGGCACCGGCAATTCCTTATCGATGACCGGGAAATTTTTTTACTTCTGATTTTTTTTTAACGTTCGTGGCGGGCATATTTTGGAAGCAGTAATGGAGATACTTTATCGGTATGTTCGCCTGCTTTGTCCAGCTCTTCTGCATATTTGTAGATATGGTCAAGGTTCATCTCGCCAAGTTCTACATTTTTGCATTTTGCTGCAGCTTTTCTGCCGGCATTTCTTCCGAATACGATGACATCCAGAAGAGAGTTGCCCATCAATCGGTTTCTTCCGTGGATTCCGCCTGCTGCTTCTCCTGCAACCAAAAGGTTCGGGATTTCTTTGGTAAATCCGTCACCGTCAATCTCAAGACCGCCGTTCTGGTAATGAAGTGTCGGATAAATAACGATCGGAACTTTTCTCATATCAATGCCGTAGTTCATGTACATACGGAACATAGCCGGGATTCTCTTTTCAATCGTTCCCTCGCCGCCGAGGATTTCGATCATCGGAGTATCCAGCCATACGCCCTTGAGTCCACCCGGAACCTCTACGCCACGTCCTTCTTCGCATTCACGGATAACACCGGAAGCATTTACGTCACGGGTTTCAAGCGGATGAATGTAAGCTTCTCCGTTTGCATTTACAAGCTGTGCACCGACGGAACGAACCTTCTCTGTTACCAGAGCACCCATGATCTGAGACGGATAGATTGCTCCTGTTGGATGATACTGGATAGAATCCTGATAAAGAAGGGAAGCACCGGCTCTGTATCCAAGTACAAGTCCGTCTGCAGTTGCACCGTAGTGGTTGGAGGTAGGGAATCCCTGATAATGCATTCTTCCGGCACCGCCTGTTGCGATTACAACAGTTTTGGCTCTTGCTACAGAATAATCTCCTGTTTCCATGTTGAGGAGGACTGCACCTGCAACCTGTCCTTTTTCATCCTTGAGAAGTTCAACTGCTGAAGTAAATTCAACTACCGGGATACCAAGGTTGATCACTTCGTCCCTGATGGTACGCATGATCTCTGATCCTGAATAATCCTTTGCAGCGTGCATTCTCTTTCTGGAAGTTCCGCCGCCGTGTGTGGTGATCATGGTTCCGTCTTCTGCTTTATCAAATTCAACGCCGAGGTCATTCAGCCATTTGATCGCATCCGGAGCTTCCATTACCAGTCTCTTTACCAGCTCCGGTTTTGCAGCGAAGTGTCCGCCGCCGAAGCAGTCCAGATAATGCTGTACAGGGGAATCATTCTCTTTGTCTGCTGCCTGGATACCACCTTCAGCCATCATTGTATTGGCATCACCGATACGAAGCTTTGTAACGATCATAACGTCTGCACCTGCGTTGTGTGCTTCGATGGCACAGGAAGAACCTGCACCGCCGCCGCCGATCACAAGTACATCTACATCATAATCAATTTTTGTAAGGTCAACGTGTTCGTTTATCAGACGGCTTGTTGAATGCAGCATTTCTGCCAGTTCCAAAGGAGCCTTCTGTCCTTTGTTCGGACCTACTTTGATCTCTGCAAATGCGTCTGGATTATAATCCGGATGGAATTTCTTAAGAAGAGCGTCTTTTTCATCTGCACTCAGACGTCTTGGCTCTGTTGCCATACGCTCTGCTCTTGTAGCCTCTACCTTTTTGATGGATTCCATCATATTTTCTGGATATGGTGCATACATTTTTATCGCCCTCCTTATTTCTCAATTTCTCTGTTATTGTAAAGTTCCTGCATATCTGTGATCGGTTTCTGCATGATCTGTTCGATCAGATCGTCATATTTGCCTTCGTGGATCTCTTCTACACGTTTCTCCAGATGTTCTGCCTTTGGTGCAATATATTTACCTGTGAGACGTCTTGCCAGAAGACCTACCATCGGATGTGAAATTCCTGCCGGACATCTTACGGAACAGCAGCCGCAGCTTACGCAGTC
>CAVCYJ010000060.1:0-14664 GCA_963605995.1 Holdemanella biformis | reverse complement strand
TGTCAATTCCAATGCTTTCGGTTTACAAAACTTTTACACTTCGCTATAATAAAGTCACGCAAATCAGATCAGCCGGGTGCTGTATTGTTTCAGGAAGCAACCGGGTGATACATCAGATCATCAGGAAAGGATATGAAAAACATGAGTCAGTCATCATTTGGAAATAAATTCAGGGTAACCACCTGGGGCGAGTCCCACGGAAAAGCTCTCGGAGCTGTGGTAGACGGATGCCCCGCAGGTCTGCCTCTCTGTGAAGAGGACATTCAGGTCTTTCTTGACAGAAGAAAACCAGGTCAGAGCAGATACACCACTGCCCGCAAAGAGGGCGATCTGGTGGAAATCCTCTCCGGAGTTTTCGAGGGAAAAACCACCGGTACTCCAATCTCTTTAATGGTAAAAAATACAGACCAGCGTTCCAGAGACTACGGAAATATTGCATATTCCTACCGTCCGGGACACGCAGACTATACCTTTGACCGGAAATACGGTTTCCGCGATTACAGAGGCGGCGGCCGTTCCTCAGGCCGCGAAACTATCGGAAGAGTTGCAGCCGGTGCTATTGCCTCCAGAATCTTAAGCGAACTCGGCATCTCCATCTGCACTTACACGAAATCTATCGGACCTGTAGAGATCACTTCCTTTAACAGAGAAGAGATCAACAATAATGCCTTTTATATGCCTGACGCACAGGCAGCAGCCAAAGCTGGCGAATATCTCGAAGAATGCATGAAAAATCAGGACAGCGCAGGCGGTGTCGTTGAATGCCGCATCACAGGAACTCCGGCAGGTCTCGGCGATCCTGTCTTTGACAAGCTCAGTGCCCTTCTTGCTCATGCATTAATGTCTGTCGGCGCAGTCAAGGCCGTAGAGATAGGTGATGGCATTGCAGTAACTTCATTACATGGCTCCGAAGACAACGATGGTTTCACCGTCAAAGATGGTGAGATCACCAAAACCTCCAACCATGCCGGCGGTATTATGGGCGGCATCAGTGACGGCAGTGAGATCATCCTCCGTGCGCACATCAAGCCTACCCCATCCATCAGCCAGCCGCAGCAGACCGTTACCAGAGACAAAGAACCTCTCTCTCTGGAAATCCACGGACGACATGATCCGGTCATCGTACCAAGGGCTGTCGTTGTAGTAGAATCCATGGCAGCCATTACACTGGCAGATGCACTTTTTTCCAATATGAGTGCACGAATGGATAAAGTTCGTGATTTTTATCTTACGGATAACAAATAGTACATCAAAAATCCCCCCGCCAGATATTCCCGGCGGAGGGATTTTCGATATATCAGTTTTCCGGAACCGGCCAGATCCTGATGCAGTTTGGCTCTGGAACCTTAATTGGTTTTCCATTCATAACAATGATATTCTTTTCATAATCTATTGTAAAAACAGTGATCGTATCACTTGCGTGATTAGCCAGTGCTACGTGTCTGCAGTCCGGAAAAACCACAAGGTCTTTCGGATATTCACCGCTGATCGGAAGTGTAAAATTTCTGGTCAGCATACCTGTCTCTGTATCACATTCAAACATGGACACTGTATCCTCTCCTGCTGTTGTGCAGAACAGATGCTTGCCGTCATCTGCAAGTGACAGGCCGGATGCGGCATTATGCGTATCATGCACACCACTCTTCGTACCCGTCTCAATACTCTGGATCAGTTCAAACTCCGGTGTTCTGCCACTGCCATCGTATTTATATGTCTTAATCTCATTGCTGAGTTCAAAAAGGATATATGCATATCTGCCGTCATCACTGAAACGGATGATACGCGGTCCGCTCTCTCTCGGGCATCTCAGGATATCAACAAGTTCCAGTTTGTCACGCTGCTTGTTGATACGGTAAATCTTCACCTGGTCGATTCCGTTATCTACCGCGCAGAGGTATTTGTTATCCGGTGTCGGACGGACACAGTTTACGTGCGGACGGAAGTTACGCTCTGCAACGCTTCCAAGTCCCGTATGGAACACACCATCCATCAGACTTCCAAGTCTGCCTTCCTTATGAGTATGCACAACAGTCACTTTGCCGTCATGATATCCGGCAACATAGAGATACTTGCCGTCAACATCTGTAGAAAGGAAACATCCTCTCATTCCATCAATATTCACACTGTTGATACGTGACAGATCACCATTCTTATCACGCTCAAATACAGCCACGCCTTCATCCTCGATAGAATAAAGATATTTACCATTTGTTGAAACAGCTATGTGGGATGCATTACTCACTTCCACGCTGCTGCGCTCAGTAAGAGTACCTTTCTCCACATCAACATCATAAACATGAATTCCCTGTCTGGAAGAGCCATGTGTATAAGAACCCACATAGGCTACATATTTTTTCTCACTCATAATGCTTCTTGCCTCCTGCTGTCCTGTTCAGTGCATCTTTAACTGTTGCAGTCATTCAGGCGGATATTCACGATCCACATTCGCTGCGCGGCTCTGCACTGATCTGCTGCCCGTTATTCTGGCCGGCACTGCCATATGATATTGATATTATAGCACAATTTACCAATATTCACAATACAGCGCACTTTATTTTTATGTATTTTTGCGAATCCAAAGCTGACCTTTTCTGTTACTGTGAACGGAGTGAACAGTAACCCTTTTCTAACAGTTTTTATTTAAGACTGTTTCTGACTGCCTCAAGCGTTCTGTCGATCACTTCATCCGTATGTGCCGTGGAAAGGAACATAGCCTCAAACTGAGACGGTGCCAGATGGATTCCCTGTGCCAGCATTCCCTTAAAGTACTCTGCAAATGCCTCCAGATCTGAAGTTTTGGCAGAAGTATAGTCTACAACCTCCTGCTCTGTAAAGAACAGACTGCCCAGGGAAGATGCGTAATTCACATGATAGGGAAGTCCCTTCTCCTCCAGGATCTTCTTCATGCCGCCGTAGAGCCTTTCTCCTTTCTTCTCCAGTTCTTTATAAATCTCCTGGTGCTCATACAGATATTTCAGCTGAGTCATTCCGGCAGCCATAGCGATCGGATTACCGCTTAAGGTACCTGCCTGATAAACCTTGCCAACCGGAGATACAAGTTCCATGATCTCTCTTCTTCCGCCATAAGCGCCAACAGGCATACCTGCACCGATGATCTTGCCATAGGTAACCAGATCCGGTTTCACCCCGAAATACTCGGCAGCACCGCCGAAAGCCAGACGGAATCCGGTAATGACTTCATCAATGATAAGAAGTGCACCATACTCATCACAAAGCTTTCTTAAGCCCTCAAGAAATCCTTTCTTCGGAGGAACCACACCCATGTTGGCTCCGACTGCCTCCACGATGACAGCCGCTGTCTGTCCCCCTGCCTGTTCAAGCAATGTACGGACACTGTCCAGATCATTATAAACAGCAGTCATGGTATCCTCTGTACATCCTTTCGGCACACCCGCACTGTCCGGCACACCGCTTGCCATCACACCCGAGCCTGCGCTTACCAGCATCGCATCACTGTGGCCGTGGTAGCAGCCTGCAAATTTGATGATCTTATTCTTTCCGGTGAAACCTCTTGCCACACGGACTGCACTCATAACAGCCTCTGTACCGGAATTTACCATACGGACCATATCTATATGCGGAATATGGTCACAGATAAATTCTGCCATCTCCACCTCGATCGCTGTCGCACATCCGAAGCTCAGACCCTTTTCACATGCCCCTAGCACACTCTCCCTCACTTCCGGAAAATTATGCCCCAGGATCATCGGTCCCCAGGAATCAATATAATCTACATACTCGTTTCCCTCAACATCATAAATATAGCATCTGTCTGCACGGTCAATAAATCTCGGTGCCATGCCGATCGCTCCGTAAGAACGCACCGGGCTGTTTACTCCACCCGGTATCACCTTCACTGCTCTGTCAAATAATTCCTCTGATAAACCCATTATCCGATTCTCCCTTCATCCATGCATTTCGCAAGTTCTTTTGCATAATAAGTCAGATAGATCTGTGCACCTGCACGGTAAGCGCTGACTGCCATCTCACACATGATACGTTCTTCCTCGATCCATCCCATCTTTGCAGCAGCTTTTACCATTGCATATTCACCGCTTACGCTGTAGGCAGCCACCGGTACATTTACAGCCTTTGAAACCTCAGAAACCATATCCAGATAAGACATTGCCGGTTTTACCATAATGATATCCGCGCCTTCTGTCACATCCGTCAGAGCTTCTTTCATACCCTCTCTTCTGTTGTGGAAATCCATCTGGTAGCTCTTTCTGTCGCCAAAGGACGGTGCGGAACCTGCCGCATCACGGAATGGTCCGTAGAATGCAGACGCGTATTTTACCGCATAGGACATGATCGGTGCTCCGTAATGTCCGTTTTCATCCAGGGCCTTACGGATTGCGAGTACACGTCCGTCCATCATATCAGATGGTGCCACCATGTCTGCACCTGCTTCCACATGAGAAACCGCTGTCTTAGCCAGTAATTCCAGTGTGGCATCATTATTTACATCATGACCGCAGAGCACTCCGCAGTGGCCGTGAGAAGTATACTCGCACATACATACATCAGTGATATAATACATATCCGGGAACTGCTTCTTTGCTTCTCTTAAAGCTTTCTGTACGATTCCGTCCGGATCGTATGCGCCGCTTCCCACTTCATCCTTGTGATCCGGGATACCAAATAACATTACGCTGTTTACACCGGCTTTCTGCAGACGTTCCAGTTCATACGGAAGGCGGTCTACGCTGTAACGGTACTGCCCTTCCATGGACGGGATTTCCTCTTCAATCCCTGAGCCTTCTTTTACAAATAACGGATAGATAAGGGAAGATTTGTCCATTCTTGTCTCTCTTACCATTTTTCTTAAGTTTTCGCTGCTTCTTAGTCTTCTCGGTCTCTGAATTAAGTCCATGTCTCTTCTCGCTCCTTTTATCTTCATTGATATTTTTTTTATTAGCAATCTTCCTGTTTCATTTCTTCTACCAGCTCGATCAGGCTCTCGATCGTTGCCTTCTTCGACATCCAGGTCTGCATACCATACGCATCTGCAGCAGCCTTTGTCTGCTTTCCGATACAGGCTGCCTTTACAGTCGAATAATCAAGCCCCTGCGTCCCTTCTACAAATCCCTTCACAGTTGAAGCGCTGGTAAATACAACACAGTCCACGCTTCCTGTCTCGAATTCTTTTTTCTCATCGATCAGACGGCTCTTTTCATAACGGGTTGTGTAAGTGGCAATATCATCCACTTTCGCACCAGCCTGCTCCAGCAGCCCTGTCAGCTTCTTATTGCCCGCTTCAGCTCTCGGGATCAGGATCTTCTCATTTCCCTGCAATTCTTTTGCAAGTTCTGCTCCCAGAGTGTCCCCGTCATACACACCCGGTATGAAGTCTGCCAGAAGGTGGTGCTCCTTCAGTTTCTTCTTCGTACCCTCACCGATCACTGCAATCTTTGTCTGTCCCAGACTGCGCACATCCATTTCTTTTTGGTCCATTTCATCAAAAAAGATCTCCACGCCTGTGGGACTTGTAAAGATGATCCACTGATAAGTGTCCAGTTTCTCAAATGCCTCATACAGGCGGCTGTTATCCTCCACAGGCACTGTGCAGATAGACGGCAGTTCCAGCACCTCTGCGCCTTTTTTGCGGAGAAGGTCTGCTGTCTTTGAAATATGCTGTCTCGGCCTTGTGACCAGCACTTTCCAGCCTGCCAGCGGAAGCTTCTCATACCAGGCAAATTTATCCGCCAGCGAGCATACCTTTCCTACAACGATAATAGCAGGTGTCTCAATTCCCTGTCTGTCCACTTCTGCCTTGAGAGTGCCTACCGTTGCAACCACACGCTTCTGTCCTGCTGTCGTTCCTTTCTGAAGTACGGCTGCAGGCATATCCGGATTCATTCCTCCGTCAAGAAGTCCCTTACAGATATCTTCCAGCGCGGCAATACCCATCAGAAATACCAGCGTTCCCTTTGTCCGGGTCAGCGCACCAAAATCAATGTCATACTCCTGTCCGGCACGTTTATGTCCCGTAATAATATGAAGAGAAGAACAAAAATCTCTGTGTGTTACCGGAATCCCGTTATAGGCAGGAACCGAGATCGGAGATGTCACTCCCGGCACGATCTCATACGGAATCCCATTCTCGGAAAGAAGCTCCAGTTCCTCACCACCCCTGCCAAAAAGGAAGGGATCGCCGCCTTTGAGTCTTACGACTTTATTTCCTTTCTGCGCTTCTTCGAGAAGAACCTTATTGATGTCCTCCTGCACCATGGTGTGGTGGCTTGCTCTCTTTCCTACGTTGATCAGCCTTGCGCTCTCCGGAATCCCTGCAAGGACTCCCTCACCCACCAGACTGTCATATACCACTACATCTGCCTGCTGCAGAACTGCCTCACCCTTTAGCGTGAAGAGTCCGATATCTCCCGGTCCTGCACCAACCAGCCAAACTTTACCTGCTGCCATTTTTATTCTCCCCTCTCACAGTCATCCTTCAACTGTTTCGCAAGTGCGATGCCAAGTTTCTCACCATCATCTGCAGCACCCCTGATCTGTCCTGTGATCCATTTTCCTGTTGTCTCACTGTAATATAAACCACGGATAAAGATCTCATCACCATTGACTCCGGCAAACGCAGCCACAGGCGAGGAACAGCCTCCATTCAGATATTTCACATAAGCACGTTCCGCACTTCCTGCGATCCATGCCTCTCTGTCACAGTATCCATCCAGATATGAATAATCCTGTCCTTTTCGTCCCTGCACTGCCAGGATTCCCTGTCCAGCTGCCGGTATCATCTCATCCGGTGTGAAATACCGGTTGATCCTTTTCTCCAGTCCGAGGCGTTTCAGCCCGGCTGCTGCCAGGATCAGCCCGGAATACTCTCCCGCATCCAGCTTGCGCAGCCTTGTCTGCAGATTTCCGCGGATGCTCTTTACCTCCATATCCGGATATAACTTCTTTAACTGCAGGGTTCTTCTTAAACTGGAGCATCCCAGCGGTTTCTCCGGATCCGGCTCTGTCACTCCCTCAGGAAGTACCAGCACATCTCTCGGGTCCTCTCTCTTTGAGAAAGCCAGCAGCGGAAGCTCTTCCGGAACTTCCATCGGCATATCCTTCAGACTGTGCACGGAAAGATTGCTCCTGCCGTCCAGCAGTGCTTTGTCCAGTTCTTTTACAAAAAGTCCCTTGCCTCCTACTTTATCAAGTGTACGGTCCAGAATGATATCTCCTGTCGTCTTCATGGTAAGGATCTCTGCAACTACCGCCGTGTCACTGCTTTCTGTCTCTTTTTCAGCAATTGTATCCACAGAATCTGCACGATTTCTCTGCTCTATGTAATTTTTTACCATTTCACTCTGCAGAACTGCCAGTTTACTCTCCCTGCTGCCAATGATCACCTTAGTCATCATTTTCCTCCTCGTCTTCCTGTGCCACTCTCTCCAGTGCCTTCTGTATCTCTTCTCTCACTCTGCGCGCTTTCTTATGGTTCAGGCCGCTTGCCGTAATTCCCACAACCAGACCGTCCTGCATATAGATTCCCGGAAAATAAAAATCACACTGTTCTCGGTCACTGGCAACATTGACATAAATGCCCTCCTGTCTGCATATCCTGTGGATCTCATCATTCAGTTTCCGGTCATTCGTAGCGGCGATCACCATATATGCCATGTTAAAATCAGAACGCTTTACAGGACGCGTGATCAGCTGCACAAAACCTGCCTTGCCAAGTTCCATCATTTCCATGGTAATCTTCGGCGCGATCACACAGATATTTCTGGTAAATGACAGCAGCGTCTTCACTCTGCGCGTGGCAATATTTCCACCGCCCACCACCACGATATTCTTATCCGATAAATCTATAAACATTGGAAAATAAGGCTTATTCTTCATATATTTTCTCCAGTCCTGCCACACACTCCAGAAAAGCTTCCTGATTCAGACTGTCCCGTAAACCAAAAATCAATTTGTTTACGACTTTTCCGGCGGCAGTATCCACTGCCTCTGTCAGTTTCTGTCTGTCATCCTCTTCCATTGGAGTTTTCTTCAGTATTTTTGCTATCCTTAAATTCAGGTCATTGACTGCCTCGTCTTTAATCTCCTGAATCCTCGGAATCAGATTTCTTCCGTCCAGCCATTGAAAAAATTCATCCATCTGTTCTCTTACAATGGCACCTGCTGCCTCCAGATTCTCCTGCAGCTCTGCCGGAATCTCTTTAATACGGAAACTGTCCATATCATAAAGTGTGATCCCCTGCATCTTTCCAACAGATGGTTCAATATCCCGTGGAACCGCCAGGTCGATCAGGATAAGTTCATCCTTTGTCTTAAGTCCCTGAAACAGTTCTTCTCTTAATGTATAATTTGGGCTTGCAGTTGCACTGACTACAAGGTCACACTGCGGGATATATTCCATTCGTTCCCCGTAATTAATGCGCTTGCAGCCTAACGGAATATTTACAACTCCGCTTCTGTACTGACGGATCGTTACAGTCACATCTGCTCCGGCTTCTCTTAATGCCTGTGCAGCTACTTTTCCCATTTCTCCGTTGCCGATGACCATACAGACCTTATCCTTAAGAGAATATCCGTTCTCTGCCAGGAATCCTATCGCCTGATGGATCACAGACGGATTTCCGTGGGAAAAGGGAACCTCCGTTTTAATTCTTTTTCCTGCGGTGACCGCCATCCGGAATAATACTTCCAGAACACCGTCTGCTGCAAAGTTTTCCCTCGCCAGGTTCAGGGCATCCTTTACCTGGGTAAGGATCTGATCCTCGCCGATGATCTGGGACTTCAGACCACTCGTCAGATAAAACAGATGCTCTGCTGCTTCCTGATCTTTTCGCTCTACAAAATATTCTCTGTAAGAATCTTCTGTAATTCCCTTTAACCGGCAGAGGCAGTCATAAAGACAGACTTCCTCGTCATCATCTACACTTGCCCATACTTCCAGTCTGTTGCAGGTAGACAGGATCACACATCCGCAGATGCCTTTCTCATCCTTTATTTTTTCCATTGCTTCACCGGCATTCTTCTTTGTAAATGCAAACTGTGCACGGATATCTACCGGTGCCATATTATGGTCTATTCCAATCATGGAAATACTCATATTCCCAATTCTCCTTCGTATCTCCTTTATTCCTCATCCATTTCACATCAAATAAACAGATCCGCACTCCGCTTATTTGATATGAAATGCAGCCAACTATAATTGTCAACAGGATTATCATAAACATTTCCTATTGATATGTCAATGCAAACGCACAAAAAGCGCCCTTTTAGGGCGCTTAAATCAGGAACGTCACGGTGAATATTTTCTTATTCTTAACGGAATCCCGTTCTGTGCTGCTACGATCTTACTCTGCTCTACTTTATCTTCGCCGATCACATCTACAACTGTGAACCGCACATCGTCGATATACTGTTTACAGTCTCTTGCGAATTTCAGCATGGCATCAAAGGATTTCTCTCCGTATGCCGGGCGTACCACTTCGTTGTAGGAGACTGCATCCGGCATATTTAAGCTGATGGATATACTGTCCACTGCCTGACAGACGTCCTTCGCTGTGGAACGGTTATGGATCAGGTCTGAGAGTCCATTCGTGTTCAGTCTGATCTTAAATGGATATCTTTCTCTCACATATCTGCTTACTGCGATCAGATTCTCCAGAGCCATGGTCGGTTCTCCGTATCCGCAGAAAACAACCTCATTGCAGTCTGTAAAATCAAATTCATCAATTGCTTTGTAAATCTCTTCCAGTCCCGGTTCATGGTCAAACCAGAGGTTGGATGCCTCACCGATAGCATCTTCTGTATTTCTGATACAGAAAGTGCATCTGCAGGGGCATTTGTTGGTAATGTTGAAATATACCTGGTTTTTATATCTGTAAATGATATCCGTCGTCATTTTGTGTTCCCTTCAATTCCCTATTTTGCAATATTGGTCTTAAATCCAATCTTATCCAGTGCCGTACCGATGATCACAAACATAATGGCACTTCCGCCTGACTGTACAATGCTTCCGCTTACAGATGTAAAGAAAGAAGCTGTAAATCCAAACATGATTCCCTCTGCCACATAATATCCTGCTGCGGAAATTATAAATGCAAGGAATAATGCGATCACATTTCTTTTCGTTACAAGCTTCGCTCCCTTAGAAGAAAACGGAAGGCAGATCAGCATTTTGATGATGATGGTTGCCGGTGCCCATACCGGAGCAGTTAAAAGGTCTGCAAGGCCTCCTCCGATCGCACCTGCCGCCCAGGCATAAGGCAATGGCAGAAATGCTGCCGCCAGATAAATCATCGTGTCACCCAGATGAACATATCCTCCGTTCACTCCCACCGGAATATGAAAGATATAAGCAGTCATCAATGTGGTAAGTGCTGCCATTACAGCAGTTGCCGTAATTTTCTTTACTGTACCTGCAGTCTGCAGATTCTGTTTTACTGTTGTTACTTCTGACATAAACTTTTCCTCCCTGACCGTACCGGCCGCAAAAGCCTCTTACCGTTCCCTTTATTCTCAGCAACAAAAACTTTTCCGGCCATTACAGCATTTTTAAATATTTCTCAAAACATACACCATCGTTTCTGTCTGTTCCTTCCAGTACCGCATCATGAATGGCTCCTTTTAAGAAAGCAAGTGCTTTTGGTACACATTCTCCCATCGGGATTCCTTTTACCATTCCTGCGCTGAGTACGGAAGCAAACAGATCTCCTGTTCCGGAATAGCTTCCGCCTTCCTTAACAGAGAAATACCAGGCTGCTTCGTTTTGCTCTGCTACGAGATTTCCCATTTTCATGCTGCCATCTTCATACAGGATGTCTATTCCCGTAATGACAACAGACTTCAGTCCAAAATGTTTTCTCAGCCATTCTCCCAGTTCTTCAAGCTCTGCGAGAAGCTGTTCCTCTCCCATACCGGAAAAATGCTCCATTCTTTCCTTCATTCCTGCTTCCCCGTACAAAAGAAGCAGTGCTTCCGTCAGATTCGGTGTGATCACAGTCGCCTTCTGTACCAGAGTACGCATCTTCTCACACAGTTCACCCGAATAGGTTTTGTAGGTTTTTCCCTGATCTCCCATCACCGGATCAACCAGAATATGCGTCTTTTCCGTACAGAACATATCGACAAACTTCAGGATCACATCTACCTGTCTGGCGCCTGCCAGAAATCCGGTATATACTCCATCCGGACGAAATCCCGTTTTTTTCCATTCATCCATGATCTGTTCCATATGCTCTGTATAATCATCCCAGAAATAAGAACCATATCCGGTCTGATTGCTCAAGATTGCCGTAGGTAACGGGCAAGCCTGCACTCCCATGGCAGAAATCACCGGGATTGCCGCTGTCAGCG
The DNA here is from genome assembly GCA_963605995.1 of Holdemanella biformis. Classification (GTDB taxonomy): domain Bacteria; phylum Bacillota; class Clostridia; order Lachnospirales; family Lachnospiraceae; genus Blautia_A. The sequence continues at coordinate 3,321 of CAVCYJ010000060.1, read as the reverse complement.
AACATTTTCCCATACCGGAAAGATCATGAATAACTGCTATTTTTTTCAATTTGTCTCTTCCTCTTACTTTCTCTTACGATTTGACCCTGTTACTATAGCATCAAATCCTGCATATGAATATATCCAGTTCTGTAATTTTTTCAGAGGTCAGTTTCATGTCAGTTTTATATTAATGTACTCCATCGCTTACCGTCACCGGTCAATATCCCCGGTCGTTATCAAGCATATAAAGCAGCGCATTACAGATACATGCCGCAATGTTGCTGCCACCCTTTCTGCCTCTTGCCACGATATACGGCACATCCGCACTCATGATCAGTTCCTTGGACTGTACCACATTTACGAATCCCACCGGCACACCGATGATCAGTTCCGGATCGAGCCTGCCGTTTTCGATAAGCTCATAGAGACGCACCAGCGCTGTCGGAGCATTTCCGATCGCAAAGATCAGTTTCTTTCCCATCGCAGCCGCCTTGTCCATACTCGCTGTGGCTCTTGTTGTTCCATTGGCTTTGGCTGTGGCTGCTACATCTTCATCAGAGATGAAGCAGAATACCTCGCCGCCGTAACGTGAAAGAACCTTCTTGTTGATCCCGGATTCTGCCATGTGTGTATCTGTCACAATACAGGCACCGTCTTTAATGGCTGCGATTGCTTTCTGTACTGCATTCTCAGAAAAGCAGAGATTTGTTGCATAATCAAAATCTGCGCTTGTGTGGATGCATCTCTTTACGACCAGTTCTGTTCCCGGGATCAGCTTTGTATCTCCCAGTTCCTCTGTAATGATCTCGAAGCTGCGTTTCTCTATGTCCATTGGTTTTACATTTTCCAGTTCTACTTTCATTCCTTATCTCCCAAACTCCATCATGTACCAGAGTACATCATATCCCGTATCATTCATACAACAGTTACAGTAATCCTCACTGATTCAGATTTATATCCCCTGCTCCAGTATCTCATAAATTTTCTTCATATCCAGATGCTTCCGAAGTTCAGATGCCAGAATATCATATTGCGTCTCTTTAAATGCTGCAAAATCAATGCCTGTCATCTGAGATACATCAATTCCTTTCTTCTCGCCAAGAGCACGGACTATGGCTTCTGCGACATCCTCTCTGTCAAAAACTCCGTGTACATAAGTACCGCAGACGTTTTTACAGTATGCACCATCTTCTTTTTCAATGCCAGACACATGATCTTCGACAGACACACAATGTCCGGTGCCCTCTTTCAGCACGGTCTCTCCCATATGGATCTCATATCCTTCCATCTTTACACCGGAAAGCACTGCCAGTTCTCCTTCAAGATTCAGAAACTTCCCGAACACTCTGGTCCTTGTCTTGTTTTCCGTAAATACCGTATCCATAGGCAGAAGCCCCATTCCTTTGATGGTTCCGCCCGCTTCCACATGATGAGGATCGCTTAACGTCTCCCCTAACATCTGATAGCCGCCGCAGATTCCGAAAATAATCTTTCCTCTTGCAGCTTCCTTGAGCACTGCAGCCTCCAGACCATTGGCGCGCATCCAGAGCAGATCCTCCATTGTATTTTTAGTTCCCGGCAGGATGACCATGTCCGGATTCTTCAGTTCACTGATATGCTGTACATAGCGGAGAGATACCCCCGGAATACTTTCCAGTGGATTGAAGTCTGTGAAGTTGGAAATCCTCGGCACACGGATCACTGCGATATCGATCAAATCCACTTCCTGTTTTCTGTCAAAACGTTCCGTCAGGCTGTCCTCGTCCTCCACCTGGATATCCAGATACGGCGCAACTCCCACAACCGGAATGTGGCTTCTTTTTTCCAGCATTTCCACACCCGGATCAAGGATCGTCTTGTCCCCGCGGAATTTGTTGATGATAAGCCCTTTGACAATCTGACGTTCATCTTCCTCCAGAAGTTCCACTGTACCGATGAGCTGCGCAAACACACCGCCCCTGTCAATATCTCCGACCAGAAGCACCGGGGCTTTCGCCATCTTCGCCATTCCCATGTTTACGATATCCTCTGTCTTCAGATTGATCTCTGCAGGACTGCCGGCACCCTCGATAACGATGATATCATTCTCTGCTGCCAGCGCATTATATGCTTTCATAATGTCCGGCACCAGCTTCTTCTTATATTTGAAATAGTCTCTGGCACTCATGGTTCCAAGGACTTCTCCGTTTACGATCACCTGAGAGCCCACATCATTGGTGGGTTTCAGAAGGATCGGGTTCATCAGCACTGACGGTCTGATCCCTGCTGCTTCTGCCTGCATAACCTGAGCCCTTCCCATCTCCAGACCTTCCTCTGTGATAAAAGAGTTTAATGCCATGTTCTGTGACTTAAACGGTGCCACTCTATAGCCGTCCTGTTTAAATATCCTGCACAGCCCGGCTGCCAGAAGGCTCTTTCCTGCATTTGACATTGTGCCCTGCACCATAATCGCTTTTGCCATTTCTATTTTCCTCTCTCCTGCACATAATTATTATTACCTCAAGAAAAATCCCATCTTGCGGGATTCTTCGCCTGCGGCGGATCTCTTCAGCAACATGATATCCATCCACTGCAGTACGATCTCGCCGGTCTGCCGTTCATCCAAGTACCTCTGTCAGTACCTGTATCAGCTTCTCATTCTGTTCATGTCTCTTTACCGCAACACGGAAATATCCTTTCTCCAGTCCCGGATAATTGCTGCAGTCCCGGATCAGGACTCCTTCTGAAACACAGCTTTCAAACAAATCTGCCGGACCACGAAAGAAGATATAATTCGCTTCCGACGGATATACTTTCAGACCAAGCTGTGCCATCTTTTCTTTCATCCATGCGGATTCCCCAAAAACAAGCTGCCTGCCTGCTTCCACATACGCAGTTTCCTTAAGTGCCGCCAGCCCTGCCTGCTGCGCCATCGTGGACACATTCCACGGCTGTGTGACAGCTTCCATCCTCTCAAGCACACTTCTGTCAGAACAGAAACCATATCCCAGGCGGACTCCCGGGATCGCATATCTCTTGGTAAATGCTTTCAGCAAAAAGAGATTCGGATATTCTGCCAGTTTTCCTTTCAGCGAATGCCTCTCCGGTTCTTTTATGAAATCCAGGAAGCATTCATCCACTACCATAAAGATTCCGCATTCCGCACAGGTTCCAAGAATGGCTTCCAGAAACTTCTGCGGCATGGTGATCCCTGTCGGATTATTCGGATTGCACAGGAAAATAATATCCGGTTTTTCCTTTTGCAGAATCTGCAGATAATTCTCTTTCACACAGAAGTCTGCAGATTCCTCCAGATAATATCTGATAATCTCACAGCCCACACTGACCAGTGCCTGTTCA
>CAVCYJ010000059.1:0-14783 GCA_963605995.1 Holdemanella biformis | reverse complement strand
ATCCGACATCCATGGAAGATCTCATGAAAATCGCCGACGAAAGCAAACTGATGCCTCCGAAGTCCACATGGTTTGAACCTAAGCTCAGAAGTGGATTGTTTATACATAAGCTGTAGTTCTGTTACTGTTTATATGTTGCTATCCCACAGGGAATTTTGACATGGACTTTTAGTTCTTTTAGTGGTACAATGGGGTTCATACAAAAGAGAACGAAATGTACCGCAGGAAAGGAGGGAGAGTGTGTGGAAGATACAGAATTGAGAAGTATTCTTTTTTCTATTCAGGGAAGCATCATCGGTTTTCAAAATGATATGTCCGAGGTAAAAAGAGATATTTCGGATATGAAGACGGATATCACAAACATGAAGACAGATATCATGAACATGAAGACGGATATCACGAACATGAAGACAGATATCACGGATATGAAGACGGATATCGCGAATATGAAGACGGATATCGCGAATATGAAGACGGATATCACGAATATGAAAGCAGATATCAGAGAACTTCAGGAAGATGTGAAGAATATCGAACTTAAATTGGAAAATGATGTCGGCAGAAAAATATCTGCTCTTTTTGATGCACATACGGATGAACTTCGTTACAGAAAAGAGAATAAAGAAACCAGAGAAATAGTTGCCGGGTTAGTAATGCGAGTTGATAATCTGGAAAAATCCGTCATGACAGCATAGGAAAAATACAAAAGGACATATACCTAGGCTAAACGGGAAGAAATTTCACGGCACAGACAGTTCCGGGAGATTTCTTCCTGCCTGATTTTATATGATTTCTGATAATTTCTTATAATTTCTCAGAAAAACAGTTGAAATTATAAGAATGATTTGGTATACTCATATTCGTTGCGGGGTATGGCGTAGCTTGGTAGCGCGCACGGCTGGGGGCCGTGAGGTCGCAGGTTCAAATCCTGTTGCCCCGACTAAATACAGCAAAATCAAGGGTTTCCGGGTTTTCGGAGACTCTTTCCTATAAAGTAAAAAATAAGAAGAAGCCCACGGAGCTGGAACTCTGAGGGCTTCATTCTTTTCGTCCACATGGACTCATCATTTCTTTTCGCCTACTGGCATTATAGCATATGTAGATCAGGAAATCAATATGTAGATGAAAAAGTCAAAGTCAAGCGGATATTCGGTTACTGTTCACTCCGTTCCCAGTAACGATGCCAAAATTCATTCCAGATTGCCTGCGGAAATGGAATTTTGGTTTGTATGTCTCGGGATTTTGTCATATTCATGCCAAAACACCTCGCGGGATAGTAGCGTTTGAACAGTAACGATATTCGCAATCCGCTTCGCTGCTTGCTCATAACCGAATAGCTGCTTCGCAGCTTATCAGGAGTGGCTTCTACCACTCCTGATACAAGCAAGTCCCCACCAACTGCTTATTGCTTTTTACAATTGAAGCAGGGGACTTACTTGATTTGGTTAAAAGCAGGTGATATCCCTTGAAATCCCCCACTATTCCGTATATAATAGGAACATTGTGGGGGATTTTTCCCTGCTTAACACTGTTATACGATAACCTTTGAAAGGAAAACAATGAGAAAATTAGCATTAAGTGACGAAATTTTAATGACAATTGACAAAGCCGCCCGCTATATTGGCGGAGAAGTCAACTCTATAATGAAAGATAAAAATGAGGTAGAGATCCGCTTTGCGATGTGCTTCCCGGATGTGTATGAAATCGGTATGTCCAATCTTGGAATGATGCTCCTCTATAATATGTTCAATGAACGTGAGGATGTCTGGGCGGAGAGGGTATTTTCACCGTGGCTGGACCTGGACAGGATCATGCGTGAGAAGAATATTCCGCTCTTTGCACTGGAATCTCAGGAACCTGTTAAAGACTTTGATTTCCTCGGAATCACTCTTGGATACGAGATGTGTTACACAAATGTACTTCAGGTACTGGATCTGAGCCATATTTCCCTTCTGGCAAAGGACCGTGATGAGGATGATCCGATCGTGATCGGCGGTGGTGCGTGTGCCTACAACCCGGAACCGATCGCGGAATTTTTCGATATGTTTTATATCGGTGAGGGTGAAACCGTTTATGACGCTTTATTTGATGCATATAAAGTGAATAAAGCAGCCGGTGGATCCAGAGCAGATTTTCTGTATGCAGCTTCCCGGATCCCCGGTATCTACGTTCCTTCCCTATATAATGTAACCTATAAGGAAGATGGCACAGTCGAATCCTTTGCTCCTGCCAGAGAAGGTGTGCCGGAGAAGGTCTGTAAACAGCTTATCACTGATATCAATCAGGGATACCGTGCGATCAAGGCTCCGGTCGTTCCTTTTATCAAAGCAACCCAGGATCGTGTCACTCTGGAAATCCAGCGTGGATGCATCCGCGGCTGCCGTTTCTGTCAGGCGGGCATGATCTACCGTCCGACAAGAGAACGGGATGTGGAAACCTTAAAGGCAAGTGCCAGAGAAATGCTTCAGAACACCGGACATGAAGAAATTTCCTTAAGTTCCTTAAGTTCCAGTGACTATTCTGAACTGAAAGAACTGGTAAACTTCCTGATTGAAGAGTTCCATGGAAATGCAGTCAATATTTCATTGCCGTCCCTGCGTATCGATGCTTTTGCCCTGGATGTTATGAGTAAGGTACAGGATATAAAGAAGAGCAGCCTTACTTTCGCACCGGAGGCGGGATCCCAGCGTCTGCGTAACGTTATCAATAAAGGTCTGACCGAAGAGAATATTCTCCACGGTGCCGGCGAAGCATTCAAGGGTGGCTGGAATCAGGTAAAACTCTACTTCATGCTCGGACTTCCGACTGAAACAGAAGATGATATGAAAGGGATTGCTCATCTTGCTCAGAAGATTGCCGAAACCTATTATGAAGAGGTTCCGAAAGAAAAACGTAACGGCAAGGTTCAGGTCAATGTAAGTACCTCTTTCTTTGTGCCGAAACCATTTACCCCATTCCAGTGGGCAGGTATGTACAGAGAAGAAGATTTCGTAGAGAAAGCAAAAGTCGTAAAAGCCGAAATCCGCGCACAGGTAAACCAGAGAAGCATCCGTTACAGCTGGCATGAACCGGATGTAACGATCCTTGAGGGCTTCCTTGCAAGGGGTGACCGCCGCTGCTCAAAAGTTATCCTCAGAGCCTATGAGAAAGGTGCGATTTACGATGCCTGGTCAGAAAGCTTTGACTATAATATATGGAAAGAATCTTTCGCAGAGACCAACATAGATATTGATTTCTATACACTCCGTGAACGTTCCACAGACGAAATCCTCCCATGGGATTTCATTGATGCAGGAGTGACCAAGAAGTTCCTGATCCACGAATGGGAGCAGGCAAAGAAAGAAACCGTAACACCGAACTGCCGTCAGAAATGTTCCGGCTGCGGTGCTATGCGTTATGGCGGAGGTGTATGTTATGAAGGTAAGAATTAAATTCAGCAAAGAGGGGCCGGTTAAGTTCGTCGGACATCTGGATACCATGCGTTATTTCCAGAAAGCGATCCGAAGAGCAAATCTCCCGGTAGCTTTTTCCGGTGGTTACAGTCCACATATGATCATGTCCTTTGCAGCACCTCTTGGTGTAGGCACGGAAAGTCTTGGAGAGTACTTTGACCTGGAACTTACAGAGACCGTTCCAACTGATGAGATCACCCGCCGTCTGGATGCAACCATGGTAGAGGGTGTTCATGTTATCAGTGCCCGTCAGGTAGAAGATGGAAAAGCAGGCAAAGCCATGTCCCTGGTAGCTGCTGCTGATTACTACGTAGAATTCCGTCCCGGAAAAGAACCGGAAATCTCCTGGAAAGATAAGATTAATGATTTCCTGGCACAGCCGGAGATCAAAGTAATGAAGAAAACCAAACGAAGTGAAAAAGAGATTGATATCCGCCCGTTTATCTATAAAATGGAACTCCAGGGAGACAAAATCTTCCTGATGCTTGCTTCCGCAAGTGCCAATTACACAAAACCGGAACTGGTAACAGACACCTTCTTCTCATGGCTCGGCGTAGAACTTCCGGAATTTGCCTATTCCATCAGGCGTCTGGAAGTATATGCAGACAAAGGAACTGAAGAAGAACATAAATTTGTAACTCTGGAAGCGTTAGGTGAAGAAGTTGAGTAAACTGGTCATTACACAAATGGATATCCGTCAGGTGCCCTGTTATGTATGTGCATATGAAGAAGACGGGAAAGTAATGGAGCTTCGTATGGAGCCCATAGGCGGTAAATCTTCTCTTGGCAATATCTATGTGGGACAGGTTGAAAATGTAGCTGCCAACATCGGCGCCGCATTTGTCCAGATTTCTGCAAACGAAAAATGCTATCTGCAGCTTTCCGATGCTCCAAATGCGATCTATGCTTCTGTAAAAAAATGCGATCGCCCATTAAAGGCAGGAGATGAGATCCTTGTACAGATCAGCCGCGATGCAATGAAAGGAAAACTCCCGGCAGTAACCACAAATCTGAATTTTACAGGTAAATATCTTGTGCTTACAACCGGAGACAAGAAATTCGGATTATCTTCCAAACTTTCCAATGATGACCGAAGCCGTCTCAGCAAATGGATGGAGGAGGAAGTTAACCGCCCGGATAAAGAGTTCGGGATTATTGTCCGTACAAATGCGGCGGATGCTTCAAAAGAAGAAATCATGAAAGAACTGGAGTACCTGAAAGGCTTATATCACAAAGCTGCCGTAGACGGCAGATCGCGTACCTGTTTCAGCTGCGTATACAGAACAGAACCTTTTTATATCTCAGCAGTCCGCGATGCCAACAGCCGGAACCTGGAAGAAATCATAACAGATATTCCGGAAATCTCGCAGCAGATTTCTGACTATCTTGGCGGTAACAGTCCGGAAGAAAAAGAGAAGCTGCGTTTCTATAATGATAAGCTTCTCCCACTTTACAAACTCCACCGTCTGGAAAGCGCACTGGAGGAGATCCAGCATGAAAAAGTCTGGTTAAACAGCGGCGGCTTTCTGGTGATCCAGCAGACAGAAGCGTTTGTGTCCATTGATGTAAACAGCGGCAAATTCACAGGCAAAAAGAAAATGCAGGAAACCTACCGTAAGATCAATCTGGAAGCGGCAAAAGAGATTGCCAGACAGTTGCGGCTCAGAAACCTGTCAGGAATTATCCTGATTGACTTTATTAATATGGAAAACCCGGATCATCAGGACGAGCTGTTCCATGTACTGCAGAAATATCTGCGAAAAGACCCTGTAAAAGCAAAAGCAGTGGACATCACACCACTGCACATCCTGGAGCTTACCAGAAAGAAGGTACGCAAGCCTGTAATTGAAGAGATCAGGGAATTATAATGGATATGGATCAGGTAATATCTACACATCGCGAAGTATACTGGCGGGCACGGAATGATGATCAACACAGATAAAAAATATTCCGGGAAATTCAAAAAAACATATTGACAAATCGAATTTTGTCCGATATTATAAATGAGATGCCGCACAGAGAGGTACAAGCACCGAAAGGTCACCATATCTGGCGAGTAAAGATTATAGGAGGTGCCACAGATGTACGCAATTATTGCAACAGGTGGTAAACAGTACAAAGTTGCTGAAGGCGACGTAATCAGAGTTGAGAAACTCGGTGTTGAAGCTGGTGAAACTGTTACTTTTGATAATGTTATTGCAGTAAGCAATGACGGATTAAAAGCAGGTGAAGATGTAAAAGATGCCAGTGTTACCGCTACTGTAGTTGAGAACGGTAAAGCAAAGAAAGTTATCGTTTACAAATACAAGAGAAAAACTGGATATCACAAGAAAAACGGTCACAGACAGCAGTACACTAAAGTAAAAATCGAAAAGATTAACGGTTAATCTGGTGTCATTATGATTACAATTACAGTTAAGAAGAGAAATGGAAATTATCTGGAATTTGTTTCAAAAGGCCATGCCGGATACGCAGAAGAAGGACAGGATATTGTCTGCGCTGCTGTTTCCGTACTGGTGATCAATACTGTAAATTCTCTTGAAGCATTTACAGACGATCAGTTTGAAGTGCAGGAAGATGACGGTTATGTGTCTTTTCGTTTTACAGTTCCGGTTACTGAGAGGGGAACCCTTCTCATGGATTCGCTGGTTCTCGGATTAACAGAAATTGAACATAGTTATAACAATCGATATTTGACAGTAAAAGTCAAGGAGGTGTAACAACATGATGAAAATGAACCTTCAGTTATTCGCACATAAAAAAGGAGTTGGTTCTACAAAGAACGGTCGTGATTCCGAATCCAAGAGATTAGGTGCGAAGAGAGCAGACGGACAGTTTGTTAAAGCTGGAAATATTCTTTACAGACAGCGCGGAACTAAGATCCATGCTGGTGAGAACGTAGGTTGCGGTAAAGATTATACTTTATTTGCACTGAAAGATGGTGTCGTAAGATTTACCAGAAAAGGACGCGATAAGAAACAGGTTTCTATCGTTCCGGTAGAGGCAGAATAATCTGGTTAAGCGGGAGGCTTCAAATCTGACAGGGTTTGGAGCCTTTCTTTTAACTTAAAAGACAGAGTCAGAACGACTTTTTGACCCTGATATCATAGCATAGTAAAGGACAGAGGTGTGTCATATGTTTGCAGACAGAGCGAAAATCTATATCCGCTCCGGTAAAGGCGGCGACGGCCATGTAAGTTTCCGCAGAGAATTATATGTTCCAAATGGCGGGCCTGACGGTGGCGATGGCGGCCGTGGAGGAGACGTGATATTTGAGGTAGATGAAGGCCAGAACACCCTTGGCGACTACCGACACAAAAGAAAATATAAAGCAGAAGACGGTCAGGAAGGCGGCAAGAAACGCTGCCATGGTGCCGATGGAAAAGATGTTGTATTAAAGGTTCCGGAAGGAACTGTCATCATGGATGCAGAATCCGGTAAAGTGATCGCAGATATGTCCGGCGAAAATAAACGCCAGATCGTATTAAAAGGCGGAAGAGGCGGTAAAGGAAACCAGCATTATGCAACTGCTACCATGCAGGTTCCGAAATACGCACAGCCGGGACAGCCCGCACAGGAACTGGAAGTTCTCCTTGAACTGAAAGTGATTGCAGATGTAGGCCTGGTTGGTTTTCCGAATGTCGGAAAGTCTACCTTCCTTTCCCGTGTTACCAACGCACAGCCAAAGATCGCCAACTATCATTTCACAACCCTGAGCCCGAATCTCGGTGTTGTGGATACTGAGAACGGTGGTTTCGTAATCGCTGATATCCCCGGTCTGATCGAGGGTGCATCTGAGGGAGTGGGACTTGGACATGAGTTCCTCCGCCATATCGAACGTACCAGAGTCATTATCCATATCGTAGATGCAGCATCGACAGAGGGACGTGACCCGATCGATGATATTTATAAGATCAACAAAGAACTGGAAGCCTATAATCCGGAAATTGCGGCAAGACCACAGGTGATCGCTGCAAATAAGATCGACTGTATCTATACCGAAGACGGAGAAGAGAGCCCGGTAGACAAACTCAAAGCAGAATTTGAACCAAAAGGAATCCAGGTATATCCGATTTCCGCAGTCAGTGGCCAGGGAGTAAGAGAACTTTTATTTCATGTAAAAGAGCTTCTTGACAGCTGTCCACAGGAACCTGTAGTATTTGAGCAGGAATTCTTCCCGGAGGATATGATGATCGGAGAGAACCTTCCATATACAGTAGAACAGAGCCCTGAAGACCCGACTGTTTTCGTAGTAGAGGGACCAAAGATCGAGAAAATGCTCGGTTATACAAACCTTGACTCTGAGAAAGGTTTCGCATTCTTCCAGAAATTCCTCAAAGAGGGCGGTATCCTGGCAGAACTTGAGAAAGCCGGTATTCAGGAAGGTGATACTGTCCGTATGTACGGATTTGACTTTGATTATTATAAATAAAATGTAACTTTCAGTACCTTTTGTAAAGCGGATGCTCCTGTCCGCTTTACTGACAGAGAATAATAGAGGAAAAAGAAATGACAAGTAAACAGAGAGCTTATTTAAAAGGGCTTGCAATGACTATGGATCCGATCCTGCAGCTTGGAAAAGGAGGACTTACTCCTGAGAATACAGCTGCTGTAGACGAGGCACTTGCAGCCAGAGAATTAATTAAGATCAGTGTCCTCCAGAACTGTCTGGAAGACCCGCGTCAGATGGCAGAGGTTCTGGCAGAACGTACCCATTCCCAGATTGTCCAGGTTATCGGAAAGAAAATCGTTTTATACCGTGAAGGCAGGAACGAGAAAAAGAAAATTGAATTACCAAAGAAATAATTAACTGAGTATGGAGTTTTTATGGCTGACATCAGAAAAAGAATTGGTATTATGGGCGGCACATTTGATCCCATTCACATGGGACACCTGATTCTGGGAGAAAAGGCATATGAGCAGTTTGGTCTGGATAAAGTTCTGTTTATGCCTTCCGGCAACCCGCCGCATAAGAAGAACCGTCAGGGACGTGCTACCGATGAGCAGAGAGTAGAAATGGTGCGCAGAGCTGTCTCTGATAATCCTCATTTCGAGCTGTCTCTGGCCGAAATGCACGAAAATGGTTATACTTACACATATCACACACTGGAAACGCTGAGAGCAGGCAATCCTGATACGGATTATTATTTCATAATCGGTGCAGATTCTCTCTATAATTTCGAAACATGGATGAAACCGGAGCGTATTTGCAAAAACTGCATTCTTGTAACTGCTGTAAGAAACCAGTCCACGATTTCAGAGCTTGAAACGGAAATGCATCGTCTCTCTCTCAAATATGGCGGTACATTTCTGACTCTGAATACCACAAACATTGATGTATCCAGCAAAATGCTCAGAAACTGGATCAGTGAGGATAAAAGCGTTCGTTACTATATTCCTGATCCGGTAATCACATATATTGAAGAAAACCAGATTTATGGTCTGGCTGAAAAGAAAGGATAATTTTTCCCAATGGCAGAGTACGATTTTATAAAAATGCAGAAAAAATTAGCCAAATATCTGGATGAGGATCGTTATGCTCATACACTGGGAGTCATGTATACCTGCGCAGCACTTGCCATGGTACATGACTGCGATCTGATCGTAGCCCAGACAGCCGGGTTGCTTCACGACTGTGCAAAATGCATTCCGAATAAAAAGAAGCTGAAAATGTGCAGCCAGCATAACATTCCTGTATCTGAATTCGAACAGACACATCCTTTTTTACTTCACGCTAAACTCGGTGCCTATGTAGCCAAAGCAAAATATGATGTCACGGATGAAGCAATCCTTTCTGCCATCACCTGGCATACCACCGGAAAGCCTGAGATGACATTGCTGGAAAAAATTGTCTATATTGCTGACTATATTGAGCCGAAACGCAATAAGGCCCCGAATCTTTCTGTTGTCCGCAAGCTGGCTTTTGAGGATCTGGATGAATGTATGTATAAAATTCTGGCAGATACACTGGCCTATCTTGAAGAGAATCCGAAAGATATCGATAATGCTACAAAAGATGCCTTTTTATATTACAAAGATTTACATATAAAAAGGCAGTCCCAAACATTGAAACTATGATTTTTGTGAAATGAAAGGAGCACGTTTATGAGTAAGGAACTTGAAATGGCAAAGCTTGCCTGCCGCGCCCTTGATGATAAAAAAGGTAAAGATATTAAAGTGATCGATATCCACGAAGTATCTGTGATCGCTGATTACTTTGTAATCGCAAGCGCATCCAACCAGAATCAGGTACAGGCTATGGTCGATAACGTAGACGAAACTCTCGGAAGAGCAGGATATGAAGCCAAACAGATCGAAGGAACCAGAAATTCAAGCTGGGTTCTGATGGACTATGGTGATGTGATCATTCATGTATTTGACGAAGAGAACCGTCTTTTCTACGATCTGGAAAGAATCTGGAGAGACGGAAAGGTTCTGGATATCAGTGAATTTTCTGAGAAATAATTTTATATGAGCAGGTAGTGAGGCGGATAATTTTATCCCTGATAATAACAGGGAATCTGTCTTCATAACAAAAAACGCTGTGTATGCTATCCGTAACATATACAGCGTTTTTTACATCATAGAAAATTGCTCCGTAATGTTCCTGTGTTTCAGGGTTACTGGTACAGGCGAAATATTCCAAATACTTTACCAAGAATCTGTAATTCTCCGTGTACTATAATCGGTTCCATGGAATCATTTTCCGGCTGAAGACGATAGTATCCCTTCTCCTTATGGAATGTTTTGACAGTAGCTCCGTCATCTACCAGCGCAACCACAATATCTCCATCTTCTGCAGTAGTCTGTTTTCTCACAAGGACCTGGTCTCCGTCAAAGATTCCGGCATTCACCATACTCTCGCCCTTTACTTTCAGCATAAAGCTCTGTTCATTCGGCATGAACTCTGCCGGAATAGGAAAGTATCCTTCGATATTCTCAACCGCAAGAATCGGCTGTCCTGCTGCTACAGTGCCAACAATCGGCACATTTACAACCTCTCTGCGGACCAGATTAAAATTATCATCAATAATCTCGATCGCACGTGGCTTTGTTGCATCTCTGCGGATATATCCGTTCTTCTCCAGTGCTTCCAGATGAGAATGTACAGATGATGTTGATTTCAGGTTTACCGCCTCGCAGATTTCGCGAACTGCCGGCGGAAAGCCCCTGTTAAGGATTTCATTTTTAATATAATCAAGAATTTCCTGCTGTTTCTGAGTTATTCTTCCGTATGCCATAAGGTTTATACCTCCCCACTAAATATTAACCGGTGTAACAAACATCCTGCGGAATAACAGACCGCTTATAATATAGCTTCATGATATCATATCCCGCCCAAAAAAGCAAACTCATATTCGGAAAATACGTTCGTATGTTACTGCCTCTGTGAATTATTTATGAAGAACCTTGTTTTTAACTGCACAAAGTGTTACAATATTCTGGAAATTATCCGTAACTGTTTCAGGGTTTTAACCGAATCAGGTAAGTCCCCTGCTTCAATCGTGCCAGACAATAAGCAGTGAGAAAGAATGATGAAACAGTTATGAGCAATCCTGATTTTGAATTAAAAGGAGACATTCCATTGTCTGATAATCATAAAAAGTCAAAAAAAATGCCGGGACTTTTTGCGCAGCTGCGCAAGATCGTGGGACTGAATATCGGAACTGTCATGTTCGGTATCCTGTTCATCTATATGGCATTCAGCGCTATATTGTATCTTACAACCACTCATATTGAGTCCTATCAGGTAACATCCGGACCCTTATCCCGAAATGAGACCTATACCGGTCTTGCGATCCGTGAAGAAACCGTATGTAAGGCTCAGGCTTCCGGATATGTTACTTATTATGCACGGGAAGGAAGCAAGATTAACGCTTCCGGTGCTGTTTACGGTATCAGCAGTACCAGAACCGTCTCTTCCACACAATCCCTCACCACAGAAGAACTCTCGAAAATCCGAAGTGATATGATGAGCTTTTCCAAGGGATTCAGTTCCAGTAAATTTAACAGTACATACAGCTTCAAATATGAATTAAGAGGAAACATCCTTCAGTATGCAGAGAATGAAATCGGTTCCTCCGCTCCGCTTACCTCAGATGAAACGGATGAAGAGAGTGACAATGATGAGACTGCAGCAGGCAGTACGTATACTGGAAATCAGTCCGTATATCAGGCACAGTCAGATGGAATTATTTTATATGCTACAGACAATTATGAAGGAAAAACAGCAGATACGGTTACAGCAGAGGATTTCGATCAGAATTCTTATCATGAAACGGATCTGAAAACATCTGATCCTGTACAGACAGGAGATGATGTCTATACGATCATTACAGACGAACGCTGGAGTCTTCTGATTCCCTTAAGTGCGAAACAGGCGGAGAAGCTTAAGGATCGTTCGACAATCCGTGTTAAATTTCTGAAGGATGATATGACTCAGACCGGTGATTTCTCGATCATCACCATCGACGGAGATAAATATGGGCAGATTGATTTCAACAAAGGACTGATCCGGTATGCTTCCGACCGTTTCCTTGATATTGAGCTTGTCACTAATACAGTCGTGGGATTAAAAATACCGCTTACCTCTGTTGTGAGCAAGGATTTTTATGTGGTTCCCTCCAGAATGGCAACTACGCAGAACAATGAAACCGGGTTCATGCTTGCCGGAAAATCCGGTTCTGATAAATCCGAAGGAACCTTTAAAGCGGTAAGTATTTATGCAAGTATTGAAGATACCTCTGCCTCTGAGACAGATACAGATTCATCGGAGGAAGAGACTCCCATGATCTACTATATAGATAAAAGCTCCTTTAAAGAAGGAGATACTCTTGTATCTCCGAAAACCGGTGAGAAATATGTGATCGGTGAAACAGATACCCTCGAAGGTGTCTATTGTATCAATAAGGGCTATGCTGTTTTTCGCCGTATTGAAATACTTGACCAGAATGAAGAATATGCCATTGTATCTAAGAATACTTCCTATGGGCTTTCGCGGTATGACCATATTGTCAGAAATGCAGACAAGGTAAAAGAGGAGGACATTTTATACTGATATGTCCGCGACCGGTTATATACATAAAAAGAAATTTTAACAATACACACTAATCATATCATAAGGAGGCTTACCAATGTTAGCTGATAAATTAAACCACGTAAAAGAAAACATCAGAGAGGCCTGCGATGCTTCAGGCCGCTCTCCTGAAGAGGTAACGCTTATTGCGGTCAGCAAGACGAAACCGATAGAGATGCTTAAAGAGGCATACGACGCAGGAGCGCGTGTTTTTGGCGAAAATAAAGTTCAGGAGATTATGGATAAGTATGACCTTATGCCTTCTGATGTTCAGTGGCATATGATCGGACATCTGCAGCGCAATAAGGTAAAATATATTATTGATAAAGTCGCTATGATTCATTCGGTAGATTCTGTCCGCCTGGCGGAAACGATTGAGAGGGAAGCCGCAAAAAAAGATCTTTGCATGCCTGTACTGATCGAGGTAAATGTAGCACAGGAGGAAAGTAAATTTGGTCTTTCTGTAGATGAAGTGGTGCCATTTCTGGAGGAAATCTGCTCTTACCGGCATATTAAAGTAATGGGACTTATGACAATTGCCCCATTTGTAGCAAATCCGGAAGAAAACAGAGCAGTTTTTCAAAAATTAAAGAAATTAAGTGTTGACATTGAAGCAAAAAACATTAATAATACTGTTATGAGCGTTCTGAGCATGGGGATGACCAATGATTATCAGGTCGCAGTTGAGGAAGGTGCCACCATGGTACGCGTGGGAACGGGTATTTTTGGTGAAAGAAATTACTCAATATAGAATGATTAATAGGATTGGAGATTAAAATGGGCGTTTTAGATAAATTTTTAGATGCCATCAAGTTAAATGATGATTATGATGATGATGGATTCTTAGATGAAGATCTGTTAGATGACGACGAAGACTTTCTTGATGATGATTTCGAAGAGAAACCCACAAAGAAGTTTTTTGATAAATTCTCTAAAAAGAAAGAATCTGATGATATAGATGACGATTATAGTGAAGCGGAAGCTGAGACTGTAAAGGCTGCGGAACCAAAGCATAATCCAGCACCAAAGCATTCGGCTTCACCGAAGACTTCCGTCAGACAGGAACGTACAGAGCGTCAGACACGACCGGTGGCATCCTCCAAGATTACTCCGATGAGAAGCAGCCGCAAAGCAAATCAGGGTCCTAATATGGAAGTCTGTGTTATTAAACCTTCCTCTATGGAAGACACACGGGAGATCGCAGATACTCTGGTAGATAATTCAACTGTGATTTTAAACCTGGAGGGAATTGATGTAGAACTGGCGCAGAGAATCATTGATTTTACATCTGGTGCATGTTATTCGCTGGGAGGAAGTCTTCAGAAGGTATCCAGTTATATTTTTGTCCTTGGACCATATAATGTGGATATCACCGGTGATCTTCAGAATATTCTGGGAGGTTCTGCTCCTTCAGTAAGAGCAGGATACTGATCCCGGATGGATAAGGACGAATTTTTTCTTAAGAGAATCCGGGAATTGGCAAATCTCTCTTACCGGAGAGATATCGTTACATTCTCGGATTTTCTTAATTTAAATGAACAGAATGTGGTCAGTAGCCTGAAACAGCAGTTTCCGCAGATTATCATGGAGACCTTTGGCGGCTATGAGAATGCAGAGCGTCAGATGGTGGCATTTCATCCTGATGCTCTTGCTTTTACATGGGAATATCCGATCGACTGCCTTAAAATAGAACCAAGGGCAATTAAATTTTCTGAGATATTGGGACACCGTGATTATCTGGGTTCCCTTCTGAATCTCGGAGTGGAAAGAAGCGTGATCGGAGATATCGTGGTCCAGGAGAAGGCTGCCTGGTTTTTCTGCCAGAGTAAAATGACGGATTTCTTTCTTGAAAATCTGTGCCGTGTCCGTCATACTAACATTCAGATTACAAAAGTTGAAGATCCGGATGAGTTTCCGCGCCCGAAGCTGGAGCCGGTCAGCGGTACCTGTGCGTCTGTCCGGCTGGATTCACTGATCGCACTTGCGTTTAAAGCTTCCAGAAGCAGTATGGTATCCTATATTGAGGGCGGACAGGTTTATGTTAGTGGAAAGCTGATCACGTCCAATGGATATGAACCGAAGGATGGGGATATTATATCTGTTCGGGGTAAAGGACGCTTTATTTTTGACGGTGTTTCCCATCAGACAAAAAAAGGAAGGTGCGGTGTCCGCATTTTACTTTATGTATAACATAGTCTTTTTGTAACTGTTCAGTACCTTCACAGTTACGAGTCAAAATCCATTGAAAATCGCCT
>CAVCYJ010000058.1:0-14903 GCA_963605995.1 Holdemanella biformis | reverse complement strand
CGCCTAATAATGCGATCGGTTTATTTCCTGCCATCTGCAGACGTTTCATCAGGCAAAGTGCCATAAAATGACCGACATGAAGGCTGTCTGCAGTAGGGTCAAAGCCGATATAAAAGGTGGCTTTTCCATTATTAACCATTTCTTTGATTTCTTCTTCATCTGTTACCTGGGCGATCAGACCACGGGCTTTCAGTTCGTCCCAAACTGTCATTGTTTGTTTCCTCCTCATAATATAAAATAACCCGGTTCCTGTCCGTTTAGGACGAGAACCGGGCCCCGCGTTACCACCTAAATTCACAGAAAACTCGCATTCTCTGCCTCTATAAGTAACCATCTGCCATATTGTCATCATATCTGACGCAGTCTGTGTCACTTAAGCACGTTAACGGATGCCATTCCGCTGCAGCCTACTTTCCCTGAATATTTCTTCGGAGTTCGGTGCAGAGCTCCGGGATGTATTCACATAAGTTCCCCACGCGCCTCTCACCTGCCGGCTGCTCTCTGTGTGCCTTCCTTATGTTACTCTTTCCCATCTGCGCTTTTTCATATTTTACGGAGATTCTGAAAGCACAGCTTCTGTTTCCCTTCAGAACTCCTGCATGAATCAAAGTATACAAACACAGATTTTATTTGTCAAGGAATTTCCTCCCGACTTCATCAACTTAAAGTGTTAATGTAATCATCCTGAAATCCAGTCCACAAAGAATACGTGTCCCTTATACTGCTCATATTCCAGCTTGCTGAAGTTGAGGTTCTGTGCCTTAAATGCTTCCGGAGTCATAAAGAATTTATAATTGAAATCCTTTGTCTTAAAGCCTGTCAGAGTCCTCTTTGTTCCACGGTTTACATAGTTATTGAACACTTCCCGTGCTGCTTTTGCCGCTGCATAGGCAGTTGCTTTGTCATCGAACTGTCCCTTCAGTCTCTTCAGCAATGCTCCGTCCGTAACCACTGCATATTGGGTTGGTTTTCCCTGATATACTACATATCGTATCTGTGAAGGAAACTCTTTGTCCACATCAATCGTACAGTTCAATACGCAAAGTGCCACTGCTTCCATTCCCACCAGCCCCTGATCACCGGCCTCTGCCTCGCATACTGCTGCCAGCAGATCCAGGTCCGATACCGTACCATCGGCGATTCCGGGATGCTCTATGAACTCTTTCTCCATATAATAATATTTATTATTATTTGCATCATAAACCTTTACATAATTCCCCTCGATCGTATAGTTCGCAGAGGTCTTCGATGCCACACCGTTTGCGTCAAATTTGTAGGTCGTTCCATCGATAGAAGCAATCGTATCCGCAAGCATTACGTAAGAAGAATTAAAATAATACTTCTTTCCGTCAAGTGTCAGCCAGCCCTTATGTGCCTTGCCGTCTGACGGGGAGAAATAATACTTCCTGCCTCCTACTGTCCCAAAGCCTTTCTGGTAACGTACTCCTGAGGTCTTTGAAAAATAATAATAATCTGAATCTACCTTTTCCAGTCCCACATACATGATTCCGGTAGACGGTTTAAAGTATCTGTAATTACCCGCACTGCTCTTGATCCATCCTGTACACATACGGCCGTTGCTCTGACTGAAGTATCTCTTCTGCCCCTTCTTATTCTCAACCCAGCCCTTTGCCATGATGCCCGAACCGCTGTAAAAATAATACTTGTAGCCCTTGGAATCTGTCATCCAGCCTCTTGTCATGAGACCTGTTTTTTTGTCAAAATATCGGGTGTTTCCCTTAGAATCTGAAACATACCCGGTCACCATATATCCCGCACCCTTGGTAAAATATCTGACAGCTTTTCCGCTGGAGTCCTTTACCCAGCCCTTTACCTGTACTCCGGTGCTTTTATTAAAATAATATTTCTTTCCGTCAAGCTCCAGCCAGCCCTTCTGTCTGGAGCCATCCTTGTTTATGTAGTAGGTTTTTCCGTTCTGAGTTACAAATCCTGTTTTTGTGGCCGCAGATATACTGACACACCCCAGTACAAAAACAGCCACAACTAAAAGAATCAGATATCCCGACAACCGCATTCTCTGTTTTTTCATTTCTGTTCCCCATTTCTTCTTTTCTGATTTTCATGTATGGGATTCTGGCATTTTCATACCAAAATGCCCCGCAGAATAGCAGACTGCTGAATAGTTACAATTATTTCATTTCTTTTGCAATGATTACAAATTTGTTACAAAACATATTATAGCTGATTCTGATATTGTTGTCAACTTGTGAATGCTTTGTTGCTGTCTGTTCGCTCCACACCCGGTAACATTTTTTGATCCTTTCTGAGAGTAACATATTTTCGAACCTTACATATGATATAAATGTAAAGAAATTCTGGAGGATTTAACATGAGTGACTTAGCTGCTACGAATTGCGGATGTGGGGATGACAGAAACGGCTGCGGATGCAATAACAGCTGCGGCTGTGACAACGGCTGTAATAACGGCTGGGGGCTTTCCTGCGGGAACAATTCCTGCTGCAATATCCTGTGGATCATCATTCTGCTGTGTCTGTGCGGAAATAACGGATGCGGATGCGGCAACGGCTGCGGCAGCGGAGACAACTGCTGGATTATCATTGTACTGCTTCTGCTTTGCGGAAACAGCAGCGGATGCGGATGCTGATAACCGCTCCGCAGTTTGCCAGGAGGAGCCTGCCTCCTCCTAGCAAAGATGCAGGCTTTCACGGCCGGTATCGTTTCTCTTTTCCAACGGAGTGCCCTCCCGGAATCTCTTCCCTTCTGTTTTTCTGTCTGTTTTTATTCCTTACACATTCCATATCTATTTCATAAAAAGCATTTCCATCTATAACCAGCTTTTCTCTGCTTTCCTCAGATTCAGATTTCATTTCCGGATTCTCCTTTTTTTCTATAATGTACTCTCGGAATCTTTTTGTGCCTGATTTTGTGAGCAGATTTTTTGTCAATTGCGCCCAAATTTCAGAGGTGTACGCGGTGCATACATTGATGAAATTCGGGTGCAACTGGCGGAAAACCGGCCACCAAAGCAAGTGCGGGAAAGACTCCGAGCGTACACCTATGGTTTATTATATGTCAGAATTCTTTTTCCGTCATATCCTGTTAATGAAAAACATAAAATGGAAGCAGATCATATGAATGAAGGTCATATAGCCCAGACACCATTTGATCAGATGGTCAGCTCTGACCGCGGACAGCTGATAAAAGCCGCTATCCCTTATCTCTCTCCCAAGGGGCGCCGGATTTTATCTGTTTATGAGAAATCTGCCGAACTGCTCCGTACCGTTTCCGTGTTTGGCAGAACTGATTCCGGCGGCAGTTTAAGCGCCATGAGCGTACCAGCCCGGGATCCTGTGGATATGATCAATGAAATCCGCGGATTCTGCTATGGTTCCAGCAGGAATAAATTAGATCAGATGGTAAATATGATAGCTATGGTTCAGATGCTTCAGCTGATGAACCAGCCTGATGACACTCAAAACAGGGAGGAATCCAATGAATGATGACTGGCGCAGTAATCCCCGGCTTGCAGGCATAAACCGTTCCAAGCTGGATATGCTACAGAATCTGGCCACCCAGGGAAGTACCAGAGGTGCTAATGATATGCTGCCTTTTCTGATGAATGCAGCTGCTCAGGGAAAAAAGGGAGGATTAAAGTTCAGTGCAGACGAGATTTCTGCGATCATTGATGTTCTGAAGACAGGAAAATCCCCGGAAGAAATGAAGAAACTGGACAGAGTTGTCAGTCTTATGAAAATGATACAATAGCCGGAAATCTCCTGCTCATACATCAGAAACAGGCAAATCCCTTTCTGCTTTCATCATACAGACGAATGTGGCAGACCGGGATTTGCCCGTATCCGGTTATTTATCCATTTTCAGCAGACTGTCCCTGATAAAGTTCAGAGCCTGTGCAACTGCCTGTCCTCTGACACGGCTTCGATTACCTGTAAAATGAAATTCCCTGACAGCAGTTTTTCCGGCACAGGTACATCCCATAAATACAGTTCCCACAGGTGTCTCCCCTGTTCCGCCGCCGGGACCTGCAAGACCGGTTACAGACAGGCAGACATCTGTCTTTGCGGCCTTTGCCCCACCCTTTGCCATCTCTCTGGCACATTTTGCAGAGACTGCCCCTTCTTTTTTGAGTGTGCTTTTCTTTACGCCAAGGCA
The DNA here is from genome assembly GCA_963605995.1 of Holdemanella biformis. GTDB lineage: Bacteria > Bacillota > Clostridia > Lachnospirales > Lachnospiraceae > Blautia_A. Next base: position 10,751 of record CAVCYJ010000058.1, on the reverse strand, counting down.
GGCTCTTTTGGCACGGTTTGTATAGGTTACATAGCCGCACATAAGTACCTCAGAAGCTCCGGATACATTTACGATCCGGGCAGCTACCGCTCCGCCTGTACAGGACTCGGCAAGAGACAGTGTCATGTTTTTCTCTTTCAGGATATCTACTACCGCCTCTTCCAGACTCTTCTCTTCTTTTGTCGCAAACACATTGCTGCCAAAACGTTTCTCCAGCTCGCGTACTACCGGCTTTATCATTTCTTTACATTTCTTCTCATTTTTCGCCCTTGCAGTAACTCTTAAATGTACCTCTCCCGTCTTTGCGTACGGAGCGATGGTCGGATTACTCTGTTTTTCTATCAGATCCTGGATTTCTTCTGCCACCTGGCTTTCACCTATTCCACAGATTTTTACCATACGGGAATAAATAATCTCCGGCTGATTTTTACGCAGGTACGGATATACAGCCTCCTCAAACATCGGTATCATTTCGTTTGGCGGCCCCGGGAGCAGGATAGCCGTCTTACCGTTCTTCTCCATAATAAGTCCGGGGGCTGTACCGTTATGATTGTCCAGGACAAGGGAGCCCTCCGGCACCATTGTCTGTTTATAATTATTCTTCGTGATGCGGTGCTGCGGATGATTTTTCTCGTATTCCCGCAGATATGCCTCCATGAGTTCCCTGGTATGGATATCCTCTACAAGCGGAAATCCCATCACTTCCGCTGTGATCTCCTTTGTCAGATCATCTTCTGTCGGTCCGAGGCCGCCCGTGAGAATAATCACATCTGAACGCTCCAGGGCTGTTTTGATAACGTTCTTCATCCTCTCCGGATTGTCCCCGACTACAGACTGGTAATAGACCGCCAGTCCAAGCTCTGCGCATTTCTCTGAAAGATAGGCACTGTTGGTATTTACGATATTTCCAAGTAAGATTTCAGTACCTACTGCAATCAATTCTGTAACCATATTTATGCTTCCTTTCTGTATTTCATTCTCCGTTCATACCCTGCTGTCCCGCAGGGTGTTTTTGGATGAATATGCCAAAATACCGGAACAGAAAAAAATCCGCTCCGGCATCTCATAAATTTCTATCGTGTTATTCTCAGTCCTGCATGGAAAGCACGTTCTTATTCTGCCATATATATGTCATCAGAGATATCACCGTGAGTGCAACTGAGAGCCAGATAAATACCTGCTCCAGAATATCAAACGCTCCTCCAAGATCGATCAGCAGCAAAATGATCATGATCATCTGGGAGACTGTTTTGAATTTCCCCCAGTAATTTGCTGCGATCACAACCCCGTTTTCGGCCGCGATCAGGCGAAATCCACTGATGATAAATTCTCTTCCTATGATGATGATAACAATCCATGCCGGAAGTTTACCCAGTTCAATAAAACAGATCATTGCAGAACATACAAGCAGCTTATCTGCAAGCGGATCCATAAATTTTCCAAAATTTGTTATAAGATTATATTTTCTGGCAATCTTTCCGTCAAGCCAGTCGGTCACGCTGGCTGCAACGAAAATAGCAAGAGAGATATAACGGTTTGCATCGTCTCCCCAGCCTGTAAGCATAAACAATACCAGAAACGGGACCAGAATCATTCTGGCTACTGTGAGTTTATTCGGTGTATTCATCTGCCAACTCTCCTATCAAATCATATTCCAGCGCACCGGTCACACGTACCTTTGCAAAATCTCCTGTCATAAGGAGCTCTCCTGTCTGCACAAAAATATAACCATCTACCTTTGGTGCATCTCCGTAGGTTCTTCCTATATAAGCACTTTCGTCTGTCACTTTTCCCTCGATCATAACCATCAGTTCCTGACCGATACGGTCATTGCCTCTGTCATAGGAAATCTCCTGCTGGAGTTCCATGATCTCGTCCCTGCGGTTTTCTTTTACTTCTTCAGGGATCTGATCCGGCATGGTGGCAGCCGGAGTGTCTTCTTCCGGTGAATAAGTGAATACTCCAAGACGGTCAAACTCCATCTCATCAACAAATTTCATCAGTTCTTCGTGATCTTCCTGTGTTTCTCCGGGGAAGCCGGAGATCAGGGTTGTCCGCAGAACGATATCCGGAATCTCCTGACGGAGTTTATTCACGATAGCCACCAGTTCTGCCTGCGTGGTCCTTCTTCCCATCCTCTTTAAGATACGGTCACTTGCATGCTGAATCGGCAGATCCAGATAATGACAGATCTTTTTTTCTTCTTTCATGGTTCGGATCAGTTCGTCATAAATTTCCTCCGGATAACAGTAGAGGACACGGATCCAGCGGATGCCTTTGATCCTGCATAACTCTTTGAGAAGAATGTGCAGCGATTTTCTGCCATAGATATCGGTTCCGTAAACAGTTGTCTCCTGTGCAACCAGGATCAGTTCCTTTACACCTTCCTCTGCCATTTCCTCTGCCTGCTCTAACAGACGTTCCATCGGAACGCTTCGGAATCTGCCCCGGAGTTTCGGAATAATGCAGTAGGTACAATGCTTGTCACAGCCTTCTGCGATTTTGAGGTATCCGAAATGTCCGCCGGTTGTAAGAACCCGTTTTCCAAGTTTCTCCGGAAGATAATCGATATCCTTAAATTCCTCAAAATGTTTTCCTTCCATTGCTTCATTGATCGCTTTGAGGATATCGCCGTAGGAAGTTGTTCCAAGTACTGCATCAACCTCCGGTACCTCCTCAATGATCTCGTTTTTGTAACGCTGTGCCATACATCCTGTGACAATGAGAACTTTACAGCTTCCGGCTTTTTTGTATTCTGCCATCTCAAGAATAGTGTTTACGCTCTCTTCCTTTGCATCGTTGATAAAACAGCAGGTATTTACCACGATTGCCTCTGCCTCTGTCTCATCATCTACGATCTCAAACCCGTTGCCTGTGAGAAGTCCGAGCATTTCTTCGGAGTCAACAAGGTTCTTGTCACAGCCTAATGATACGAATAATAATTTCATAAATTCTCCCATAGAGAATGTGTCTGAAAATATACTTTCTGTAATTCCCAGACACATCCTTTTTATTCGTCTATTGTGTTACCTGCGTTGCATAAATTATGCTTCTGCAGTTTCCTCTGCGGTTTCTGTCTGAACTGTTTCTTCAGAAACCTCTTCTGCTGCCTGTTCTTCCTCTGCATTCTCTTCCGGAGCAAGGATCTTTACTTTTCCTTTGTAAAGCTCATCAATCGCGATGGCCAGAGGTTTCTTGCCTGCCGCGCCATCTACAAGTGGTTTTGCACCTGCGATAAGCTGGCGTGCGCGTTTACTTGTAGCAATAACAAGAGAATAACGGCTGTTGAGGGACATTGTTGTATCGTCGTCCTCACTATTTTCGTTGATTGCTTCGATTAATTCTGTATAAGACGGATGTATCATATGGTTTCTCCTTTCTTTTAAGCGGTGTTCCCCGCATAAGTACTGTGATAATGATTTCCATATATTATTTCTGAAATGCTCTGGTCTGCTCCTGAATGTCCGCGATAAATTCCGCATTTCTGGATCCTCTGGAATGTTCGCTTACAATAATCTGATGCAGGTGATCTACGCATTCTTCTACCGTATCGTTGACGAGAATATAGTCATACTGATCCATACCTTTTGCTTCTTCGCCGGCTCTTGCCAGTCTTTCTGCGATCACCTGTGCTGTCTCCGTTCCTCTGTCTGTGAGGCGGCGTTCCAGCTCCTGCACTGTCGGCGGAGTTACAAATATCAGAAGTGCTTCCGGTATTTTCTCTTTGATTTTCATAGCCCCCTGGATCTCAATCTCCAGAATCACGTTTCTGCCTGCCTGGAGCTGTTCTTCCACGTAAGAACGCGGGGTTCCGTAATAATTTTCAACATATCGCGCATATTCAAGCAGGGCATCTTCTCTGATCAGCTTTTCGAATTCGTCCTGTGTGCGGAAGAAGTATTCTCTGCCATCCTCTTCACCGGGGCGCGGAGCTCTGGTAGTTGCGGAGATTGATAAGGCATAATTGTCATATTTCTCCATGAGACGTTTTATTACTGTGCCTTTTCCTGCTCCGGAAAATCCTGAAAACACTACTAAAATTCCTTTATTCATGTTTCTCTCCCTTATCCTCATTCTCATATATTTCTGCAAATCTCCGGGCAATCGTCTCTGGCTGGAGTGCGCTGAGCACCAGATAATCATCACTTGTGATGATCACTGCTTTTGTTTTGCGTCCCTGAGTTGCATCGATCAGTGACCGGGTTCCTCTGACACTCTGCACCATTCGTTTGACGGGTGCGGCATCAGGGCTTACCACTGCCACGATCTTCTGTGAATTGACTACATTTCCAAAACCGATATTTATAAGCTTTGCCACGGTCTGTATCCTCTATTCTACGTTCTGGATCTGCTCTCTGACTTTCTCTATTTCTGTCTTGAGATCGATCGCTATGTTGGAAATCTCAAGGTCACTGGATTTGGACAGGATCGTGTTTGCTTCTCTGTTCATCTCCTGTGCCATGAAGTCGAGCTTGCGTCCGATGCCATTCTGCTCTGTTGTGAGCATTTTTTTCATGTTTTTGATATGGCTGTGGAGACGTACGGTCTCTTCGTCATTGCAGATCTTGTCCGAAAACAGAATAACTTCTGCTGCGATCCTATTATCGTCAATCTGGGTATCTTCGAGAAGTTCGGTCACTTTTGCTTCCAGTTTGGTCCTGTAGGCATTTACTACCTCAGGAGAGCGGGCTTCTACGTGTAATACTTTTTCTTCGAGGCCGTCGAGTTTCTCTATGAGGTCTTTCTCGAGGTTTCTGCCTTCCTGTATTCTTGCCTGAACGAATTTCCCGCACGCTTCGCGAAGCGGTGGTTCGATGAATCCCCAGAGTTCATTCTCATCAACAGACTGTTCTTCCATGACAAGTATTTCCGGATAGCGTGAAAGGGTGCTGACTTTGATATCATAATCAAGGTCGAAATCCTGCTGCATCTGTTTCAGACAGGTGATGTATTCGGATGCGAGTTCTTTGTTGTATTTGAGAGCTCCGTTGTTCATGGTGTAGTCTTCGTATGTGATATATACATCAACTTTGCCTCGCTGGATATAGGTTTTCATCAGGTTTCTGACGGCGCCTTCCAGGAAGTTCAGTTTTCTGGGCATTTTTATACTGAGATCCAGATACCTGTGGTTGACAGATTTTAATTCGATGGTTATTTTTCTTTCGTTGGTCACGACTTCTGCCCGGCCGAAACCAGTCATGCTTTTTATCATAGTTTTTCTCTCTTTGTCTGTCTTTTTGGTGTCGGAGTATGTTTACATACGGATTTATTATAAGTCATTATAGAATTGTAGTCAAACATTTTTTCGTTGATGGGGATGGGAATTGTGTGGTATACTTTTGGGGGAATAGGGACGCAGGATAAAATAAATAGTCTGGGGCGCGGTTTCGGGGGCTAATAACTCTAAGGCTTCGGAAATTTGCTAAAGGCATGAAAAAAACAGCAAATCCCCGAAGCCTAAGAGTTACTACGCTCCCTGCAAATGCGCCCCAGACTATTTATTTTATCCTGCTGTGTATTGGCAGTGGTTAGAGTTTATGGCAAGCCTCTTGAATGCATTGTTTACGAGGATTACTATAGTTTGTTTGTCAGAAAGAGCTTCGCCTTTCTGACGTAGGGTTTGATGCTCTGATGGGCTGGGTTAGCTGCAGTGTCTTTGGTATCGTTCGTTGGCACATCGGGTATTGATCGTTAAAAGAGTTACTATGTATTTTATGGCTAAAGGAGTGTTTTTATATGGCTTTTGATGGTATTACGATTGCGGCTATGGTGAGGGAGCTGCATATGAATTTAGATGGCGGGCGGTTTAATAAGATCGCGCAGCCGGAGGCGGATGAACTTTTGATCACGGGGAAGGGGGCGAACGGGCAGTGCAGGCTGCTGCTTTCGGCCAGTGCTTCTCTTCCGCTGATTTATTTTACTTCTAAGAATAAGCCGAGTCCTATGACTGCTCCGAATTTCTGTATGTTATTGCGTAAGCATATTGGAAGTGCGAGGATTTCGGATATCAGGCAGCCGGGGCTGGAGCGTGTGGTGATGTTTGAGCTGGAGCATCTGAATGAGCTGGGGGATCTCTGTAAGAAGGTGCTGATCATGGAGCTGATGGGTAAGCACAGTAATATTATTTTCTGTGATGATAAGAATATGATCCTGGACAGTATCAAGCACGTTTCCTCTCATATGAGTTCTGTCCGGGAGGTGCTTCCGGGCAGGGAGTATTTTATTCCGAAGACGCAGGATAAGCTGGATCCGCTGACTATGAGTGAGGATGTGTTTGTTGAAACAGTCTGCAGTAAGCCCTGCAATATTTCCAGGGCTGTATATTCTTCTCTTACAGGGATCAGTCCTGTTGTTGCGGAGGAGGTTTGTTTCCGGGCTTCGATCGACGGAAGTGATGCGGCGCAGTCTCTGGATGAGACAGCGAGGGTGCATCTGTATCATACGTTCCGCAGGCTGATGGATCAGGTTGTGGAGGGGGATTTTACACCGAATATTGTTTACCGCGGGGATGAGCCTGTGGAGTACGGGGTGTTTCCTTTCCAGCAGTATGGACCGGAGTATCATTCCGTGGAATTTGGCAGTGTTTCTGAGATGCTGGAGTCTTATTATGCGACAAAGAATACGCTGACACGTATTCATCAGAAGTCTTCGGATCTGAGAAGGATCGTGCAGACTGCGCTGGAGCGTAACCGTAAGAAACTTGTTCTGCAGGAGAAGCAGATGAAGGATACCGCAAAGAAGGATAAGTATAAAGTTTACGGCGAGCTGATCAATACTTATGGATATGGGCTGGAGGATGGATGTAAGTCGTTTCAGGCATTGAATTATTATACGAATGAGGAGATTACGATTCCTCTTGATCCTACGATGACTCCGGCAGAGAATTCTAAGAAGTATTTTGATAAGTATGGGAAGCTGAAGCGTACAGAGGAGGCTCTGACTGAGCAGATTGCAGATACCCGCAGTGAGATTGAGCATCTGGAGTCTGTTTCCAATGCGCTGGATATTGCCCTGGCTGAGAGTGATCTGGCGCAGATCAAGGAAGAACTGATGGAATATGGCTATATTAAGAAGCATTATGACAGGAAAAAGGGCCAGAAGGCGCAGAGTAAGTCGAAGCCGTTCCATTATGTGACAGAGGACGGGTTTGATATTTATGTCGGAAAGAATAATTTTCAGAATGATGAGCTTACCTTTAAGTTTGCGACAGGAAATGACTGGTGGTTTCATGCCAAGAAGATGGCCGGTTCTCATGTTGTGGTGAAGTCCAGGGACGGAAAGCTGCCGGATCATATTTTTGAGATTGCAGGTCAGCTTGCCGCGTATTATTCCAAGGGACGTACTGCCCCGAAGGTGGAGATTGATTATATCCAGAAGAAGCAGGTGAAAAAGCCCGCAGGGGCGAAGCCGGGATTTGTGGTTTATTATACGAACTACTCTCTCATGGCTGAGCCGTCATTAAAGGGTGTTACCGAGGTTTAACCAAATCACGTAAACTCCCTGTTTTCATTACAAAAGGCAATACGCAGTGGGTGGAGACTTGCCTGTATCAGGAGGAGTACAAACGCTTTCTGATAAACTGCAGAACAAATATTACAGACAATCAAAGGAGAATTTCTTTTTTATGAGTATTTTAAATGTTGAACATCTGACACATGGTTTTGGAGACCGGGCGATTTTTAATGATGTGTCGTTTCGTCTGTTAAAGGGCGAGCATATCGGGCTGGTCGGTGCGAATGGGGAGGGTAAATCTACTTTCTTTAATATTGTTACAGGTAAGCTGATGCCGGATGAGGGAAAGATTGAATGGGCCAAAAATGTCCGGGTTGGTTATCTGGATCAGCATTCGGTTCTTTCTCAGGGGATGTCGATCCGTGATGTGCTGAAATCTGCGTTTTCTTATCTTTTTGAGATGGAAGAACGAATGAATGAGATCTGTGATTTTCTTGGCAGCACTTCTCCTGAAGAAATGGATACTCTGATGGAGGAACTGGGTACGATCCAGGATACGCTTACCATGCATGATTTCTATGTGATCGATGCAAAGGTGGAGGAGGTTGCCAGAGCGCTGGGGCTGCTGGATATCGGACTGGAGCGTGATGTTACGGATCTGAGCGGCGGTCAGAGGACTAAGGTTTTGCTTGGCAAGCTTCTTCTGGAAAAACCGGATATCCTGCTTCTGGACGAGCCTACCAATTATCTGGATGAAGAGCATATCGAGTGGCTGAAACGTTATCTGCTGGATTATGAGAATGCATTTATCCTTATCTCCCATGATATTCCGTTTCTGAACTCTGTTATCAATCTGGTTTATCATATGGAGAATCAGGAACTGAACCGTTATGTCGGGGATTATGACCATTTTCAGGAAGTATATGAGGTAAAGAAAGCTCAGCTTGAAGCTGCTTACAGACGCCAGCAGCAGGAAATCAGTGAGCTGAAGGATTTTGTTGCCAGAAATAAGGCGAGGGTTTCCACCAGAAATATGGCTATGTCCAGACAGAAGAAGCTGGATAAGATGGATGTGATCGAGCTTGCTGCAGAGAAACCGAAGCCGGAGTTTCATTTTAAATACGGACGTACGCCGGGGAAATATATTTTTGAGACAAAGGACCTGGTTATTGGTTATAATGAACCGTTATCCAAACCTGTCACTCTTTCTATGGAAAGAGGAAATAAAATTGCGCTGGTCGGAGCAAATGGTATCGGTAAGACTACTCTGCTGAAGAGTATTCTGGGTCTGATCCCGTCTCTGAAGGGTTCCTGTGAGCTTGGGGAAAATCTTCAGATCGGTTATTTTGAGCAGGAAGTGAAGGGTGATAATAAGACTACCTGTATTGATGAGATCTGGGCGGAGTTTCCGTCTTATACTCAGTATGAGGTGCGGTCTGCGCTTGCAAAATGTGGTCTTACTACCAAGCATATTGAAAGTCAGGTACGTGTATTAAGTGGTGGGGAGCAGGCAAAAGTGCGTCTGTGTAAACTGGTAAACAAAGAGACAAATATCCTGCTTCTGGACGAGCCTACCAACCACCTGGATGTGGATGCAAAGGAAGCTCTGAAACAGGCACTGATCGAATATAAGGGAAGCATCCTCCTGATCTGCCATGAGCCGGAGTTTTACCGTGATGTAGTTTCCCAGGTGTGGGACTGCAGCAAGTGGACGACCAAAGTGTTATAAATTTCGCCCTGTCATTTTTTCTGCTATCGCATCCGGAACTTTTATCAGTTCCAGTTTCCAGAAAATAGCATATATGTAGGAAATCCCGCGGATATTTCCAAGTTTCTTGGGTCCCGGGATTTCTTCTTCCATGTTCTGTTTTGCGTATGCAAAAGCCAGAGCTACACTGCTCCATGAGAGACTCTTGCTGTTTTCCCTTCGGTTTACCCAGAGTTCTCTGGTCAGTTCTCCGTTTCGTCCTTTTTTCAGTGTGTAATGAAAAGGAAGTCCGGATGCTGTATAAAAGGGATAATCCTGAAATATCACAATTGCCTGCCAGAGACTTTCCTCTGTGCAGGCTGTTTTTAAATTCTCTATTGCATTTCTCATCTGATCGTTCATCATAATTTTATATCGAATAATGTCGAATCCTTTCGATTTATTACTTATAATACTACAATAAACTCATCATCTCTGCAAGCATCATCTTTTTTTCAACCACTGCACAACACCAGCAAATAATACAGCTATCAAAACAAAAATGCCCATTTCAATAAGACTATAATAAGCAGGAGTACTCCATTCCGGATGAGTTTTCAGTTCAATATAATCACTGGCAGTTATATAAATCCCATAAATAGCAAGCATTCCACAAATAAACTGCAAGAAGGTGAGAAATCCTGTTCTCTTCATGATGTGTCTCCTTTCATTAATGCTTCATATAGCAAAAAGAGGACTATCCAGAAAAATTACTGTCAGTCCTCTTTTTGCTGTTTCTATTTCATTGTTTCCTGATTTATTTATCGAATATAATCAGTTATTTCGCAACAAAGTTTACGATCTTGTTTGGTACATAGATTTCTTTGATGAGGTTCTTGCCTTCCAGGAAGGATGCAACTCTCTCATCTGCCTTGGCGATCTCGAATGCTTTTTCTTTTTCGCATCCGTTCGGGATCACGATGGTTCCTCTTACTTTACCGTTTACCTGTACACCGATCTCAACTGTCTTGGCAATTGTCTTGCCTTCATCGTATTCCGGCCATTTAGAAACTGCCAGTAAGCCTTCGCCTCCGATAAATTCCCAGATTTCCTCGCAGATATGCGGAGCAAACGGGCTGAGAAGCTTGATGAAGATGGTAAGGTCATCTTTGCTTAAGTGTCCCTCTGCAGTGATCTCGTTGAGGAGTGCCATCAGGCTGGCGATCGCTGTGTTGAATTTCAGGTTCTCGATATCAGAAGAAACCTTCTTGATGGTACGGTGGAGTTTCATCTCCAGCTCATCAGATACAGATTCTTCAGAAAGAATATCGGTCAGGCCCGCAACACGGTCAAGGAACTTCTTGCAGCCTTTTACAGAGCTGTCGCTCCATGGAGTTGCTGCACCGTAGTCACCCATGAACAGTACATAAGTACGGAGGGTATCTGCACCATATTCTTCTACGATATCCAGCGGATCAACTACATTTCCTTTGGATTTGCTCATCTTATCGCCGTCCGGTCCGAGGATCAGTCCCTGGATGGAACGTTTTGCATATGGTTCCGGTGTGTTTACTACACCAAGATCATACAGGAAATGATGCCAGAATCTGGA
>CAVCYJ010000057.1:0-14962 GCA_963605995.1 Holdemanella biformis | reverse complement strand
CAGATGCCGGCGGAGAATGGCAGGAAGGTGAGACTGATGGAATGAATGTCTATACTTGTCAGTCCTGCGGCGGTGAGATCATTGCAGATGAAACCACGGGTGCATCTAACTGCCCGTACTGCGGAAATCCTGTAATTATGACAGAAAAATTCAAAGGGGAACTCCGACCGGATCTGATCATTCCGTTTAAGCTGGACAAGAAAGCGGCAAAAGAGGCATACTATAAGCACATTAAAGGGAGACGTCTTTTGCCGAAAGCATTCCGTAAGGAAAATCATATAGATGAGATTAAAGGCTTATATGTTCCGTTCTGGCTTTTTGATGCGGATGTTGATGCAGATGTGCGTTACAAAGCTACAAAAGTGAGAACGTGGAGTGATGCTGACTATGATTATACAGAAACCAGTTATTATTCCGTTGACAGAAGCGGCGATATGTCATTTGCTGCTGTACCTGTAGATGGTTCAGAGAAAATGCCGGATGACCTTATGGAATCTATTGAACCGTTTCATATTGCAGAGGCTGCGGATTTTCAGACGGCATATCTCTCAGGATATCTGGCAGATAAGTATGATGTCAGTGCAGAGCAGAGTATTGAGAGAGCTCATGCCCGTATGAAGCAGAGTGCGGAACAGGTGCTGGCAGACACGGTAACGGGATATACAACAGTAGTGCCCGAGAACACTAATGTGACGATGTCAGGCGGCAGATCACAGTATGCGCTTTATCCGGTATGGATCCTGAATACAACCTGGAAAAATAAGAAATACATATTCGCCATGAATGGACAGACCGGAAAGATGACCGGAGATTTGCCGATAGATGAGAAGATTTACCTGAAGTGGCTGGTCGGACTGACTGCAGGCTTTACGGTGCTGGCTTATCTTTTGGAAATGCTGTTTTTTTAGGGAGGACGAAGAATGTTAAAGAGAAAGATCATACCTGTGTTTCTGGTTTCCACCCTTGCTGTATCCGGAATCACAGGTTTTGGAGACAGGATATTTTCTGAGAAGGTTTATGCATCAGAGGATATTCATACGGAAAGACTGGCAGATTTTGCAGATCTGCTGGATGATGAACAGGAAGAAGAACTGGAAGCGAGACTGGATCAGATCAGTGAAGATTATGACTGTGATGTTGTAGTTGACATAGAGGAGAGCATAGATGGTATGGATCCGACTGACTATGCAGATGATTTCTATGATTATAATGAATACGGGATGGGAGATGACAAAAGCGGGATTCTCTTTATGCTGACCATGTCTGAACGTAAATGGGCGATATCTACCTGTGGAGAGGCTATCAGCATTTTTACTGATGCGGGACAGGAATATATTACAGATAATATTGTACCGTATTTTTCTGATGGAGATTATTACGAGGGTTTTATGCAGTTTGCGGATCTGTGTGAGAGCTATATCATCCAGGCACAGGAGGGGGAACCTTATGATGTCGGAAATCTGCCGGAGGAAGACGTATCCTTTGGTATCTCGTTTCTTATCGCACTTGTGATTGGTTTTGCCATTGCGTTAGTCATATCTCTGGTGATGAGAAGAGGAATGAAAACCGTTCAGATGAAGCCGGATGCAGCCGATTATATGGAAGAGAGAAGCCTTCATATTAACAGAAGCCGCGATACATTTCTATATCATAACGTAACACGTACGGCGAAACCTAAAGATGAAGATTCCGGCGGAAGCAGTACACATACAAGTTCTTCCGGTGGAACACACGGAGGTTCCAGTGGTTCTTTCTGAAAATAAGTAAATATTGAAATCCCCGGCCTTTTGGGTTATACAGTAAGTATGGAGGGTCGGGGATTTTTATGTATGGCAGATAAAATCATGTAAAAATCCGGATATCAGTTGCAAGACTGAGGAGAATGTGCTACAGTACAAGATGGCTTGTTTTGTATAAAAGCAGCCGAAATGGAAATAAAATAAAAACGATGGAGAGAATATGAAAAAATACGTTGATAATTTTTTGCAGTATCGGTTTCTTCTGTCGGAACTGGTAAAGAAAGGAATTAAGCTGAAATACAGACGTTCTTATCTGGGAATTGTATGGTCTATGCTGGAGCCGCTGCTTACAATGATCGTGCTTACCATTGTATTTGGTACTTTGTATGGAAATACAGACCGTACCTTTCCGGTATATATACTGAGCGGACGACTTCTGTACAGCTTCTATTCACAGTCTACGAAGGCGGCACTGAAATCTATCAGACAGAACTCGGCAATGATAAAAAAAGTATACGTACCGAAATATCTGTATCCGTTATCCAGTGTACTTTTTAATTATGTGATCTTCCTGATTTCGCTAATCGTGCTGGCACTGGTAAGTATTGTACTTGGTGTCAGACCTACGATTTACCTGCTGCAGGCACCGGTTGCACTGATACTGATCCTGTTTATGTCATATGGATGTGGGATGATCCTTGCAACGATAGGTGTATTTTTCAGAGATATGGAATACCTCTGGTCCGTAGCACTTATGATGGTCATGTACACATGCGCAATTTTCTATTATCCGACAAAGCTGTTAAAGAGTGGATGGGCTTGGATACTGAAATATAACCCTTTGTACTGTGTGATTGATATTTTCAGATGTTCAGTTTTTGGGCAGATGATGAATATCCATTATTTTGAATATGCACTTGCCTTTTCTGTTGCGGTAATGTTGGTCGGATTACTTTGCTTCAAAAAGAAACAGGATGATTTTATTCTTTATATTTGAGTGAAGAAGAGATGGAATGCAGCAAAGCGGATGTTTTTATCCGCCTGACTGAGAAATAAGGAGAGAAGATGAGCAAACAACCGGCGATTATTGTTGATAATGTCAGTATGAAATTTAATCTGAGTAAAGAGAAGGTAGACAGCCTGAAGGATTACATTATCAAGTCTATTAAAAAAGAAATCAAATATAATGAGTTCTGGGCATTACAGAATGTAAGCTTTACGGTCGAAAAGGGAGACAGAGTAGGCATTCTGGGACTGAATGGTGCGGGAAAAAGTACTCTTCTGAAGGTTATCGCAGGAGTTTTCAAGCCAACGGAGGGAACCGTTACCAAGCATGGGAAAATGGTTCCGCTTCTGGAACTCGGAGCAGGCTTTGACCCACAGTATACAGGAAAAGAGAATATTTATCTTTATGGAGCAATGCTTGGATATACAAAAGAATTTATTGATGAAAAATATGATGAGATCGTGAAGTTCTCAGAATTGAAGGAGTTTATTGATGTGCCGATCAAGAATTATTCTTCAGGTATGAAGTCCAGACTTGGATTCTCTATCGCAACTGTAGTTTCTCCGAAAATCCTGATCCTTGATGAGGTATTGTCTGTCGGTGATGCCAAGTTCCGCAAGAAGAGTGAAAAGAAGGTACTCAGTATGTTTGATTCAGGTGTGACAGTATTGTTTGTTTCCCATTCTCTGGCACAGGTACAGAGGATCTGTAACAAAGCGATGATTCTTGAGAAGGGAAAGCTAATCGCATACGGAGATATTGATACGATTTCTGAACAATATGAGAAGATGACAAATTAGTGCGCTGATATGCGAATATAAGGAAGAAGTTTCGGAGGAATCTATGCCAAATGGATTAAGAAAAGAAGATTCATCAGCATTGAAGGGGCTTGCAGTGTTAATGATGATTTTTCATCACTGCTATCGGCTTGCAGAAAGAATTGAGAAATATCAGGTGGATCTCTGTGGGCTGTCGACCGGGCAGGTAGTTGCTGTTGCAGAAGGCTTTAAAATCTGCGTGGCATTGTTTGCTTTTGTATCCGGATATGGACTGATGTACGGATATTCAGGCAAAAAGGAAGGACGGAAAGATAACCGGATGATTTCCGTATGGATATCAGGTCACATACTTTCTACAATGTCAGGTTACTGGTTTACGGCAGTGACATTTTATCTTGTTGCTTTTGGACTGAAATGTGTGAATTTTGGCAGATTTGGAGAAACTTTTGAAGAGAAAGCTTTTGCAGTGATTGCAGATATTCTGGGTATATCTAAGTTAATGGGAACGGAAAGCCTGAACGGAGCATGGTGGTATATGAGCGCGGCACTTGTCTTTATCATCCTGCTTCCGCTGCTGGACAGCATGATCGGGAAATTCGGAGGTATATTCTGTATATTAATTGTTTTTCTATTCCCACGGGTGACCAAAATGGGATTTCCGGGTGGCTCCAGACCATATTCATTTCTCATGATCTTTGTGATTGGAATGTTGTGCTGTAAATATAATTTTTTTCGGAAATTTCATGAATGCAGATGGAAAAAACTCAAGTTTATGAGTCTGGTATTCCTGTTGTGTGCAGGTTTCTTTTTATATCATAAAATAAATATAAAAGTTTTCTGGGAGTTCAGATATGCGGCAGTTCCGTTTCTTGTGATCGTATTCTGCGTAGAGTATCTGTTCAGATTTCTTCCGCTTTCGGTATTTCTGCAATATCTGGGCAGACATTCCATGAATATCTGGCTGGTACATACATTTGTGAGAGACTGGCTTGGAGAATATGTATTTGCATTTAAGAATATCTGGCTGATTCCGCTTGTGGTTCTGGTTATTTCTCTTGGAATCAGCTATTGTCTTGATTTTATGAAGTGGATCAGCGGATATGAGAAGCTGATAAAACGGATTCAGAGCAGACTGAATCGGTATTATGAACGACAGGAAAATGCCGGCAGATAAGGGAGCATGTGATGAAGATACTTCAGATTGGAATGGGAAATGTGGCCGGAGGCCTGGAAGCATTTGTAATGAATTATTACAGAGTTCTGGTTCATATGGATGTACAGTTTGACTTTGTGTGTATGTATGAAAAAATTGCATATGAAGAAGAAATTAAAAGGCTGGGCGGAAGGATTTATTATATTCCGAATGTAAAGAAGAATTACAGAGGTTATATCAGAGCATTAAAGAAAATATTAAAGGAAACAGACTACGATGCTGTCCATGTAAATATGCTTTCGGCAGCCAATATTGTTCCGTTGCGTGTTGCTCACAGGATGAAGGTTCCGAGAGTGATCGCACATAGCCACAGTTCCTCCTGCCCGGGCTTTATCAGAAAGCTGATGGACTGGTGGAACCGGCCGAAGATTGCAAAATATGCTACAGATCAGGTGGCCTGCGGAGAAATGGCAGGCAGATGGCTGTTTGGAAACAGGGCATTTCAGAGTGGACAGGTAGTTCTGATCAATAATGCTATTTCGGCAGACAGATTTCGTTTCTCGGCTGAAGACCGGGAATCACTGCGCAGGGAGATGGGCTGGGAAAATAAGACCGTGATCGGTCATGTTGGAAGATTTGACATACCTAAAAATCATGACAGGATGATTGATATTTTCCGGCAGATATCTTCTGAAGACGGGAATGCAGTGCTGTGTATGGTGGGACCAAAAGAGGGACTCTACACACAGATAAAAGAGAAAGCAGAAAAAGAGGGACTTGAAAACAGAGTATACTTTGCCGGCAAACAGGAGAATATCCGCAGATACTTATCTGCGATGGATGTTTTTCTGTTTCCGTCTGTTTTTGAGGGGGTTCCGTTTGCACTGATCGAGGCACAGGCAAATGGTCTTGCCTGTGTAATGTCAGATACAGTATCAGAGGAAGCTGTTGTATTTCCGGAGAGAGTCTGCCGTCTGTCGCTTAAACAGAATGACAGGGAATGGGCAGAGAGAACCATAGAGATGAGCGGTCTGTGCCGGGAGGAGCCGGAAGTGATAAGGAAGAAGCTGGAGGATGCACATTTTAATATTGAGACAGAGGCCAAAGGTCTGAAACAGCTATATCAGAACAGAGGGAATAATAATGAATAAAATTGATTTTGTATTACCCTGGGTGAACGGTTCGGATCCTGCCTGGATAAAACAGAGAAATGAATATCTGGGGATTACGGATGACTGTCTACAGGACAGCCGCTTCCGTGACTGGGAAAATCTGCAGTACTGGTTTCGTGGAGTTGAGAAATTTACACCCTGGGTGAATCATATCTATTTCGTGACCTGGGGGCATGTCCCTGTCTGGCTGAATACAGATCATCCGAAGCTGACAATTGTAAAGCATGAAGATTATATTCCGAAAGAATATCTTCCTACATTCAGCAGCCACCCCATAGAACTGAACATGCACAGGATCAGAGGGCTTTCCGAGCAGTTTGTATATTTTAATGATGATACTTTTATCATTAATTCCATGAAGCTTGAAGATTTTTTTATAAAAGGACTTCCCAGGGATTATTGTATAGAGACTGCTCTGGTGCAGGATGATATCAATAATCCGTTCGCTTCTATTCTGATGAATGATGCAGCTCTTGTAAATATGCATTATTCAAAGCGGCAGGTGATCCGCAGACAATGGAGAAAATGGTTTCACCCGATATATGGAACAATGGTGCTTCGAAACCTTCTGATGCTTCCGTATCAGGAATTTTCCAGTTTTAAATATTCACATATTTCGAGCTCTTTTCTGAAGAGTACTTTCGAACAGGTATGGAAGGAAGAGGGAGAAGTGCTTGACCGGGTGTGCAGAACGAGATTTCGTTCTGCCGCAGATGTAAATCAGTATGTGATGAAATACTGGCAGTATATGGAAGGAAGATATGTTCCCCAGTCACCGAAGACAGGAAGATTCCTGACGGTCGGCCTGCATGATAAACAGATACATGATACGCTCAGAAATCAGCAGTGCAGGATGCTGTGCATCAATGATACGGATAATATAGGCGATTTTGAACAGCAGAAAAAAAGGATTATGGAATCCTTTGAGTGTATTCTGCCTGAGAAATCAGCTTTTGAACGTTAAAAATGCAGGAGGCATATATGACGAAGGATGCAGTAAAAAAGTATACAGAGGAGCTGGGATTTTCAGGAATGCTCCTGCACTATATGAGTCGTATGGCGGTTAAACTGGAAATGCAGGTGGCAGGAAAACTGGCTCGGCGTTTTGGAAAAGTAAAAAAGAACAGACTGGTATTTAAGAACAGGGAAATGATGGATTGTACAGATAATCCGGAAGCTTTTTATGATTATCTGATCAGGAATGGATATAATAAAAAATATGAGATTATCTGGCTGGTTTCCAGGAAAGAAAAATTCAGAGATATAAAAATCCCAAACGTTAAGTTTGTGACAGCGGAGAACAGGTATGGATGGAGCAGTCTGATGGCATTTTATTACGGTGCTACGGCTGGATATTTCTTTTATTCTCATAACAGTGCAGGGCTGAACCGATACAGATGCAGGGGGCAGATAGTTGTCAATCTCTGGCATGGCTGTGGATATAAAGATGCGGAGCGCGGAAAGAAAAAGTGCAGTAACGGGCCGGATTTCGACTATGCGCTTGTTCCTGGACCTGTATTCGTAGAAACGAAATCCAGGCTCTGGAATTGTGAAGCGGACAGATTACCGATGCTGGGATATCCCAGATATGACTGGATGCTGCATCCGTCTATGAGCAGCAGGGAGATACTGGAGAAGCTTTTTGGATGGAGAGGCAGAAAGGCAGTATTATGGATGCCGACATTCAGAAAGAGTGATCTCGGGGGATGTGCGGAGAATGAGATAGAACTTCCGTGCCAGCTTCCATCTATAAATAATGATGAAGAACTGAAACAGATAGACCAATATCTTGAAGAATGGGAAATGCTGTTGATCATAAAAAAACATCCGCTTCAGACAGGATGGAATCAGGATACAGAGAAATTCAAAAACATCCGATATATTACAGAGGAACTTCTGGAGAGGAAACAGATTAAGTTATATGAACTGATAGGCATTGCAGATGGTCTGATTTCGGATTATTCATCAGTTGCAGTGGATTACCTGCTTCTGGACAGACCGTTGGGGTATGTGCTTGCGGATTATGATATATACAGAGAGAAGAGAGGCTTTGTATTTGAAAATCCGCTGGAATATATGCCGGGAGAAAAGATTTATAATGCCGGGGATATGATAAAATATCTGAAAAATCTCTCAGACGGAACTGATGATTTCAGACAGGAGCGTGCACGGATGCTTTTGCAGATGCATAATAAAACGGAAAATTATTGCAAAAGGCTTGCAGATTATTTACAATTATAAATATAAAATGATATCAGGGTCAGAATATTTTTTGACCAAATAGAACAGGGAGAAGACTATGGAGAAAGTAATAGGGTATACACAGGGAACTTTTGATATGTTTCATATTGGCCATCTGAACCTTATCAAAAATGCGAAGAGACATTGTGATTATCTGATCGTTGGTGTGAATGCTGATGATCTGGTAGAAGCATACAAGCATAAAAGACCGATCGTTCCGCTGAACGAGAGAGTGGAGATCGTACGTGCAATTAAATATGTGGATGAAGTGGTCGTCACTACAACGCTTGACAAGAAAGAAATATGGGAAAAGCTTCATTTTAATGAGATATATATCGGAGATGACTGGAAAGGCAATGAGCGCTGGGAAAAGACAGGAAAAGAGATGGAAAAGCTGGGAGCCAGACTTGTATTTCTGCCATATACCAAAGATACATCTTCAACTATGCTTCGCGAGAAATTAAAAGGATTTTAGGGGTGCGTGTATGAAAAAAAGAATTAAAAAGAAATACAGGAAGATGAAAAAGTCTTTAAAGAAGATAAATAAAGTCAGGATTCAAAAGGGCAGAAAAGCAATGCTGCAGGAAGGCTTGGCAACTGTGACATATGGTCTGTATGATAAAAGTAAGATCAAAAGAATGAAGAAGTTTCCTCCTGCACTTGTTGAAAATCGAATGCTGTTTGAAACAAATGATGATTTTACAGATAACGGGCGTGCATTATTTGATTATCTGATCGCTAACGGATATAATAAGAAATACGAGATCGTATGGCTTGTTCATGAACCTGAGAAGTACAGGGAATATGCAGTGGAGAATGTAAAATTCATACGTAATTTTAAGAAGGGTTCTACGATCCGAAGGGCAGAAGCATACAGATATGCCCTGACATCTAAATATATTTTCTATACCCAGGCATTTAACTGGATTGGAATGTCCAGAAGAAATCAGCTTTTTATTGATCTGTGGCATGGCTGTGGATACAAGGCAAACAAGAATGGCCGTAAGGTATTTTTTGACTACTGTCTGGTACCGGGGGATATTTTTATTAAGACAAAGATGGAATTCTTTGGATGTACCTCCAAAAAGCTGCTGTCCTTTGGATATCCGCGTTATGACATGATGCTTAAGGGCAGTGACCGTGCAGATGAATATAAAGAGAAGCTTCTGAAGGAGACAGACAGTGAAAAGCTGATTCTGTGGATGCCGACCTACAGACATGCATCCAGCGAGCGCCTCAATGAGGAAACCTTAAATAACGAGTTTAATATCCCTATCATTGATGACGCGGATAAGCTTCTGGAGCTGAATAATTTCTGTAAGGAAAATCATATTCTGATCGTGATCAAGAAGCATTATCTTCAGATTCCGTATGATTTCGGAGAGAATGTTCTTACAAACATTGTTTACCTGGAGAATAAAGATCTTGCCGATAACGGACTGCAGCTTTATGAGTTTATCAACTGCTCAGATGCACTGGTTTCTGATTATTCGTCTGTTGCCATTGATTATCTGCTTCTGGACAGGCCTCTGGGCTTCACACTGGATGATTATGAAGCCTATACAGAATCCAGAGGCTGGGTATTTGATGATCCGCTGGAATATATGCCGGGTGAACATATGTACAATATGCAGGATTTTGAGAACTTTATCCTGGATATTAAGAATGATAATGATAAATACACAGAACAGCGTGCGGCTGTAAGGGCGAAAACGCATAATGTATGTGATAATTACTGTCAGCGTGTACTGGATTACTTTAATATTACGTAACTGTTCAGTACTTTCACAGTTACGAGTCCAAATCCATTGAAAATCGCCTGCAGCGATAGGATTTTGATTACAGAGTAAAGTCATAACAGGAGAAGAGAGATAAATGAAAATATGTATTTGGTGTACCAAGATTTTTGATCTTGGCGGAACTAAGCGAGTTGTCACACTCCTTGCGAATGAACTTGTAAAAGAGCATGATGTAACGATCATGGTATATCAGGACAGATTTAAAGAAGACCGCAATATGTACCATATGAGCGAGGATATTAAAGTTGATTTTATTGATAATAACGAATTTGTCAACCGCCATCATACACCTGCCTTCTTTTTGCGCTATCTGGTGAGAAAGCTGAATGCAAAGTATGGAATCTTTAATAAAGAGAAATACAATGATATTCTGGCAGATGCGATTTTCCCGAAAAAGACGAGGGAAAAGTGGGTAGAATATTTAAATGAACAGGACTATGATATTATTATCACAACAGCATCCCTGAGCCTGAGACTTGGAATGCTTGCGCCTGATTTGAAGGCAAAGACGATCGGCTGGCAGCATAACTGCTATGCGGGATATCTGGATGTGCCGAATGTAGTATTCTGGAAACAGGAATGTCTGCTTCAGGAGTACCTGCCGAAGCTGGACAGATATATTGTCCTCAGTGAATATGATCAGAGAGACTATAAGAAATTTCTTGATATTGACACAGAAGTCAAGATCAATCCGCGAAGCTTTGTCAGCGAGCGTAAATGTGACCCGAAATCCAGGCACTTTCTTATGGCTACCCGGTTTGTATATGCCAAAGGTCTTGATCTGATGATGGAATCCTTTGAGGAGTTCTGTAAACAGGATGATGAGTGGCAGTTAGACATTATCGGAGCCGGTGATCTCTGGAATCAGATCGTGGCAGATGCCAAAAGACGTGGAATCGAGGACAGAGTGAATTTTGTCGGTTATACAAACGAACCGGAGAAATATTATCTGAGTTCTTCCATTTTCCTTCTTCCGTCCAGATGGGAAGGATGGCCGATGGTTATCATGGAAGCTTTTGAATTCGGACTTCCGGTCATTGCGTTCCATACAGGTGCCATGGATCTGATTATTGATGACGGAAAGACGGGATATCTGCCGGAGGCATTTGACACAAAGAAATTTACAGAGGCCATGCTGAAGCTTGCACATGATGAAGAACTGCGCAGAGAAATGTCCAGAAATGCAATCTGGAAATCCGAGGACTTTGCTATTGAGAAGGCTGTGAAGGAATGGAATAATCTGTTCAATCGTGTCATGGGAATAGAGACCTTTTATATGAAGAACGAAGAACGTATTCGGGAATGCCGTGAGAAATATCCTCTGCGTACCTGCTATGCGGAGTTTGTGAAGGAATATCAGTTAAGAGATAAGACCATTCTCTATGAGGCATTTGGTGGTCGCGGAATGATCTGCAATCCTTTTGCACTGTTTCAGTATCTTCTGGAAAAAGAAGAATATCAGGATTATACCCATATCTGGGTACTTGAGGATTTCGATGATAACAGGGTGCAGATTGAGAAATATGAAAAATATCCGAATGTAAGATTCGTACAGTATAAGACAAAAGAATACTGCAAAGCTATTGCGACTGTGAAATATCTGGTAAATAACGTAAGTTTCCCGAGTTACTTTCTTAAGAGAGAGGGGCAGGTACTGATTGATACCTGGCATGGAACTCCGTTGAAGAACATGGGATTTGACATTCCGGGTGCGAATGTCTCTCAGGGAAATACAGCGAGAAACCTGTTCAGTGCGGATTATATCATATCTTCCGGTCCTTATATGACAGAGACCGCGTATAAGAAATCGTATAAGATGCAGAATCTGTATGAGGGAACTGTTCTGGAAGAAGGTTTTCCTCGAAATGATAAGCTCTTTAACAGTGACAGAGCAGAAGTGATCCGAAGACTGCAGGAATGTGGGGTAGAAGCAGAAGAAAATAAGAAGATTATTCTCTATGCTCCGACCTGGAGAGGAGAGCAGTACAGTACCCCGGATACAGACCTGCAGGACGTATATAAGCTGCTCCGGATTATGGAGGACAGCATAGATACAAAGAAATATCAGGTTCTTGTTAAGCTTCACCAGATTGTATATCACTATATGAAGGAAAACCAGATAGAGCCTGAAGTTGCAAAGGCAAAATTTGTTCCTGCTACAATGGATACAAGCGAGCTTTTGTCTGTAACAGATGTGCTTGTCTCTGACTATTCCAGCATTTTCTATGACTTTATGCTGACAGGAAGACCAATCCTGTTTTATGTTCCTGATATGGAAAACTTTGAGGATTACAGAGGTCTGTACTTTGGATTCGATAATCTTCCGGGACCGGCAGTATCTACACCTGAGAAGCTGGGTGATCTTCTGAAAGATCTTCCGGGTGTAGCTGACTCTTATAAAGAGAAATATGAGAAAGTCAGATCTCAGATCGGTCTGAAAGATGACGGAAAGGTATGTAAACATATCGCAGAAGTAGTATTTGATGGAAAAGAACCGACAAATCCGGTGCATCTGAATCAGACGGATAAGGTGAAGCTTCTGGTTTATGCCGGTGATTTTAATGATACTCAGGAAACGGCTGTGTTCTATGAATTCTTGAATAAAGTGGATTTTGATCATTTTGACATTACATTGATCGGAAATGGGGCAAAAGAAGAGGAGTCTGCCGAAAAACTGGATGAACTGCCGAAAGAGGTCAGAGTCCTTTACTGGAAACGCTCCTATCCTGCTACAGATGAAGAATATGTGCGTCACAGTAAATTTATGAAGTCAAAGAAAACGGAGCCTTCCAGGGAACTCAGGGATTTCTATAAACGTGAGCTTCGCAGAATACTGGGAATGTCCAGATTTGATTATGCTGTAATATTTACAGACATGAAGAAATTCTTCCCTGCCATGTCAGGGGCATTGGATGTAAAACAGATATTCAATATGGAGGACTGGCAGGAGGTATTGAACAAATAAAGGTAA
Organism: Holdemanella biformis; assembly: GCA_963605995.1. Lineage (GTDB taxonomy): Bacteria > Bacillota > Clostridia > Lachnospirales > Lachnospiraceae > Blautia_A. The sequence goes on along the minus strand of CAVCYJ010000057.1, from coordinate 2,102 downwards.
TATGTAGGGCAGTCTGGTAAAATAATTTGCCAGGCTGCTTTTAACCGCTTGACCTGAAACTGTAAAGCGGTTATTCGGTTATGGGCAGGTAATAAACGTGTATGATTTTATCTGCCTGACTTTCAGGCACGCAGATAGCAGCGCATGGATTTCAGTGCATTTTTTTCCAGACGGCTTACCTGAGCCTGAGAAATTCCGATTTCACGGGCTACTTCCATCTGTGTTTTTCCTTCATAGAACCGCAGCTCTATGATATGCCTTTCGCGGTTGTTTAATCTCTGCATAGCTTCCCTGAGCGAAAGATTTTCAATCCAGTGGTCTTCTCTGTTCTTTTTATCACTGATCTGATCCATAACGTATAGGGTATCTCCGCCTTCTGTATAAACCGGCTCAAAAAGACTTACCGGATTCTGGATCGCATCCATGGCATAAACGATCATTTCTTTTTCTATTCCGATTTCCTGAGCGATTTCATTGAGAGTAGGTTCTCTGAGATGCTGTTTCATGTAATTATCTCTGGTATAGATTGTCTTGTATGCGATATCACGCAGGGAACGGCTGACACGGATGCTGTTATTATCCCTGAGATAACGGCGGATTTCGCCGATGATCATAGGAACTGCATAGGTTGAAAACTTTACCTGCAAAGTTGTATCGAAATTGTCGATAGCTTTAATCAGGCCGATACAGCCAATCTGGAAGAGGTCATCAGCATTTTCATTGCTGTTCTGAAATCTGCGTATTACACTGAGCACCAGTCTGAGATTTCCCCTGATGTACAATTCCCGTGCCTGTTCATCTCCTTCTTTGATCCGGCAGAACAGTGCCTCTTTTTCTTCAGCATTGAGAACAGGAAGCTTCGACGTATTGACTCCACAGATTTCTACTTTGTTCAGTGCCATCTTTTTGAATCCTCCTTATTATCCTGGCTCACTCTGTTGCCACAGGCAATCCGGAGTGAATTTTTGTACGTTACCGGAAAAACGGACAGTAACGATGTATCAGTAAGAATGATTCTCAGATGGAGGAATATTTATACTCATGTTCGGAAAATATAAAAATTATTGACCCTTGACAAAAGAGTACCGGATATGGATAATACTGCTTTATCTTTCTGAAAGACATTTTTCCTCATCGATTTCTACCAGAATGATATCATCGCCAATCTGACAGATGCGTTCCCAGGGAATCCTGTATTCACTGTCACGACCGAAAAGACAGCATAATTTTCCGGGACCGGGAACAAGCAGGGAGATGAGTCTGCTTGTTTTGCAGTCAAACTCCACATCTATAGGACAGCCAAGACTGCGGCAGGTGCGGGTATTGATCACTTCTTTTTGCTTTAATTCGCAGATTCGCATAAAAATACCTCCTGAAGACATAGGTAAATCCAACCACATTTATGTATGATTCTGATAATTTATGCAAGTCCTTTTGTTGACACCGGAAATGAAAATACAGTATAATACATGTATGCAAAATTGTATGTCAAAGCGGATGATTTTATCCGCCTGGATTAAAAAAGATAGATTAAAAAGGGGGACGTCCCATGAAATGTCCATTTTGTAATCAGGATAATACGAGGGTAGTAGATTCCAGACCGGTTGAGGATACGAACTCTATCCGCCGCCGCCGTCTGTGCGATGTCTGTGGCAGAAGATTTACAACATACGAGAAAGTAGAAAGCATACCGCTCAACGTTATAAAAAAAGATCAGAACAGGGAGCAGTATGACCGTTCAAAGATTCAGTCCGGGATTCTGCGTGCATGTTATAAAAGACCGATATCTATAGAGAAAGTAGAAGAGATGCTTGATGCTATTGAAGGAGAGATCTTCAATACAGAAGAAAAGGAAATATCGAGTACCAGGATCGGAGAGATCGTCATGGAACATCTGAAAGATCTGGATGCTGTAGCATATGTACGGTTTGCATCTGTATACAGAGAATTTAAAGATGTCAGCACATTTATGGACGAATTGAAGAAATTTATGAATTAATGTAACTATTCAGCAGTCTACTATTCCGCGAGGTGTTTTGGCATAAATATGCCAAAATCCCGAGACATACAAGTCAAAATCCCATCGCCGCAGGCGATTTTCA
>CAVCYJ010000056.1:0-15397 GCA_963605995.1 Holdemanella biformis | reverse complement strand
AAAGCCGGTTGGATACTATATCTGGTCGGCTTTTTGCGTATTTTCATATAATTTTACTTGCCAAACACCAGGTGGGAAGCTATACTTATATAAAAATGAAATATCGGGCAAACCTGTCGAAAGGCAGGGACGCAAAGCCAGAAGGGGCTAAGACCGGAAATATCCGGTTATGCCAGCCGGTTGCCGCCTGTTTGATGGATACTGATAGAATGGGTGTAAAAGATTAAATACATTATGTTTTGGATACACTGTGCAGTAAGAGAGATAGAATGTGACAGCTTTATGGTGAATGTGTTATTTGAATAATGATATTTATGAGGAGGTGTCCCTGGGCTTTTTTAGCGTGGGACTTCTTTTTTGTCTGGCGAAAAATTGCGTAAAACCATAAAGGAGAGAAGCAGAAGTATGAAAAAGAAAAGAGTGCTGAGCGTATGCATTGTTACAACAGGAGCGATAACAATGGGGCTTACCGGTTGCGGAACATCAGACAGGACCACTGCAAAAAATGATGAACCGCTCACAGTTTATCTGTGGGATACGGAGCTGATCGAAGATCTCACACCATACATACACGAACAACTTCCGGACAGGGAAATTGAATTTATCGCAGGCAATAATGATACGGACCTGTACAGTTATTTTGAAGAACATGGAGAACTGCCGGACGTGATAACAGTACGGCGTTTTGCAGGAACAGATGCAAAAGATCTGCAGCCATATCTGGTTGATTTTTCATCTTATGATGTCGTGTCAGAGTATTCTTCCTATTCGCTGCAATATTACAAGAACAGTGCCGGGGAGATCAACTGGCTTCCGATATGCGGTATCCCGCAGACGATCATCGCGAACAAGACACTGTTTGAGCAGTATGGACTGGAACTGCCGCAGGATTATGAAGAATATGCAAATGCCTGTCAGGTTTTTTATGATAATGGGATCAAACCATATGCCCTTGACCTTGCAGCAGACTGGTCAAGCCATGAAATGGTTCAGGCAGGCGGTATCGGTGAACTGACAAGTCTGGAGGGCATTGCCTGGAGAAACGGCGCAGAGAGCGCACAGGAAGAAATTATATTTGATGATACCATGTGGAAGAATATTTTTTCGGAAACAGCAAATCTGCTGAAGGATTCCTTCTTTACCGAGGAAGATCTCTCGTACAATACCGATGATTCGATGAGATTATTCGTGGATGGAAAAGCGGCAATGTTCCACGGTTCTCCGGTGAATATGCGGCAATGTCAGGAGCTGATGGATGACGAGCTGGTACGTCTGCCATATTTCTCACAGACATCTGAAGAGAGTTTTATTTATATGACACCGTCTTTACATATTGCATTTAATAAGGAACTGGAGGATGATCCGGAAAGACTTGAAACGGCGATGGATGTGCTGGAATGTATGATCTCGGAAGAAGGACAGAAGCTGATCGCGAACGGAAACAGTATCATTTCCTTTAATCCGAATGTTCCGTCGATCGTAGATGATATGGCAGGACTTGAGGACGAGATCGAAAATAATAATTATTATATCCGCTATTCTTCTCAGAAATCGTTTGCGGCCAGTGTTACGGTTGTCAGCGGACTTCTGACAGGAACCATGAATGAAGATCAGGCGTATGAAGCGTTCAAAGATGTCATAAACAGTGAAGAGGAAGCGGCAGAAGCAGCCGTTACCTTTGAAAATGAATATTCTGTTTTCCTGAATGATAAAAATGGCAGGGATGCGGCATCCTCTATCCTGACAACAATAAGAGAGGAAAGAGGCGCCGAGCTGGCGCTTGCACCGTATTATTACTTTACATCATCAATCTATAAAGGTGAATGTACAGAAAGCAGACTCAGTCTGATGATCGCGAATAAAACAGGTGCTTCTTCTCTGTATCTTGAAAAGCTGACGGGTGCACAGATTAAAGAGCTGGTGGAACGCTATCTTACCAGCACAGACGGTGAATTTCAGCCGACAGACAGATACGAACTTCTGATCGCATCCGGTATGAAGATTGTTGTACAGAGCGGTGAAGACGGATTTTCTTTAAAGGAAATCCAGGTAGATGGGAAAGTGCTGGATGAAGAGAAAGAGTATTCCATTCTTCTCACGGATGGTGTGATATCTGTCCTGGCGAAAATGGAGCCTGAGCATGATTTTGGACAACTGGATGGTACATCTTTGTCAATAGAATGGGCGAGTTTGATATCAGGCGGAAAGCAGCCGGCAGAACCGGAGGATTATATAGAAATCCGGTAGCTGTTCAGAATCTGACGGGCCTGCCAGAGTACATCAAAAATGGAGGGATAACGATGAAAAAAAGAAAACTGATAATATCGCTCTTTTCGATAATGCTGATACTCTGTGCTGTCGGTATAGTCTGGATATTTATCACAAAAACGGACAGCTCCATTGAAGAAAATGGAAAGATAAGCATGGAAGCTGTTGTGGAACAGATCCAGCAGACATATGAACTTCAGGTTGGAAGCTTCTACAGTCGCCTGCGTGTGATCGATGGATATGTAGCGCAGGGAAATACAGAGATTCTTGAAAACGCAGATATCAAAAGTTTTCTTGAAAGCTGGCAGGAGGAAACCGGAGCGCAGCTCTTCTTTATCAAAGAGAACGGAGCCGCGCTGACTATTGACAAAAAAGAGCGCAGGCTTGAAATATCCAGTACCCTTCTGATGGATCTGAAAGAGAACCAGAATATTGCGAAACTGATCTCCTATAATGATGGTACAACGACGGAAAGTGGTTTCCTTATGGCAATTCCGTGCCGGGAATATGCGATTGACGGGGAGAGTTATACAGCAATAGGTGCTTTGGTCGAACGTTCGAGCATGGATTCGATATTAAAGCTGTATGCATATGGCGGGAAAGCATTTTTGTTTATGCTGGATGCAGACGGGGATGTTATCTATACCAACCAGCAGGATGAGAAGTTATTCCAGAATTACTCACTGCTGAAGCATCTGAAAAAGGATAATGCATTAACCGAAGAACAGAATGATTTCCTGAAAAAAGAGTTTAAGGAACAGAAGAAGGGTGTACAGCTGCTTGGTGGAGAGAAGGCATATTATTTAGGCTATTGTCCGATCTCAAACAATAATTCCATGCTTGTCTGCATTGTGCCGAAAAGGACGGTTGATAACGCACTGATGTCTTATCAGAAAGTCGTTTTGTATACAACACTGATCATGGCAGCTATCATACTTGTACTGTTTGCAGGTCTGTTTTTCAGTATGTCGAGGATAAGTATTGCAGAGCAGAAGGCGATGTACGAGAAGCAGAACCGTAAACAGCAGCAGGAGAATATAAAGGAACTTGAAATTTTAAATAAAGAACTGAAGGAAGCCCAGACTGTTACGGCGGAAGCTTTGCAGGCTGCGGAAATTGCGAATAAGGCAAAGACAGATTTTCTTTCCAATATGTCTCACGATATCCGTACACCGATGAATGCCATCATTGGTATTATCTCACTGATCGAGCATGATGCTGACAAAGAAGATAAGGTGCGGGAGTATGTGAAGAAAATAGAGGTTTCCTCACGAAATCTGCTGGGGATTATCAATGATGTGCTCGATATGAATAAGATCGAATCGGGAAAAACAACCCTGAACTGTGCAGATTTTTCCATGTCTGACCTTATCCATGAGCTTGATGTTCTGTTTCGCCCACAGGCAGAGGCGAAGCATCAGACCTTTGAGATCGTTACAGAGAATATCCGGCATGAATGGCTGAACGGAGACAATGTCCGGCTGATACAGATTTTCAGCAATCTGTTATCAAATGCTGTAAAATATACGCAGGATGGCGGTAAGATACAGTTTCATATCGAAGAGTATGCAGTGAATTCGTCTGCCTATGCGAAATTCCGGTTTCTGGTAAAGGATAACGGCATGGGTATGGACGCAGATTTTCAGGACAGGATTTTTGATGCATTCACAAGGGAAGAGAGTTCGCTGACAAATAAGATTCAGGGAACCGGCCTTGGAATGGCGATCACCAGAAACCTGATCGAGATCATGGGCGGAACCATTGATGTAGACAGTGAGAAAGGTAAGGGAAGCTGTTTTGAGATCCTGGTAGATATGAAGATCGCAGAAGAGAGAGAGGCTTTACCGAAATCACAGGAACAGGATGAAATACAGGATGAAGATTTACTGAAGGGAATGAGGTTCCTGTGTGCAGAGGATAATGCATTAAATGCAGAAATTCTGACAGAGCTGTTGAAGATAGAAGGTGCAGAATGTACAGTCTGTGAAAATGGCGAAAAGGTTCTGGAGGTATTTGAACAGTCAAAGCCGGGAGATTATGATGCAATACTGATGGATGTACAGATGCCGGTCATGAACGGTTATGAAGCTGCGAAGGCAATCCGGAACAGCTCTCATGAACTTGCAAAGAGTATGCCGATCATTGCCATGACTGCAAATGCATTTTCAGAAGACATTCAGACATCCCTCGCAGCAGGGATGAATGCGCATGTCTCCAAACCTGTAGAGATAAATGTGCTGGTAAAGGCAATCAGAGCCATAAAATCCGGTCGGGGGGGGCACCGAACCGGAAACTGATATACTATAAAATACGTTGACAGTATGGTGGGAACATGAAAGGGAAGGTAATTTAAATTGAGAAATAAGAGGTTGCGTATGACTGCGGGGATCCTGATCGCCTGTATTGCGGTGGTTTCCTTTGGGGGCTGCAGCGTGAAACATACGGCAGAAGAGGAGGAAACGTTGCCGGTGATAAAGGTAGGAAGTGATTCCTACCCGCCTTACAATTATCTGGATGAGGACGGTGTTGCTACAGGTATAGATGTAGACCTGGCAAAGGAAGCCTTCAAACGTATGGGCTATGAGACAGAGTTTACCTATATTGACTGGGAACAGAAGAAAGAGCTGGTAGAGAGCGGAGAGATTGACTGTATTATGGGATGTTTCTCGATGGAGGGAAGACTTGAGGATTATAACTGGGCCGGCTCTTACATGGTAAGTAATCAGGTGGTCGCAGTGAAGGAGGACAGTGATATTTATTCACTGTCAGACCTTGAAGGCAGGAACATAGCAGTTCAGTCTACTACAAAGCCGGAGGGTGTTTTTCTCGACAGGAAGGACAGCAGGATACCGGAAGTGGGAAGTCTGATCAGTCTGGAGAAAAGAGAGCTGATGTATACTTTTCTTGCCAAGGATTATGTAGATGCGATCGCAGCACATGAGACATCTATACTTCAGTATATGAAGGATTATAATGTCAATTACCGGATTCTGGCCGAACCGCTGATGACAGTAGGAATTGGTGTGGCATTCGCTAAGGATGATGAGAGAGGGATCTGTGAGGAAATGGATAAAACTCTCGAAGAAATGAGACAGGATGGCACTTCTGAGAAGATCATAGGAAAATATCTGGACAATCCGAAAAAGTATCTGGAGGTGGATCAGCTTGCATATTAAAAGAAAACCTATGGGAAAAAAATTCTGGATTCCCGTTGTGCTGGCAGGTCTGGGACTTTTTGTGATCGCCTGGTTTGGTCTCGCGGAGCTGTGTAAAAAACAGGCAGAGGAAGGACTGATCAAAACAGCCAATTATATGAAGGTTCAGTGTGCTACCTATACCAGCTATAACTATGGCGCAGAAACCCAGGCACTGTTGCGGGCTGTTGAGAGTAACCGGCAGATGAGGGATAACATCTTTGCGGAGCATGAGGCCGGCATGGAGCTTAGCGTGGAAATGCTTGAGAAGTATGCAGGACAGCTGTGGCTTCATGGAGTTCTGGTACTCGATGCCGATGGAAATGTGGTCTGCAGATATGCACAGGATGAACAGGTAGAAGAAGAACTGCTTGAAAATTACAGCAGGGAAACTATCCTTGACGGTGATGAATATGAATATAGAAGCTACAGTCAGAGAATTTATCTGGAAGATGGCGGTTATATCAATATGGCCGCGACTGCCAGGAAGGATGCCGATGGTGTGGTGGTTACTTACTATTATATTACACCGGAATGTGCACAGACATACTCCCTTACGCTGCAGAGTCTGCTGGAAGGATATCAGATTTCTACAGACGGAACTGTTATGATAGCGGATGAAGGACGGGTGATCGCCTGCAATGACACAGAGCTGATCGGACAGAACACTGCGGATAATGCTACCGTGCAGGCACTGAAGGCGAATGCGGACAGCAAACATATCATGCATATCCGCCGGAATCACAGCTATGGTGTCATGCTCAAGCAGAGAGATTATTACATCTATACTTATGTCTCAGATGGAGTTATTTTTTCTACCCTGCCGCAGAATTTACTGTTTATCATGGTCGCATATATGTGCGTGATTGCTGTACTGTGGCTGATGCTGAGCAGATCTGACCGGGTGCATCTGAAGCTGGAAATGGAGAAAGAAATCCAGTACAAGAAAGAATTACAGGAATCTGCGAAAAGAGCAGATGCAGCCAATGAGGCAAAAACAAGGTTCCTGCAGAGGATGAGCCATGATATCCGTACACCGATCAACGGTATCTGCGGAATGCTCGAGGTTGCAGATTATTATGCGGATGATCTGGACAGACAGGCGGAATGCCGTGCAAAGATCAGGGATGCCTCACACCTGCTTCTGGAGCTGGTCAATGAGGTGCTGGATATGGGGAAACTGGAGTCCGGAGAAGTAGAGCTGGACAACCAGCCCTTTAACCTGAAAAATGTCATGAACGAGGTGATCGTGGTCATCGAAAAGCTTGCTGCCGAACAGGGAATTACGCTGATACAGGAAGACTATGAGGTCACTCACTGGAACCTGATCGGAAGTGCCGCACACGTAAAAAGGCTGCTTATGAATATCATGAGCAACGCTGTGAAATATAATAAGCAGGATGGAAGTATCACCATAAAATGCAGGGAAATCCCGGGCAAGGATAAGGAGATCGCACTGTTGGAATTTGTCTGTGAAGATACAGGTATCGGAATGAGTGAAGAATATCAGAAGAAGATTTTTGAGCCGTTTACTCAGGAAGATAACAGTGTACAGTCAAAGTATGGCGGTACAGGTCTGGGAATGCCGATCGCAAAAGGTCTGGTGGACAAGATGAACGGAACTCTGACCTTTGAAAGCAAAGAGGGAAAGGGAACCACTTTTGTGATCACGATTCCGTTCAGGATTGATTCGGAGAGAAAAGAGACGGTCAGTGAGAGTACCGCAGAGAAGCCATCTATCAGTGGTTATCGGCTCCTGGTTGTAGAGGACAACGAGCTGAATATGGAAATCGCGGAGTTTGTGCTGGAAACAGATGGTGCAGTGATACAGAAGGCATGGAATGGCAGAGAGGCTGTGGAGATATTTGAGAAATCCGCCCCCGGAGAATTTGATGCGATCCTCATGGACATGATGATGCCTGTTATGGACGGTTATGAGGCTACCAGAGAGATAAGAGCCATGAAAAGGGCGGATGCGCAGACAATCCCGATCATAGCCATGACTGCGAATGCTTTTACAGAAGACCGCGTCAAATCAAGAGAAGCGGGCATGAACGCGCATATTTCAAAACCGCTTGATCCGGAGCTTGTTGTGAAAACTCTGAATAAACTGGTTCGTGCGAACCGAAGAAAGAAGCCGTTGGAATAAAATACTGATCAGGACAAAAGGTGCCTATACGGGAGATTGAACAAATTGCACAAAGAATACGAAAGCATGGGATATGTGGATAAAGTCGTGCACACTCTGTCCACATATGAAATGCCGGAAAAACCCTGTAAATTAAAGTTATACACAAAGTTATCCACATTATCCACATTTTATGTGTGTGGAATACCTGATTTACATAAGTAAAAAAGAAACAAATGTTTTGTATAAAGTGATAAATCGACATTTCAGGACAAAAAAATAACAAAATCTATTGACTTTGAAATATTCTAAAAAACATACAATATTTCTCATAAAAGACAAAATATAGATGTATAATAATAAATAATCAGAATATTCAATAAGATATTAGGGTAAAACCCACAATGAAATATACAATAACACACACGATAAGATATAAAAAAGAATCCTGATACATAAAAAATAAGTTTTCCACATTATAGCGCTTCCGAAAGGACAAATGTGGACAGGACACGGACAAAATGAAAACCGCCTGGGGATAACTTCCTCCGGCGGTTTTCCATGTTTTACTTCTGTTTCATTCGTTTGATGACTTTCAGACGGGTGAACTCTTCACGTTCTTTCTCTTCCAGCGCATTCTGGATGTCTTTGGTCAGTGCTTCGTACTTCGGAATAGTGATATTCTTCAGTGCATTGGCACGTTTCTGTGTTTTTTTGATATTTGCGGCAAGGCGGATGGCTGCGTTTTCCACCATGGAGAGGCGGATGGACAGCTCCTTTACCTTCTCAAAGGCAGCCTTAGCTTCGTCCAGGGACATCTTTGTGCTGTAGTAGGCGTAAGTAGGCGTGTCGGTTGTTTTGTCATATTCCACAAGAGGAATCTCCGTACCCATGACGCTTCGGGTCTTGATGCGGATGGAGTTTTCGATGGGAACGGTACACGCGATCTGCTGGACAAAGGCGATGCCGATTTCCATGTTGGCCTTCTGCAGCGCTGCATAGGCAGCCCGGAAAGTCACGTCGATCTGTGTCTGGATATCTTTTGCCTGATCGATCAGCTCCATCATTTCACGGATCAGGATATTACGCTTCTTGTCCATCAGCTCATAGCCCTGACGGGAAAGCTTCAGTGAGTTCTTTGCAAGTATCAGATTTCCCTTGGTGGGAAAGGTATTCGGATCCATTCAATCACCTCGCTTCTTTTCAGCGTACTGTTTCGTGATAGTACTTGTCGAGGATCTTCGTATCAATTCGGTCAAGCTCATTCTTAGGAAGGAGGCCCAGAAGCTCCCAGCCCTTATCAAGAGTCTCTGTGATGCTTCGGTTCTCGGTTTCTGACTGGCCGATAAACTCACTCTCGAAAGCCTTGCCAAATACCAGATAACGCTTATCCAGCGGCGAAAGCTCATCCTCACCGATAACAGAAGCAAGGGCCCTGGCATCGCCAACCTTTGCATAGCAGGAGAAGAGCTGGTTTGCTACGTCCTGATGGTCTGCTCTGGTGTAGCCCTCGCCGATACCGTCCTTCATCAGACGGGAGAGGGATGGCAGTACATTGATCGGCGGGTAGATTGCCTGTCCGTGAAGCTGTCTGTCCAGAACGATCTGACCTTCGGTGATATAACCGGTAAGGTCGGGGATCGGATGAGTGATGTCATCGTTTGGCATGGTCAGGATCGGGATCTGGGTTACAGAACCCGGTTTCCCTTTTACGATACCTGCACGTTCGTACAGGGTTGCAAGCTCGCTGTACAGATAACCCGGATAACCTTTACGGGACGGGATCTCACCTTTGGAAGAAGAAACCTCTCGCATGGCCTCACAGAAAGAAGTGATATCTGTCAGTATGACCAGGATGTGCATTCCTTTTTCAAAGGCAAGGTATTCTGCGGCAGTGAGTGCGATCTTTGGTGTAAGAAGACGCTCAACAACCGGGTCATTGGCAAGGTTCAGGAACATTACTACGTGGTCTGCGGCTCCGCTTTCCTCAAAGGTACGGCGGAAGAATTCTGCTACGTCATATTTGACACCCATCGCTGCAAAAACGATGGCAAATTCTTCATCGGAGCCTTCTCCCAGAGATGCCTGCTGTACGATCTGTGCTGCCAGTTTATCATGTGGAAGACCATTTCCGGAAAAGATCGGCAGTTTCTGGCCGCGGATCAGGGTGGTCAGTCCGTCGATCGCGGAAATACCGGTGTTGATATAGTTTCGCGGGTATTCACGGGCTACCGGGTTCAGCGGCAGACCGTTGATGTTTAAGTTGACTTCCGGGGTGATATCTCCCAGACCGTCGATCGGCTGGCCGATACCGTTGAAGGTACGTCCGAGGATTTCCGGGGAAAGCCCGATCTCCATTGGATGTCCGGTCAGTCTTGTGTGGGTGTTACTCAACGACATACTGTCTGTTCCTTCAAAAACCTGGATGACAGCTTTGTCCTCATAAATCTCAATAATACGGCCGATCTTGCGGGTCCCGTCGTCCATGTGAAATTCTACGATTTCCTCATAGGAGGCGTTCTTGACGCCCTCCAGGACCACCAGAGGTCCGTTTATTTCGCTTAAGCCTAAATATTCGATTGCCATATAAACTTCTCCTCTCCTCAGCCGTTTTTCTCCATTACGTTGTTATAGAAAGTATCAATGTCCTGTATATACAGGTCAAATTTATCAAGCTGGTTGTTTGCTACATCATATTTAATAGAAATAATTTTTTCAAAGATGTTGTTGCCCTCTTTCAGTACGGAAACCGGCATTCCGCGGTTGATGAGCGCGCGGCATTTCTCGTAGAGGTAGAGGATTGTTTCCATCATTTTAAACTGTTTTTCCATAGGTACGCAGGTATCTTCTGCGTGGAAAGCGTTCTGCTGGAGGAATCCCAGACGGATGACTCTGGCGATTTCCAGTGTCAGTTTCTGGTCGTCCGGAAGAACGTCGCTACCGATCAGCTTAACAATCTCCATCAGGGAGCTCTCCTGGTTCAGGATTGCCATAAGCTGATTCCTGTCTGCCACAAATTTCGGGGAAACATGGTCTCTGTACCATGGAGTCAGATCTTCCAGATATTCACTGTAGCTGGTGAGCCAGTGGATAGCCGGGAAATGACGGGCATAGGCAAGGGATTTGTCCAGTCCCCAGAAGCAGCGGACGAAACGTTTGGTATTCTGTGTGACAGGCTCTGAGAAGTCACCGCCCTGAGGGGAAACCGCTCCGATGATGGAGACAGAGCCTTCGGTTCCGTTTAAGTTCTGCATCATTCCCGCACGTTCATAGAAAGCGGACAGCTTGGATGCCAGATATGCAGGGAAACCTTCCTCTGCGGGCATTTCTTCCAGACGTCCGGACAGCTCTCTGAGGGCTTCCGCCCAACGGGAAGTGGAGTCTGCCATGATTGCTACGTCATAGCCCATGTCGCGGTAATATTCCGCAAGGGTAACACCTGTATAAATAGAAGCCTCACGCGCCGCAACCGGCATATTGGAAGTATTGGCGATCAGTGTGGTTCTGTCCATCATCAGGTTTCCGGATTTCGGGTCGATCAGCTTGCTGAAATCCTCGAGAACCTGAGTCATCTCGTTTCCACGCTCTCCGCAACCGATATAGATGATGATGTCTGCGTCGGACCACTTGGCGATCTGATGCTGTGTCATTGTTTTACCCGTACCGAAACCTCCCGGAACAGCGGCCGTACCGCCTTTTGCGATCGGGAAAAGGGTGTCCAGGATACGCTGTCCTGTGACAAGCGGAACGCTTGCAGGGAAACGTTTGTGGGTTGGCCTTGGGATACGGATTGGCCATTTCTGCGCAAGTGCCAGATCTCTGGTAGTTCCGTCTGCAAACTGGATGGTCACGATCGGTTCCAGAATGGTATATTCTCCGTCAGAAGCCGCATGGATAACAGTAGCGTCTGTAAGGTTCGGAGGCACCATGGATTTATGAAGGATGGAGTCTGTTTCCTTAGTCTCTGCGATAATAGAGCCGGGGCCGACGACATCACCTTCTTTTACTGTGATATGTGTGTTCCATTTCTTTTGGGTGTCAAGGGAATCAACGCTGACACCACGGGAAATGTATTTTCCGGATGCTTTGGCGATCTCTTCCAGAGGACGCTGGATACCGTCAAAGATGTTGTGGATGATTCCGGGTCCTAAGAGTACGGAGATGGCATCTCCGGTACCTGTAACCGTATCTCCGGGTTTCAGTCCTGTAGTTTCCTCAAATACCTGTACGGTGGTCATGCCTTTTTTCAGGCCGATGATCTCGCCTACCAGATGTTCCGGGCCTACATAGACCATCTCGGAGATTTTAAATCCGCTGTCGCCCTTCAGATAAATGACGGGACCGTTGACACCGTAGATAATACCTGTATTACTCATGTTCTGGCCCTCCGTCAAACTTGAATTCTTTGTATGCTGCCTCGAAGTTTCCTGCAAAAGAATGGTCGATCAGGATATTCTTGTGAGGGATCGTGGCGCGGATGCCGCCGAGAAAGGACTCCTTCGCAAGCTGGATGGCTGCACCTGTACTCTCCTGAAGCTTCGCTGCAAGGTGGTCATCTTCCGGTGAGAGATAGATGGAGATTTCATCATTCTCCGCGAAATCCAGCGCTTCTTTGATCTTTGCGGCTAAATAGTTTTCGTATTCCAAAGTTTTGGTAAAGGACTTCAGAAGTTCTTTTACTTCGGAAAAAATTTTCTCTTTTAATTCGTTCTGTTTTCTGGTCCAGTCACGTTTGATCGTGAGCTGTTCTGCGGAAAGTGCCTTGTTTACCTCGCGTCTGGCATTAGCGGTTTCCGCTTTGATCTGTGCCTGGGCATTTTCTTCACTGAGAGCCTTGCGTTCTTCTGTCATTTTTTCCAGAGTTTCTTTGTGTTCTTCCAGAATGGCGGCTGCTTTTGAACGGGCATCCTCTACAGTGATATCATAAAAATGGCTGAGTTTTTCATCAATTGTCATGTTAACACCTGCCTGTAATATTAAGTCTGATTGTTGGATCACTGTTGTCTGCAAAACGGACAGCAGTGATTACAGTTTTAATCCGATTGCCTCGTTTACATACGAAGTGATAAAATCCGGTTTGCGGCCAGTGCCGTGCCTGTCAGGGATTTCGATGATCAGAGGGGTTTTGTGATGAAGTTTTACATCATCTATGATTTCGGGAAACTCCCGGCCGAATTTCTCGGTCAGGAGTATGATCCCGATTTCTTTATTGGAGATGGCTTTTTGCAAAGCGTCTTTTAATTCGTCGTGTGTGTGTACGATCACGCCCTCTACACCTGCCAGTCTCATCCCTGTATAAGTATCGACATTGTCGCTGATCAAAAACATCTGCATCTTATAACTGTCCCAGGATCATGAAGGAGATGATCAGTCCGTAAAGGGCAACACCTTCTGCAAGACCTACGAAGATAAGGGATTTACCAAGGATACTCTGATCCTCGCTGATCGCGCCCAAAGCTGCGCTTGCCGCACTGGCAACGGCAATACCACCACCGATACAGGAAAGACCTGTTACAAGGGCTGCTGCGATGTAGCCCATACCTGTTGCAAGACCGGCCTGGGAACCGACAGCGGCCTGTACGGAAGAAGCACCTGTGAACATTACTGCGATGGCGATGAGCATTGTTCCAAAGAAGAAGAATGCGTTTACTCCGAGGGCTGTTTTGTAACGTCCGCGGTTCTTCTCACCGATGAGATAGTAACCAAATGGAAGAATGATGCTGAGTACCAGTGCGATTGCTAAAATAATCTGTGCTATTGTTGTCATAATTAAATCTCCTCTTTTCTAAGTTATTGATATATACGAATTGCTCCGCTGCTAAAGTAGCTTCCACAATTCTGCATATTACCGGCCAGAGCGGAACGGCTCGAATTTACGTCCTGTGCCTTTGTAGAAGCGGCTGAACATCTCATAATATTCCAGACGAAGCACCTGGATGCCGACGATCAGACCTTCCATACCACATACAAAAAGGTTTCCGAGGACTACCACTATCCAGTTCAGGTTTCCGCTTTCTGCGCCTGCAAGCATGAGGACAACCTCCATCATAGCAGCATGGCTGACTGCGAAAGCCCCGATACGGACGAAGGAAAGTGTATTGGAAAAATAGCTTAACAGGACTTCAAACATCTCAAAAAGTCCCTGTACAATGAACATTCCTTTCTCCTTCGGCATCACTTCTGATTTCTTCTCGATGAGGGCGGTAAGCGGCTCTTTGAAGAAGATCAGGATCAGCGGTATGCCGAACATGATAAATAACACGATTCCTCCCGGAAGAGTTTTGCCATTCAGGATCAGTGCGATGGAAACAACTGCGGATCCGTAGAATACAAGACCTGCAACGGAGTTTGTATCGAACCAGATATGCTCGATATCCCCGGCCCTCCATGCGTTCAGGATGTTAAATACCATACACAAAAGGATCAGTCCCATACCAAAACCAATGGCAACGATAAATACAGTATTCAGCTTTCCGATAAACGGAACGGACATCATATTGTTCATCGGGCGGAGCCACAGGGCCGGTATCACATCTTCAAATCCGAAGATACTTCCGAACATAAATCCGAAGAATGTGGAGAACACACCTGCACAGCTTATAATGCCTGCCAGTGTGATATGTTTAAATTTATAAAGCAGGAAACCGCCGATAAAGAGCAGTAATCCCTGTCCCACATCACCGAACATTGCACCGAAGATAAAGGAATAAGTCAGTGCCACAAACCATGTCGGATCCATCTCATTATAGGCCGGAAGTCCATACATCTTAATGTACATTTCAAATGGTTTAAACAGCTTCGGATTCTTCAGTTTTGTCGGCGGCTGCTGATGTACACCGGGTTTGAGATGCTCGTCTTCCTCGCCGTCAATGATACAGAAAATGCGGCTGTCATCTTTGATATCATTCTGGAAAGAGTGTGCATCCTGCTCTGTCATCCATCCGCATAAGATATAAAAAACATCCTTGTCGCCGTGGGTACACGCTGCAAGCCTGCGCACATCAAAATTACCGGAAAGCTGTGCGATAGCATTGTGGGCTGCAACGATATCATCCTGGTTTTTGAGGAAGAAATCGGCCTTTTTCTGATCGACAGATGCCAGATCAGCGGCTGCTTTTTCACGAGTTCTGGTCAGCTGTTCGAAGGCTTCTTTCGCGGTTCCTTTGTAAGTATCCGGCATATAAATACGCTCGAAATGCATGGAAGAATAGACTGCTTTTACCTTCTGCGCTTCGTGCTCCGGGACGAAATACAGACCCCAGATATACTGGTCATCTTCATCACATTTAATGAAGATCGTGTCCAGATTTTCGTAAATATACTTCTCGAATTTCTGGTAATATTCCTTTTCAATTCTTCCGAAACGGAAGTGGATGAACTGGAATCTCAGGATCGAAGAAATATTGTAATTGATGTTTCTGAACGGGCGGATCACCCGCAGAGACTCATCCAGTGCGGCAAGCTGACTCTCCAGGTCAGCATGGGTAGTGCTCAGTTCCTGATAGTCAGACTGGATACGTCGGATGGTATTCAGTGCCTGCTCTGTGTCCATTGATCTGACAGAAACCTTCTCCGGATCAGTCAGTTCATCATAAAAGCTGTTGGCAGTAGTGAGTGCTTCTTTGTATGGATTGATTTCCATAAACGGAGAAAGACTCTCTACTGCAGTCAGCTCGGAAAGGGCATTTTCCAGATGGATTTCGTATTTGGAAAGGTAAGTATTTACCACCCGGTCGATATCGGTTTTCGGTCCGGTAATGCTCAGGAACTTCATTTTCTCAATCATAAATTCACCTCCTGGTTGTTT
>CAVCYJ010000055.1:0-15516 GCA_963605995.1 Holdemanella biformis | reverse complement strand
ATTTCTGGATCATTCCTTTGAGCGATTGTCCGCTGACCGGTGAATTTGCCTGGATTAAACCCCGCCGCACCATTCTGCCGGAGCTGGCAAAGGAATATCTGGATATTCTGCTGGCACTTTACTGAGCATTTTCAGATCATCATTCTGCCAGAACATTTATTTTATGATTCTGTTTTTCAGGAAAAAATTTTCAGGAAAAGAGGTGAAAAACTGTTTTTTCTGTGATAAGATGATAAGGATTCGATAAGCAAAAACTGTTTTACGAACAGACAGAGCATGCACAGAGATGCATGCCCGAAGAGAACGGAGTTGAAAAGGTGAAAAAAAGAAACAATTTTTTCAGAAGTCTGCGTTTTCGTATTTTGATCATCTTAATTATTCTGGGGATTGTGCCCGGTGTTATTGTGACTTATACAATGCTTCATAATTACCAGGACCGTGCGGTTTCCATGCTCACGGAAACTGTGAGCAGCCAGTGTGAGATCCTGAGCAATCTCATCATCAGGGAAAACTATCTCAATGATACAGACTCAGATGCTGTAAACAATAAGCTGGAGCTGTTTTCCAATGTGTATAACGGACGCATTCTGCTGGTTGACAGAGATTTTAAGATAGTAGGAGATACGTTTCACACAGAAGAAGGAAAGACACTTTTGAGTTCTTTGGCTGTGGCGTGTCTCAAAGGTGAGGAAAAAAGCAATTATGATGCAAAGAACAGAGTTCTGGAACTGGCGGTGCCTGTACAGAGTCCGGATGTTCAGCAGATTCAGGGTGTGATGCTGGTAACGGTTTCCACAATGGATATTGCACAGACACTGGATGAAATGGAACAGAGAGGTGTTATGATGATTGGCATCATAGTGGCACTTTCCGTATTCCTGGCATGGCTGCTTTCAACGATCCTGGTAAAACCTCTTGCCAGAGTGACCAGATCTATCGAGGATCTGACAGATGGTGTTCTGGATGAGGAGATCAGTGTTCCTGACTATACAGAGACGGAACTGATCACAGATGCTTTCAACAAGATGGTCAATCGTATGAAAATCCTGGACGAATCCAGACAGGAATTTGTATCCAATGTGTCCCATGAGCTGAAAACACCTCTGACTTCCATGAAAGTTCTGGCTGATTCACTGGTGGGGCAGCAGGGAATCCCGGAGGAACTTTATCAGGAATTCATGAGTGATATCACTGCCGAAATCGACCGGGAGAATAAGATCATCACAGATCTGCTTTCTCTTGTAAAGATGGACAAGAAGGCAGCAGATGTGAATATCACCCATATGGATATCAATCAGCTTCTTGAGGATATTCTCAAGCGTCTGCGTCCGATCGCAGATAAGCGTAATATTGACCTGATCCTGGACTGCTTCCGGCCTGTGGAGGCAGATGTGGATGAAGTGAAGTTTACACTTGCTGTCAGCAATCTGGTGGAGAATGGTATCAAATACAACGTAGATGATGGCTGGGTCCGGGTGTCCCTGGATGCGGACCATAAATATTTCTATGTAACAGTGGCAGACTCCGGTATGGGAATCCCGGAGGACAGTATTGAGAGAATCTTTGAACGCTTCTACCGTGTGGACAAATCGCATTCAAAGGAAATCGGCGGAACCGGTCTGGGACTGGCGATCACCAAGAGTTCCATTGCCATGCACCACGGAGCGATCAAGGTATTCAGCAGGGAGGGAGAGGGAACTACATTCTCTGTCCGCATTCCTCTGTCATATATTCCATCATAGGAGGTGCCATTGTGAGAAAAAAGATTTCAATGATCATAGCTGTGCTGTTGTCTGCCCTCCTTGCGGCAGGATGTTCGGTGGAGGTACAGGAGTCCCCAAAGCAGAAGGGAACGGTATACTATCTGTATGACATCAGTGCGGACGAAACAGAACTCCAGAAGAAATCGTATTCTCCGGAGAAAACCACTTCAGAATATCTGCTGAAGGATATGATGCAGAAAATGAATGGTGCGGAATCGAACTCTGCTGACAGGATCAGTCTGCTTCCGGAAGGGCTGCAGATGAGTTACAGTATTGAAGGCGAAACTCTTGTAGTAAACTTTAATAGTGAATATAGCAGTATGAGCCGCGCAAGGGAGCTGCTTGTGCGGGCGGGAATCGTAAAAACATTTTTGCAGATTCCGGGGCTTACTTCTGTGAGGTTTACGATCGATACGGAAGAACTGACAGACTCCAAAGGTCAGGCTGTGGGTGATATGACGGCGGATACCTTTGCAGAGTTTACAGGTAATGAATCGGATGCTTACTGCAGTGATACATTTACTCTTTACTTTACAGATAAAGAAGGCAAGAAGCTGGTAAAGGAACAGCGCACGGTGAGGTACAAGCGCAGTATTCCGAAAGAAAGGATTGTGCTGGAACAGCTGATGAAAGGACCACTTGAGAAAGGCCATTATCCGACAATACCGGAGAGTGCGGAGGTTCTGGATGTAACAATTGCAGACAGGATCTGCTATGTGGCATTTGACAGAGTTTTTGCCACCTATGCACTGGATGTGTCAGAAAAGATACCTGTATATTCAGTGGTAAATTCACTCCTGGATGCAGTGGAGGCAGATAAGGTGCAGATCACGGTGGGAGCAGCTGATAAGCTGAGTACCTTTGGTGAGAAGATGGAACTGTATTGTTTTTATGAAAGAAACGATAAACTGGTTGTCGATGAATAAAAAGGAGGAGTAAGGAGTGAGGAGACGCCCGGTGTGTATCCTGTGCCTGCTTCTGGTTGTTTTTCTGTGTGTGACAGACTGGCTTGGATTTTCCCTGATACGGGGAAATCCGCTGCCTGAGTCTGTGCAGACATGGATCGATAAGCACCCGGAATCCACCATCTGCGGGGAGGTGGTCAGGTGCCAGGAGAATGAAGAATTTCAATCTGTATATCTGAAAGATACCTATCTTATTTACAATTCAAAAAAAATTTCCATTGATAATGTGAGAGTTTATTTAAAAGAGAATATCCAAAGTAAAAGCGGCAAAAAACTTCTTGCGGGAAGTCTTATTCTGGTGTCCGGAAAGCTGGAAAAAGTGCCGGAACCCGGAAATCCGGGAGAATTTGACAGCAGACAGTATTATGCATGCCGCCATATTTACTACGTGATGAAAAAAGGGAAGATAAAGAAGCAGTCGCAGAATCATTCTGCATACGGTCAGTTTCTTATCGACATGCAGCAGAAATTTGCAGGAATCCTTGAGAAATCCTGTGGAAAGGAAGCCGGAGCCTTTGAGGCGATTGTGCTTGGAGACAAAAGTAATCTGGATGCGGAACTGAAAATGCGTTACCAGATGGCGGGAATCATTCATATTCTGGCAATTTCCGGACTGCATATCAGCCTGCTGGGAATGGGACTGTATAATATTCTGAAAAGGATTGGCCTGGGAATCTGGCCGGCAGGATTTCTGGCACTTGTGATCATGCTTCAGTACGGGCTGATGACAGGCGGAAGTGTTTCTACCATGCGGGCAGTGTGCATGTTTCTGCTTTCTGTGGGGGCAAAGATCGCAGGACGTATTTATGATATGCCTACGGGAATGGCTGCCTCGGCAATCCTGATCCTGGTGGAGAATCCGGCTTACCTGCTGGACGGAGGATTTCTGCTGTCATTCGGGTCGGTGATCGGGATTGGATGTGTGTGGCCGATGATCGCAGAAAAACTGGAAGAAAAGGACAGAAGAGAATCAGGAACAGAGGAGAAAAATGTGAGAGGGATTCTGAAGTCGGGTGTGAAATCGATTGGAAGATCACTTCTGGCATCGGGGACCGTGCAGCTGACTACATTGCCGGTCGTGCTGTGGTTTTATGGTGAGGTTTCGGTAATGGGTATTTTTCTCAATCTGCTGGTGCTTCCTACCGTGGGAATCGTGCTGGCTGGCGGAACTGCCGGAGCATTGCTGGGATTATCTGATATTCGGTGTGCAGTTCTGGCGGTTCTTCCGGGCAGGATTGTTCTGAAATGCTATGAATTTCTGGTTGTGATGGCAGGAAAGCTTCCGTTTTGTACCTGGGTGGGCGGAAAACCTCAGGTGTGGCAGATGGTAGGTTATTACTTGATTTTGGCGGGAACTGTGTGGATATATCGGTGCCTGTCGGAGAAATATGTGGATCATGCAGGATACAAAAACATTCTGCCTGTGTGGGGCATACGGGGATTGTGTGCAGGGATGGTCTGTGCGGGGATTTTGCTGATCGGATATAAATCCCGTGAAGATTTCAGAATTGCATGTCTGGATGTGGGACAGGGAGACGGAATCGTGATAGAGATTGAGAATCAGTGGAATATCCTGATTGATGGCGGGAGTACGAATAAGAGTATGACCGGACAGTATCAGCTGCTCCCATATCTGAAAAGCAGAGGAATTTCCAGACTGGACGGAATCTATATTTCTCATACTGATGAAGATCATATCAGCGGGGTGAGGGAACTTCTGGAATACACAGGAAAGAATCTGACAGTCCTGCGCGTGAAGAATCTGATTCTCCCTGACTGGCAGAATATACAGGATAATAAGAATTACCGGGAACTGGTGAAGCTGGCAGAAACAGCCGGTACAAGAGTGCTGACTGTCAAAGCGGGAGATAAGATCCGGTATGGACAGACCAGCCTGGAAGTTCTGTGGCCATTGTCCGGGTCATCAGGGACAGAAGTTAATGAAGAGGCTATGGTGCTGGAGCTGACAAGTGGAGATTTTAAAGGGATTTTCACAGGAGATATCGGAAAGGAAACAGAGAAAAAACTGCTGCAGAATGGATGGCTGGAGGATGTAGACTTTCTGAAAGTGGCGCACCATGGCTCGAAATATTCAACAGGGCAGGAGTTCCTTGATAAAGTAAAACCGGAACTGGCAGTGATCTCCTGTTCGGCAACCAATACCTACGGACATCCCTCCCCTGATACACTGCAGAGACTGAAAGACACCGGAGCAGAAATTAAGATCACAAAAGACGACGGTGCGGTTACGCTGCGGAAAGTAAGAGGAAAGTGCAGATTAGGCACATACAGATAAGCGGAGGATATATAATTACAGTAATCTATACAGGTGTCTTGACACCAATATACTCAGGTAGTATAATGGCACAGACAAAAAAGAAAATCCGGTATAGTACCGGCACGAGGAAAAAGAAAATGAAAGAACGTTATGATGTCATTATTGTTGGAACCGGAGCTGCCGGACTGTACTGTGCGCTGAACCTTCCGGAAAAAATGAGTATCCTTCTGATCACCAAGCAGGAAGCTGATCAGTCAGACTCCTTTCTGGCGCAGGGAGGGATCTGTATGCTTCGTGGAGAAGAGGATTATGAGAACTATTTTGAAGATACCATGCGGGCAGGACATTATGAAAATAATAAGAAAGCAGTAGATCTGATGATCCGCAGTTCCAATGATATTATCAGGGATCTTCTGCGCTATCATGTGGATTTTGCAAGGGATGATCTGGGAAATCTGGCTTTTACCAGAGAAGGGGCACATTCTCAGCCAAGAATCCTTTTTCATGAAGATATCACCGGAAAAGAAATCACACAGACTTTGCTGAGTACCGTAAAGACACGGAAAAATATAGAAATCTGTGAATATATGACAATGGTGGATCTTATTTCCGGAGATAATACTGCCTGTGGGATTGTTGTGATGGATCAGAATGAGCAGGCGATTCCTGTTTACTCCCGGTTTGTTGTTCTTGCCTGTGGAGGTATTGGCGGACTTTTCAAAAATTCAACCAATTTTTCACATATCGCAGGAGATGCCCTGGGAATTGCCATGAAGCACCATGTGGAACTGGAACATCTGGATTACATACAGATCCATCCGACGACTCTCTATTCTCATAAACCGGGACGGCGTTTCCTGGTTTCAGAATCTGTCAGAGGCGAAGGGGCACTGCTCTATGACAAAAACGGACAGCGTTTCACCAGTGAATTACAGCCGAGAGATCTGCTGAGCCAGAAGATATTTGCCCAGATGGAAAAGGATGGAACAGAATTTGTCTGGGAGGATATGCGGCCGCTGGGAGAAAAGACGATTATGGAACACTTCCCGCATATCTATGAGCAGTGTGTTGAAGAGGGGTTTGACCCGAGAAAAGAGCCAATCCCGGTCGTTCCGGCGCAGCACTATTTTATGGGCGGGATTAAGGTTGATCTCGGAAGCAAAACCTCGATGAAGGGGCTTTATGCATGCGGTGAAACAAGCTGCAACGGAGTTCACGGCAAAAACCGTCTGGCAAGCAATTCTCTGCTGGAATCTCTGGTTTTTGCAAGAAAAGCGGCAGATGATATGATATTCGGAGAGGCACCGGAATATGTAAAAGCAGATGCCATCGATATGAAAATATATGAAAACAGAGAGGAACTGCTGAGAGGCTATCACACAGCAGTTTTAAACGAAATTGAAAGGATGAGAATGAGCCATGAATGATATTACAATGAAAATGCAGGCAGATCAGCTGATCCGTATGGCACTTCAGGAAGATATTACAAGCGAGGATGTATCCACAAACGCAGTGATGCGCAGCGCAGTCAGAGGAACTGTAGACCTGATCGCAAAAGAAGCCGGAATTATTGCCGGACTGGATGTATATGCAAGGGTATTCAGGCTCCTGGATGAGAAAACAGAAATTCATTTTAATTTCAAAGACGGAGATGCCGTAAAAAAAGGCGATCTTCTTGCCACAGTAACCGGTGATATCCGTGTACTGCTTTCTGGAGAAAGGGTGGCATTGAATTATCTGCAGAGAATGAGCGGGATTGCCACTTACACCAGCCAGGTTGCAAAGCTCCTCGAAGGAAGCAAAGTCACGCTTCTGGATACCAGAAAGACTACGCCAAACTGTCGTGTGTTTGAGAAATATGCGGTACGTGTAGGTGGCGGATGTAACCACAGATATAATCTTTCGGATGGTGTTCTGCTTAAAGATAACCATATCGGAGCAGCGGGAAGCGTTGCGAAAGCAGTTGCCATGGCGAAAGAATATGCGCCGTTTGTACGCAAGATTGAGGTTGAAGTAGAGACAATGGATCAGGTAAAGGAGGCAGTGGAAGCTGGTGCTGATATCATCATGCTTGATAATATGACACCGGAAATGATGAAAGAAGCTGTAGATTTTATCGCGGGCCGTGCACAGACAGAATGCTCCGGAAACGTTACAAAAGAAAATATCAGTAAAATCCTGGAAACAGGAGTTGATTTTGTTTCCAGCGGAGCACTGACACATTCTGCCCCGATCCTTGATATTTCGATGAAAAATCTCCATGCAGTTGAATAAACATTATCGCAGATAATCCGTTCTGTAAGGATACAGAAGAGTCAACCCGTCACCCGGGGAAAACGGTTTTTCTTTTCAATTTTATAAATTGTGTGACATATTCCGGTTTTTTCTGTTACTATGTATCTGAAGGGAACTGTCAGTGAGACAGCCCATCTGTATATCTTGACTTCAAAGAAAACATTTCGCGGAATATTGCCGATGAACAGCAGGCAGTGATGCGGATGATCCTATCCGTCTGATACCGCCTGAATATAGCTACAGAAAGGATTGTATTTATGAATACTGCACAGAGAAGAAACGAAATTTTAAAACTACTTCATCAGGAGGAGAAGCCGATAGCAGCCAGAGCACTGGCATCACAGTTCGGAGTAAGCAGACAGGTGATCGTACAGGATATGGCTGTGATTCGCGCGTCTACACCGGGGATCCTTTCCACTACCAGAGGGTATGTTCTGCAGCAGGACAAAGATATTGCATGTACCAGAGAGTTTAAGGTGCGTCATGGACAGGATCAGGCTGCAGAGGAACTGAACCTGATCGTAGACTGTGGAGGACGGGTCAAAAACATCAGTATCAGTCACAGAGTCTACGGGCGCGTAAGTGCGGAGATGGATATCCGGTCCAGACAGGATGTAAATGAATTTATCCAGGCTATCAACAACAGTCATTCTACAGTGTTGAGCAGTGCAACCTCCGGCTATCATTACCATCTGATAGAAGCTGCCAGCCAGGAAAGACTGGATCTGATCGGCAAAGAGCTGGAGAAAGCAGAGTTTCGTGCTCCGCTTCAGCCATGGGAAAAAGAAAATCAGGAATGATTAAGCAGACAGGGCAGAGTAAAAACGGAATGGTGAAAACAAAAAACGGAAAAAAAGGAATAAGGAAATGACAATAGCAGAAATTCAGCAGGAAATCCTGCAAATAAAAAAAGAAAAAGATATCTGTATCCTGGCACATGCATATCAGGGACAGGAAATCCTGGAAATAGCGGACTATACAGGAGATTCCTATGGTCTGAGTGTGCAGGCTTCTAAAAGAGACTGCAGCGGTGTAATCATGTGCGGGGTTCGCTTCATGGCAGAAACCTGTAAGGTTTTAAGTCCTGAAAAACGAGTATGGCTTGCAAATCCGGCAGCGGGCTGCCCGATGGCAGAGCAGCTTGACCTGGAAGGACTGCGTGAATTAAAAGCACAATATCCGGATTATGCAGTTGTTGCCTATATCAATACGACTTCAGAACTCAAAACAGAGTGCGATGTATGCGTTACCTCTTCTTCGGCGGTAGAAATCTGCAGAAAACTTGAACAGGATAAAATTTTATTCATCCCGGATCCAAACCTGGGACATTATGTGGCGGAAAAACTTCCGGAAAAAACCTTTGCATTCTACAGAGGCGGGTGTCCGCGACATATCGTGGTAAGTGCCAGGGATGTGGAAAAGGCCCGGGAAGCACATCCGGATGCTCTTTTTCTGGTACATCCGGAATGCCGACAGGAAGTAGTAGAGCAGGCAGATTTCGTAGGTTCCACAACAGGAATCATGGAGTTTGCGAAAAAATCCGGTCACAGGGAATTTATTATCGGAACAGAAAACAGTATCGTAGAACATCTCCAGTTCGCCTGTCCTGACAAAAAATTCTATCCGGTCACGGTACAGCTTACCTGTATGAATATGAAGGTTACAACTCTCATGGATATTTATAACTGCCTTAAAGGTGAGGGCGGGGAAGAAATCTTCCTGCCGCAGAACGTAATGGAAGGTGCAGGAAAATGTATCCACAGAATGGTAGAACTTGGCGGATGATCGGCAGCGGATTGCTATAAGCTTAAATTTTCTGCTGGCTATTGTGGCATGGAACTGTTACAATAAAAATGATACTGACAGAATATGAAACAGATCGGGAGCAGAGAATTGAAGAATATACAGGCAGACATCAAATCAGGGAAATTCAAACAGGCATATCTTCTGTACGGAGAAGAAGCATATCTGAGGCAGCAGTACAAACATAATCTTGTTAAAGCATTGAATCCGGACGGGGATACAATGAATTTCAGTCATTATGAGGGAAAAGGCATTGACATTAAGCAGTTGATCGATCTTTGTGAAACCATGCCTTTTTTTGCAGAACGCAGAGTGATCCTGCTTGAAGATACAGGATTTTTTAAGAATAAATGCGAAGAACTGGCAGATTATATGAAAGAACTGCCGGATTATCTGTGTATGGTGTTTTCCGAATCTGAAGTGGATAAACGAAACCGTATGTATAAGGCTGTAAAAGCCTGCGGCACGATTGCGGAATTTGCAGGACAGGATGAGAAAACCCTGATGCGCTGGGCAGCAGGAATCCTTGGTAAAGCAGAAAAGAAGATCACGCAGAGGGATATGGAACTCCTGCTTACAAAGACAGGGACTGATATGGGAAATATCAGAATGGAGCTGGAGAAGCTGATCAGTTATACAGAAGGCAGAGATGTAGTGACAGCAGAGGATATCGAAGAAATCTGCACGACTCAGACTACTAACAGGATTTTTGATATGGTCCGTGCAGTAACAGAGAAGAACCAGAAACGTGCGCTGGATCTTTATTACGATCTTCTGACGCTGAAAGAACCACCGATGAGGATCCTGTTCCTTCTGGCGAAACAGTACCGTCAGCTTCTTCTGGCCAAACAGTTTGCGGCAGCAGGGCTGGCACAGCCGGAGATGGCCTCCGGACTGGGAGTGCCCGCCTTCGCAGTGCGAAACATCGTATCATGTGCCAGAGCCTATGCCATATCCGAACTGGAACAGGCAGTGAAGGACTTCGTGGATGCGGAGGAAGCGGTAAAGACAGGCCGCCTGGAAGATAAGCTGAGTGTGGAACTGCTGATCATTAAATACAGCAGCAAGGTGAGCAGTGCGGGCTAAGAGGAATAAAAATACCAGCAGAATATCAGGTTTGTATGGTCTGATATTCTGCTGGTATTTTAAGTATGAAAGATAATAAAAAGACAGCCACATGACGGTGATGGCTGTCCTTTTAATTATAAGCTTATAATTAAAAATTCAAATATATGATTAGTCAATGCTGTTAACAGCTTTAGCTAAACGGGCAACTTTTCTTGCACAGTTGTTTTTATGATAAACACCTTTAGATGTAGCTTTGCTGATTGTGGAAACAGCATCTTTTAATGCTACTTCTGCAGCTGCCTTATCTTTGCCTGCTACTGCTGCTTCAACTTTCTTGATAGAAGTCTTAACTGCGGATTTGATAGATTTGTTTCTAGCTGCTTTTGTTCTGTTTACTAAGATTCTCTTCTTAGCAGATTTGATGTTAGCCAATTTGTACACCTCCAATTTAATTCAATAAATAATATTAATTATACTCCTGTCATAGAAACAGACACGGGCGCTTCTATGAACATGCTTATATATATTATCCCAAATAGTCGCCGTTGTCAATACATATTTCTGCAGAAAACGCTAAAAATATAGTTATCGTTACTGTTCACTCCGTTCCCAGTAACGATGCCCAAATTTATTCCAGATTGCCTGCGGCAATGGAATTTTGGCTTGTATGTCTCGGTGTGTGAACAGTAACTATTCATCAGAAATTCAGGAGGAAGAGAAGATGCTGCAAAGTTACGGAATAAGGACAGACCTTGCACTGGAAACAACAGAAAGATTCACAGAGGAAAAAATCGAAGTCAGGGGAGTGGAAGTCCATGAAGATTATGATGAGGAAAAAGATATCCGAACAACGGTAGTAAAGATCACTACGGAAAACGGCGCACGTACCATGAGACGACCTCAGGGAAATTACATTACCATTGAGGCACCGGGACTTTCTGTCCATGACGAGGACTATCACCGGGAAATATCGCAGGAAATCGCAAGGCATCTGAGTAAACTCATTAATCTGAAACAGGAACAGTCGATTCTCGTAGTTGGGTTGGGAAACGCAGCTATCACAGCAGATTCTCTTGGACCTCATGTAATAGAAAATCTCCATATAACCAGACATATGATACGCGAATATGGTCTGAAAAGCCTTGGAAAAGAGAAACTTCACCGCATCAGCGGAATTATCCCGGGAGTAATGGCTCAGACCGGAATGGAAACCTCGGAGATCATTCAGGGAATCGTGGCAGAAACGAAACCGGATATGGTGATCGCTATTGATGCTCTGGCAGCAAGAAGCACCAGACGTTTGAACCGCACCATTCAGATTACGGACACCGGTATCAATCCAGGCTCGGGCATAGGCAACCACAGAGCAGGCCTTACAGAAGAAAATTTACAGGTTAAGGTAATTGGTATCGGAGTTCCTACCGTAGTAGATGCAGCTACCATTGTTCATGACTCCATGGCACACCTGCTGGATACTCTGGAAGAAACCGAGCAGAAAGAATTTCTGGAAGAAATGATCGCACCACATCTTCATACGATGTTTGTAACCCCCAAAGACGTGGATGAGACAGTGAAATATCTGAGCTTTACAATCTCCGAAGGACTGAATATAGCCTTCGGGGAAGGGAGTGATGGCTGCGGAGACTGACGACAATGCGGCAGTTATTCGGTATAGAGCTACGTAGCGAAGCGGATTGCGAATATCCGCTTCACTGTTTTCCGGAATTGATATAGCAAACGTTACGTATAAATAAGAAAATCCGGACATAGGATAAGCCAAGAGGTGATTTATGTGACGAATTCTCAGAAAGCGTTCTGCATTGTGCTGAGCATGTGCTTCTTTGCTGTCCTGGCAATACTGCCTGAATTTCTTTTTACAGGAGAAAATGTGTACAGGCATCTGCCCTTGTACCGCTTTCTGGAAAAAAAGATACAAACACTTACCTGCGAGGATGAGGAAACCAGTAAAAAAATAGCTGCTGAAAATGGAAAATACCTCACAGAACGTGCACAGTCAGAACTGCTTGCAGATGAAAACAATAAACTGACCTCTGATTCAGAAGCGACACCTATTCCGGAAGAAGCAGCTGAACCCAAAGCAACACCAGTTCCGGAAGAGTCAACTGAGTCAGATGCAACACCTGTTTCAGAGAAAACAGCTGGAACAGATGTAACACCCGCTCCGAAGGAAACGACCGGATCACAGATTACATCTGTTCCTGAAGAAACACTCACATCGGACAAGACAGAGAAGTCAGACCAGGAAGCAGAAGAATCAACGGCTGAGAAACCAGATCTCCATGATACGGCCGAAACACTGGCAGCAGCAATCCCACATCCGGAAAT
The DNA here is from genome assembly GCA_963605995.1 of Holdemanella biformis. Classification (GTDB taxonomy): domain Bacteria; phylum Bacillota; class Clostridia; order Lachnospirales; family Lachnospiraceae; genus Blautia_A. The sequence continues at coordinate 2,998 of CAVCYJ010000055.1, read as the reverse complement.
AGATCTGTCTCCTGCGACATTAGCAGATACTAACTACCTGATGGGACAGTTTTATATAGTAGATTCCGCCACAGAAGCAGATGCAGTCCAGATCAATGCTGAAGACTTTCTGCAGCAGGACTTCAAAATATCCAAAGACACAGCCAATCCGCAGATCCTGATTTACCACAGCCACTCTCAGGAAACCTTCACGGATTCCAGAGAAGACGAAGAAGCAGACACGATCGTGGGAGTCGGAGACTATCTCACACAGCTTCTCACAGAAACTTATGGTTATCAGGTAACTCATATCAGAGAACAGTTTGATATGGCATCCGGTGAACTTGACCGCAGCGCCGCCTATGACTATGCCCGCGACTATCTTGAACCATACCTGCAGGAACACCCGGACATTCAGGTGATCATAGACCTCCACCGCGACGGCGTCCCCGAAGACCGACATCTTGTGACAGAAATAAACGGAAAACCCACTGCTCAGATACTCTTTTACAATGGATTAAGCTACACAGTCGCCAAAGGTTCGCTGGATTACCTGCCGAACCCCTACATACAGCAAAATCTCGCCTTCTCCTTCCAGCTAGAATATCAGGCAGCACAATACTATCCGGAATACTACCGCGGAATCTACCTTGCAGGATACCGCTATAACCTCCATTTCCGCCCACGATCCATCCTCCTCGAAGCCGGCGCCCAGACCAACACCATCCAGGAAGTAAAAAATGCCATGGAACCCTTCGCCGACATCCTGAACAGAGTCCTTGCCGGATAAGAAATAATCCGTAGATTCCTGAGATTTGAGAGTGCTGTGTGTCAGTGCATATGTTTTATATCAATTGTAGTAGAATAATACCGATATACATACAGCAAAAAAGGAATATACACTACAAATATTCATGCAGTAGCAATGTGCAAGACAATAGGCATACAACAATGATATACTATCAATACACAGCACAGAAGTATGAGTTATTTCAGATGCATTTGCAGGTGTCTTAGATATTCTTAGGCAGCAAAAAAATGCGTTATGAGTCATCAAGGTCACTGTCTGAGCGCAGCGAGTTTGACCTTGATGACTCATGCCTTTAGCATCTTTTTGCTACCTTAGAATATCTTAGACACCGAAACCGCATCTGAAATAACTCATGCTTCTGTGCGTCCCTCTTATATATCCCCATCCCGCAAGAAATAGATGACAAATCCCCAAAAAATATGATATAATACCCAATTAGCAAACAAACACTCAGAAAGCCAAAAAACTTAGGAGGGAAATCCTGAATGATAGATCAGAGCAAAATCAGAAACTTCTGTATTATTGCACATATAGACCACGGCAAATCCACCCTTGCCGACCGAATCATAGAAATGACCGGCACCCTGACTGAACGGGAAATGCAGTCACAGGTACTCGACAACATGGATCTCGAACGGGAAAGAGGAATCACCATCAAATCCCAGGCAGTCCGAATCGTATACAAAGCAAATGATGGAGAAGAATACATCTTCAACCTCATCGACACACCAGGCCATGTCGACTTCAACTACGAAGTATCCCGAAGCCTCGCAGCCTGCGACGGAGCCATCCTCGTAGTAGACGCAGCACAGGGAATCGAAGCCCAGACACTGGCAAACGTATACCTTGCCCTCGACCATGACCTGGATGTGCTCCCGGTCATCAACAAAATAGACCTGCCAAGCGCAGAACCGGACCGTGTAGTCAACGAAATTGAAGACGTTATCGGACTGGAAGCCCATGACGCACCGAGGATATCAGCCAAAACAGGACTGAACGTAGAAGAAGTCCTCGAACAGATCGTGACAAAAATCCCCGCACCACACGGAGACATAAACGCACCACTGAAAGCACTGATCTTTGACTCAGTCTACGATGCATACAAAGGAGTTATCGTCTTCTGCCGCGTTATGGACGGCCGCGTAAAAAAAGGCACCCAGATCCATATGATGGCAACCGGATTCACAACAGAAGTCGTAGAAGTAGGATACTTTGGCGCAGGCCAGTTCATCCCATGCGACGAACTGACAGCAGGCATGGTAGGCTACATTACAGCCAGCATCAAAAACCTTGGTGATACCCGCGTAGGTGATACAGTTACAGATAAAGAAAGACCATGCGCAGAAGCGCTTCCGGGATATAAGAAAGTAAACCCGATGGTATACTGCGGACTATATCCGGCAGACGGTGCCAAGTACGGCGACTTAAGAGACGCACTCGAAAAACTTCAGCTCAACGACGCCTCCCTTTTCTATGAACCGGAAACATCCGTAGCCCTTGGCTTTGGTTTCCGCTGCGGATTCCTCGGACTTCTCCATCTGGAGATCATCCAGGAACGTCTGGAAAGAGAATACAACCTTGACCTTGTAACTACAGCCCCGGGTGTTATTTACAAAGTACACAAAACCAACGGAGATGTGATCAATCTGACCAATCCAAGCAACCTGCCGGATCCGTCAGAAATCGAATATATGGAAGAACCAATGGTAAATGCCGAGATCATGGTAACAACTGAATTTATCGGTGCGATCATGGATCTCTGTCAGGAACGAAGAGGTCAGTACATTGGAATGGATTATATGGAAGAAACTCGTGCACTCCTCAAATATAAACTGCCATTGAACGAAATCATTTACGACTTCTTTGATGCGCTGAAATCTCGTTCCAGAGGTTACGCTTCCCTGGATTATGAACTTTGCGGATATGAACGCAGTGAACTTGTGAAACTTGACATTCTGGTAAACAAAGAAGAAGTGGATGCCCTTTCCTTCATCGTACACGCTGACACCGCTTATGAGCGCGGACGCAAGATGTGTGAGAAACTGAAAGAAGAAATCCCGCGTCAGCTCTTTGAAATCCCGATCCAGGCAGCTATCGGAAGCAAGATCATTGCCAGAGAGACAGTAAGAGCCATGCGTAAGGACGTACTTGCCAAATGTTACGGCGGTGATATTTCCCGTAAGAAGAAACTTCTGGAGAAACAGAAGG
>CAVCYJ010000054.1:0-15524 GCA_963605995.1 Holdemanella biformis | reverse complement strand
GATGTGAAATTCCTGCCGGACATCTTACGGAACAGCAGCCGCAGCTTACGCAGTCGAAAGATTCCTCAGCGCATTTTTCGAGTTCGCCTCTCTGTGCATATGCGATATACTGCATTACATTTAAATCCTGTGTACAGGCTTTTGTACAGGCATTACATCCGATACAGCTGTAGATCTCAGGATAAAGTTCCATCATCACCTGCTGGTTTGGCTGAAGTTCTTCTATATTATATACTCTTTTGTCTGTAGGGAAAAACGGGATGCTTGCCACATACATTCCTTCCTGTACCTGTGTCTGACAGGCAAGACAGGTTTTAAGTTCGTTCTGACCTTTGATTCGGTAGATGGTTGCGCAGGCTCCACAGAATCCATGTCTGCAGCCACAGCCTCTCTTCAATGTATAACCGGCATATTCCATGGCAGTCATAATTGTAAGCTCTGCAGGTACACTGTATTTCTTACCGAAAAAATATACGTTTACCATATTGTTTTCCATTTGAGATTACCAGTCCTTTCTATATATCATCTGTCGTCCGCAGTGCATACAGGTATGATGTCTTCTTTCCCATCACTTTCTGCACTGCTCATTGCTTATCAATACTCGTTAGGGAGTTCATCAATCTCATCGCATCTGAATACCGGACCGTCTTTGCAGACGTATTTGGAACCGATATTGCAGCGGCCGCATTTACCGATACCACATTTCATACGAAGTTCCAGAGTTGTATAAACCTGTTCTCTGGAGAATCCCAGTTCTTCCAGTCCTGCAAGGACAAACTTGATCATGATCGGCGGTCCGCAGACAAGTGCTGTCTTATCTGTATCAAATCCGATTTCTTTCAAATAAGAAGGAACAAATCCAACATGGCCGTCCCAGCCTTCCTGCTCGCGGTCAATAGTCAGATAAACATTAACTCCCTCAGCTTTCATCCAGACTTCCTGGATTTCTTTTAACTGAACCAGGTCATCTGCAGAACGTGAACCGTAAAGGATATCTACTGTTCCGTAGTCTGCACGATTGTCCAGTACATAGTTGATGACAGAACGAAGAGGTGCAAGTCCGATACCACCTGCGATAAAGAGAAGGTTTTTGCCTTTTAATTTATCTTCTACAGGAAAATGATTTCCGTATGGTCCGCGGACTGTGATCTCATCCCCAACCTGAAGGCTGTGAAGATAATCTGTCAGTGTACCGCATTTTTTGATACTGAATTCCTGATATTCTTTATTTGTAGGTGAAGAAGTAATGGAAAACATACCTTCACTCACACCCGGTGCACAGACCATTGCACACTGACCGGGCATATGTTCAAAAAGTTTTCCTCCTTCGGGAGCGTTTACACGGAAAGTCTTAACATCCGGTGTCTCCTGACGGATATCGGTGATCACACCAACCTTCGGGATCAGTGTGTCTAATGTATAATTTTTATGGCAGGTACATTCGCTCATTATTTTTCACCTCCCTGATTTTCAAAAGCTTTGATCACTTTTACGATATTTAAGGATGATGGACACTTCTCTACGCAGCGGCCGCATCCTACACAGGAGAACATTCCATTGTTATTTACCGGATAGTAAACAAGCTTATGCATGAATCTCTGACGGAAACGCTGCATCTGGCTGTTACGGTTATTTCCATGTGCCATCATGGTAAAGTCAGAGTACATACAGGAATCCCAGCAGCGGTAACGCTGTACGCCATGTCCTGTATCATAATCCTTGATATCATAGCACTGGCAGGTAGGACATACGAATGTACAGGTACCACACGCCAGACATGGTTTATAAAGTTCTTCCCATACAGGAGAATTGAAACGATCCATGTAATCTTCCTGTCCCCATCCTTCCAGAGAAAGATCAGAGTATGGAAGTTTCTCTACGATCGTGCGGATCGCAGCTTTCTCTTCTTCTACTTTTGCTTCATCTGCATCGTTAAGAAGTTCTGCAACTGCTTTCGTAAGGACTTCACCTTTCTCTGTGAGAGGTTTCCAGTAAAGTTCTCCTTCGATCATCCATGTTGCAACGTCTGCAACAGGATCTGCGCAGTCAATGCCGAATACTTTACAGAAACAGCTTTCTTCCGGCTCATGGCAGGCAAGTGCTACGATGGTACCGTGATCTCTTCTTGCTGCATAGAAAGTATCGACCGGATCACTTAAGAATACGTTATCCAGTACTTTTACACCCTGGATATCGCAGGCTTTCATTCCGAATACAACGAAATTCTTTTCCTGTAATGCCTGTGGCTCGATTTTGATATTCTTCTCTTCTTTCTTACAGGTGTAAAGGTTCTCACTCTGTGGAAAGAAAGCATCTTTTGGTGATTTTACGGTTTTTAAGGTGTCAAGACAGACTTCTGCGTCCTGGCTCCATGCTTTGAAATTTACCTGATCACTGACTCTGACAGGTAAATATAAATCCTGATCTGCGGCAATTTTCCGGAATAATGCCTGCAGATTCTCTGCTGCTATCTTATACATACATTATCCCCTTTCTGCCACGATACCTGGCTCAACATCTTCAAATGTAAAGTTTGTAAGAGGTCCTTTGGAAGTTGTATCCTCTCCTGCCTGATATTCACCGTAGAAAGTATCAATATCTTTGATAAATTTACGGTTGAACAGGTGAAGCGGGATTCCCTGCGGACATACTCTGCTGCATTCACCACAGTCCGTACATCTTCCTGCTACGTGGAATGCACGTATGATATGGAACATTTTTTCTTCAAAAGAATCCACATTTGCTTTCTGTGCACTGTCGAACTTGTTGCTGTCGAATACGCATTTACGGCAGCTGCACGCAGGACAGACATTACGGCAGGCATTGCAGCGGATACATTTGCTCAACTGGCTCTGGAAGAATGCAAATTTCTCTTCCGGGCTCATTGCTTCAATCTTTTCTACCTCTGCAAAGCGGTCAGCATCCTTTGTGTCTTTGGACTCACCGATGAGTTCATCATAAATCTTGTGTTCTTTTCCCTTGCAGACATGACATCTCTCAAGCATTGTATCTTTATATGCACAGGTTTTCTCACCATAGATTGTCTGAACAGTCAGTGTTTCTGCTTCATCTGTGATCTCTGCACCGGAAATGCTCTCGATACCTTTGATCCCCTGTTTGCGGATTCTTTCGATATCCAGTTTTCCTTTACATCCGACACCGATGATGTAAGCCTTCTCACGGTCTACACGATGCTCTTTGATCAGCTGGTTAAAGCTGTAGGTATCGCATGGCTTTAAACAAACCAGCGTCCTGCCTTCCAGTTTGGAAGCCTCGATCATATATTTGCTGAGGTTTGCACCGCAGAATCCGTTATATACAAAATCTTTCAGAGATTCTTCTGTTTCAAAGTAAGCCGGTTCCGGATTATAAGGCAGATCTCCGGCTTTCCATCCCAGAACTCTTGCAACAGTTCCGTCGGCAAGCAGTTCTTTTGCACGATTTATCAGCTCCTGCATCTTAAATCCTCCAATCTTACGTTCTTGCCGAGTGAATGGATCTTCTCTACAAACTCATTCATAGTCTGGGAGAATTTCACACCTTCTGCGGCGGAAACCCATTCTACTCTTGTTCTTCCGTTTTCCACACCGATGTAGTCGAGCATAGAGAAAAGAAGCGTCATACGTCTTCTTGCATAGTAGTTACCTGTGCTGTAGTGACAGTCTCCAGGATGGCATCCACACATGATCACACCGTCAGCACCTTTTTCAAAAGCGCGGAGGATGAACATTGGATTGACACGGCAGGAACATGGAACACGGATGATCTTTACGTCAGCCGGATAGGAAAGACGGCTGCTTCCTGCAAGGTCTGCACCTGCATAACTGCACCAGTTACAGCAGAATGCTACAATCTTAGGTCTGAATTCTTCGTTTGTTTCTATCGACATATTGCATCTACCTCCGCGATAATCTGTCTGTTGGAAAAGCCCTGCAGATCCATAGCACCGGACGGGCAGGCTACTGTGCAGGCGCCGCATCCCTGGCAAAGTGCTGTATTTACAACGGCTACTCTTCTTGTTTCACGGATACCGTGGTCATTTACCTGTTTGTCCTCATAGGAAATCGCTCCGTACGGGCAGACATTTGCACAGGTAGAACATCCGTTACATAACAGTTCATCGGATTTTGCTGTGCATGGGTTAGTCGTCAGCTTATCTTTTGCAAGAAGGCCGATTGCCTTAACTGCTGCCGCACCTGCCTGTGCAACTGTCTCCGGAATATCTTTCGGTCCCTGGCATACACCGGAAAGGAAGATACCTGCCGTAGGAGATTCCACAGGACGGAGTTTTGCATGGGCTTCTGTGAGGAAGTTATTTGTATCAATACTTGCTGTAAGCATAGTAGCGATCTTACGAACATCCGGATTTGGTTCAATGGCTGTTGCAAGAACGACCATATCTGCTTTCTTGAGGATCTGTTTGTTGTCGATCAGGTCAGATCCCTGTACAAGAAGGCTTCCGTCCGGCTGAGGGATTACTTTTCCTACCTGGCCTTTGATGTAGTTTACACCGTACTGTTCTACGGCTCTTCTGTAGAACTCATCGAAGTTCTTACCCGGAGTACGGACATCAATATAGAACACGGTTACATTTGTATCCGGATATTTATCGCGGATCAGCATTGCGTGTTTTGCCGTGTACATACAGCAGATCTTGGAGCAGTATGGTTTGCCTCTGTCATCAGAGCAACGGCTTCCGACACACTGGATAAATACAAGTTCCTTCGGAGCTCTTCCATCGGAAAGACGCTCCAGGTGTCCTTTTGTAGGACCTGCTGCGTTCATGATACGTTCCAGTTCCAGAGATGTGATGACATCCTTGCTCTGGCTGTATGCATATTCATCGTATTTGTCAAGTTTGATAGTATCAAATCCTGTAGCAACTACGATCGCACCATATTTCTGTGTTACGATCTCATCCTGCTGATCGTAATCAATGGCCCCTGCCTGACATACTTTAGAGCAGACACCACATTTTCCAGTTTTAAATTTCATACAATGCTCACGGTCGATAACCGGAACATTCGGGATTGCCTGTGCAAATGGAGTGTAAATTGCAGTTCTGTTGTTTAATCCTCTGTTAAATTCGTTCGGGATCTTCTTAGACGGACATTTTTCCTGACAGACACCGCAGCCTGTACATTTGTCCATATTTACACTTCTTGCTTTCTTTCTGATATCAACTGTGAAGTCTCCTACGAAACCGCTGACGTGTTCTACTTCACTGTATGTATAGATATTGATCTTCTCATGTGCTGCTGCCTCTACCATCTTAGGTGTGAGGATACACGCGGAACAGTCAAGTGTCGGGAATGTTTTGTCAAGCTGTGACATTCTTCCGCCGATACTTGGAGTTTTTTCTACAATATCTACTTCGTATCCTGCATCTGCGATATCCAGGGCTGTCTGGATTCCGGCAATACCTCCGCCGATGACCAGGGCTCTTTTTGTAACACTGCTCTCTCCAGGCTGAAGAGGAGTGTTTAAATTTACTTTTGCGATCGCTGCTCTGGCAAGGATCACGGCTTTCTTTGTAGCCTCTTCCATATCCTTGTGGATCCAGGAACAATGCTCACGGATATTTGCGATCTCCACCATGTACGGGTTCAGACCAGCTCTTTCGGCTGCTTTTCTGAATGTTGCCTCATGCATACGTGGAGAGCATGAACAGACAACAACGCCTGTCAGTTTCTTCTCTTTGATGGCTTCCTGAATCTTAGCCTGGCCTGCTTCTGAGCACATGTACTGGTAGTCTTCTGCATGAACGACACCCGGCTCTTTGGCAGCTAATTCAACAACTTTTTTTACATCTACCGTAGCGGCGATATTACTTCCGCAATGACAGACAAATACACCAATTCTCTGCACGCTGGCTTACCTCCTGTATCTTCTGAATGCACTTACCAGAAGCTGCTGTGGCAGTTCCGGATCAAGAAGCTCCGGGATTTCATCTGCTTTCAGATAATCGCCGCCTTTTTCACGGACAACTAACTGTCTTGCTCCATCGATGATCTTTCCCGGTTTTACATCTCTTGGACAACGCTCTACGCAGACAAAGCAGGAAAGGCATTTCCAGAGAGATTTTGAATTGACAAGTGCTTCGATATCTTCGTTTATAACATAGGATACAAACTGATGTGGCTTGATATCCATTTCATTGAATGACGGGCAGGTAGCAGAACATTTTCCGCATTTCATACATTTCAGCGGATTGGTTCCGGAGATTTCTTTGATCTTCTCTGCTGCTGAATGCTGGTCTCTCATTTTGCCACCTCCTCTTTTACTCCGAGGGCTTCTGCAAGGAGCTCTGTGAAATAATATACAGGCAGTTCGCTGGAAGCGTTTTTATTTAAATTATATTTACACAATGGACAGGCTGTGATCAGCATATCTGCGCCAAAGCCTTTCGCACTGTCTTCGATTTTCTGACACATGTTCTGGGACATTTCTTTTTCTTTCAGAGAAATATATCCACCGCAGCATTCGTTTCTATATGGATAGATTACCGGTTCTGCACCAAGTGCACGGATAAAGTCTTCCATAATGGTCGGATTCTCAGGATCGTCAAAAGCCATGATCTTGCCCGGACGTAACAGGAGACATCCGTAATAAGCTCCGATCTTCTTTCCGGTAAGCGGATTTACTACTTTCTCTTTCAGCTTGTCAAAGCCAACTTTGTCACGAAGTACTTCCAGATAATGGAGCACTGTTGTCTCGCCTGCATATGGCTCGTCAAGCTGCATGTAATTGTTTGCTCTGGTGCGGATATCCTCCACGTTCTTCATGTCATCGTTGACACGCTTGATCACGTGATGACAGGCAGAGCAGATCGTCACCAGATCCCGGCCCTTTTCTTTGGCCTGATTAAGAGCACGGACGGAAGAAAGTTTCGTAGCGATCTCGTCAGTTCCCAGAGGATAAACACCTCCGCAGCACTGCCAGTCTTCGATCTCTTCCAGTTCAAACCCAAGTGCTCTGGCGCTGGCTCTGGCATATTCGTCCAGATCTTTCGCCTTATTTCTCAGGGTACAACCCGGATAATAACTGTACTTCATACTTAACATTATCCTTTCTTAGTTGTTCAGGTAAAATTGTGTTGTTTAACGACGTGTGTCGCAGTTAGCATTTACTATAATTTGTCTTTTTTTTAACGATAAACAGACAAAAATATAAACCAAGTCTAATACAATTACTTTTTATATCTTTTTTGAGACATAGAAAATAAAAGAGTTCGCACACCCTTCCTCCGCAATTAAAGGAGTGTATCAGCTCGATTTCCGACATATACTATAACATATTGATAACAATTTAACAAGAGCTTTTTGATATTTTTTTGCATCAGGCCTCTGTTAATTAAGATCAACCTGAGCAATAATTTCTTTGAGCGCATCTGCACTCTTCTGGAGCTGTTCGATTTCAGCTTTGTTCATTCTCATCGGCACTTTACCCTGTACACCGTTTGGACCTACCAGCGTCAGCGTGCTCAAACATACGTCCTCGATTCCGTATTCTCCGTGCATCATGGTAGACACTGTGGAAATAGAATCAGAAGAGGATACAAGCAGGCTGCAGAGCTTGCATACAGATGAAGATACCGCATAGAAGGTTGCACCCTTCTTGGAGATGATCTCTCCGCCGGATTTCTGTACATAAGTAAGCATTGCGTCTTTGTCGATCGGTTCGATCTCTTTTCCGAGTTTCTTCTCCAGTTCATAGTACTCATCTACACTTACGCCTGAGATATAAGCACCTGTCCACGGAATAAAGGATGTATCGCCATGCTCACCAAATACATAAGCATGGATGTTACTCTGTGCAATCTGGAAATGTTCGGAAATTCCGCAGCGCAGACGCGCAGAATCAAGAATTGTACCGGAACCAAGGATCTGATTTTCAGGAAGTCCGGAAATCTTTGTAAATACATAGGTCATGATGTCAACCGGATTGCTCACGATCAGATAAATAGCGTTTGGAGCTGCCTTTACGATCTCCGGTGTGATGGATTTCAGGATATTTACGTTTGTCTGTGTAAGCTCAAGTCTTGTCTGTCCCGGCTTACGCGCAATACCGGATGTGATGATAACAATGTCAGAGTCTTTGGCATCTTCATAATCACCGGCGATAATGGAAATAGGATCTCTGAAGCAGGTTCCCTGGATGATATCCAGGACTTCACCTTCTGCTTTCTTTTTGTTGATATCGATCAGAACAAGTTCAGATGCGATATCCTGGCTTGATAAAGTGTACGCGATAGTCGCACCAACGCTGCCAGCACCAATGATAGTAATTTTACTGCTCATAATCTTAATACTCCTTTTCTCCTAACAAAATTAACGTCTTAATGATAACATATTGTCAATTAATTAACAAGTAGTTTTGTACAAAAATATGAACAATTTTGCAGCATGGATTTTACTGTATTCAGACACATTCTACAATTTTCCGGAAATTCATGATATATTTTTAACATAAATGTAACCGAATCAGGTAAGTCCCCTGTTTCAATTGCGAAAAGCAATAAGCAGTGGGTGGGGACTCGCTTCAATTAAGTACAATATCTGAATGCTTTGTCCGTCAGAATACGTGCAAAAATCAGTCCTAATGGCAATGCTGCAATGATAAGGATTGCAGACGCAAACCAGGACGCTGCTGATGATAATGACATAATGCCAAGGTTATAAAAGCCCCTGTACAGATATAGTCCCGGAACCATGATAACAATCGAAGGAACAGTTACAGATATTCTTGGATATCCGACTTTATTCTTCAGAAAAGATGCCAGGAGTCCCGCGGTAAGTGCACCGATAAATGCAGCGGCGGCCGGAGGAATATTGGCAAGGTCGACCAATTCCAGTCTAAGCGTATTGGCGACCGCCCCTATCCCGGCTGCAGCGACTGCCAGGCGTACAGGACTGTTAAACATGACAGAGAAGCCAAACACTCCGCAAAAACCCGCAAGAAGCCGGAATAGGATCCACTGTTCTGTTAACAGTGAAAATTTTATAAAATCGACAGGTTTCAAATGCAGGATCAGTGCCATGATCCAGGCTGCCATAGTGGCTACCAGAATAACGATCAAAGCATAAGTCAGACGTTCGATCCCTGAACGCATATCCAGTTTTGCAAGGTCAATACCGCTGGTGATAAACGGAAATCCCGGTATGATAAAAAGCATTGCGCAGATATATCCGGCCTCATGTTGAACAGAAATTCCCAGGAATATTTCACCAAGCTTAAGTAATCCCGCATATACAAAGCAGGCCAGGGATACAGAAGATACAATACATAAGAACAATGTAAAATGATGCTTTGTCAGTTTACACCGGAGATAATTTCCAGTTCCCGCACCGACAAAAGCGCAGAACATCTCGATCGGACCGCCTCCAAGAAGGAATGTAAATCCACAGCACGCGATTGCTGCTGCCAGTCCCAGTGCAGACGGCGAATACAGTCCATGTGTTTTTTCAATATTATCAAGAAATGTATGCAGTTGCTCTCCTGACATATGTTTTCCTTCTTTTTCAAAATTCCGGATAAAATGTTCCAGACGGTTTAACTTCAAAGTATTTACCCCTGTATTAGTCAGACACAACGACTGTGTAAATCCATTCTCACCGTCATAACAGGTATATTCAATTGACATCAGGCCAATATCCGCCGTACATACAATACCAAGCGTTTCTGCCAGTGTGTTCATGGAGCTTCTTACTCTCCATGCCCCGGTACCGCATGAGAGAAACATGATTCCCGCACGGCCGATAATGGATGCCTTCTCTGCGATACTGGCATTTACAACTGGTATATTTTCACCATTTTTATCTGTATACTCATGCCAGGCAACGTCCATATGATTCTTTTTGATCACTTCCTGTGGCATTTTCTCACTTCCTCATTACATATTGTCAAGCGGATAAAATCATCCGTTTCGCTATTTGTCTGATTTGTTAAAGCTGCAGGCTGTCGTTTCCTGCTTCCTTCATCATTTTTTCTCTGCAAGCCAGGACGATTCCGTCAATCTCGTCCAAATGCTGGAGCATTTTTTTCTCAAATTCATGGATAGGAAGGAGAATACCTACCTCATCATATGGTTTATCCGGATTCTCCTTCTTCAGGCCGGTTTCCTGTCCATAGTATACCATGGCTCTCGGAGCTTCTTCCTGGATTTTCTGAAAGGCATCCCACACAACTGCATATGCCTGTGCTTCGGTCAGACCCAGTTTACAGGTATCCGGCAATGCATAAAGAGCCAGGACTCCACGTTTGCGGTTGTCTTTTTCCTCTGTAATGTTCAGACCTTCGGTGTAGGTACGGACAAGGTCGTAACCATCTGCAAGATACAGGGCAGATCTCGGGGCACATTCATGATTCTCGTATATTTCTTTAAATTTTGCATATTCTCTGGCTGAGACTTTTTCTCCTGGAAGAAGTTCTCCTGAAACATCTGTGAGAAGAACCGGATTCTCTCCTGCTTTTCCATGGAATTTCTTAGGAATCAGATATGCCTCCCTTAGCAGGTCAAACATACTCCTCCCACACAGTTCCAACAGCAATGCACTGATATCACCATTCTGATATGCGTGAAACAGTACCTGCAGGAAATGATCTCTGTCATTATCTGCAAGACGATGATCATCATCCATATGCTCATAAAATACTCCGCTTAACCGCCCGGATGCCTCCGGTGAAGCCAGAATCTTAGAAAAAATTGCTTCCACTGCTTCTTCTCTCGGCAAAACTGTACTCATAATTAACTTCCCCTTTCTGATAATGTTAGATTCTTTTTCTCGGTTCTCATTATAGTCTTGCTTTTTGTAATGTCAATGTGAAAAGAGGGGATTTGCTGATATCAATTTTGCATATCTGAGAATTAAAAATTATATAGGAACGTCAAACACGGAGAACATAGACTTGTTCCCCGTGGTATTTATAATTAATTATTTCCAGCATCCAGCCATGTATCAACTAACTCTGTATCCTTTTTTGAATACTTACTCTTAGCAAAGGAATATGCCAAAATACTTTTTCGCAAATCTCCTCTTAAATAGTTATACATCATGAACATTGTTCCGAATTCCGAATAACTAAATGTTACCCAAACAGGGAGCTTCCTGTAATAATCACTTTTTCTCAGTTCAGTGTTTCATTTTTTAACATAAAAGACTGTACCTCTTTTATTGTCGTAATATATTTTACTACATCTTTCATTTTCTGTCTTGTCAGGTGCTTGATCTGAATCAATGATTTCGAAAATTTTTTCAAAATAAAAGAAGCCTGGTGCATAAATATGTTCTTTTATGCATCAGACTCCTTTGAGAATCCTAACGACACTATATTTTCCTTCATAAGCATTTCCCTGAATTTATCCATCATTTCTTTATCGGCAAAATCCCGGTCAGATATGCAAGCGCAATATATTTCGATGCTTCGATTCCTTTAAACATGTTTCTGAGAAAATCGATATACATTTCCTGTGCTGCCTGATTATGCGCTTCATCACGGGTTAGCTTTTCTGAATTGAATTTTTTCTTCGGGTTCTGTCTATCTCCCACAGCAGTTTTTATATTTCTTTCCGCTTCCGCACGGGCAGGGGTCGTTTCTTCCGATTTTCTTATTCTGGCGGCGGTAGGCTCCGTTTTCTTCACTGTCCCACCGGACTTCGCCTGTTTTCGGCTGTCTTTGAGGATATTCCTCATAGTAAGGAGGGGTTCCCTGGAAGTAAACGGCATATCTGTCGTAATCCTTCAGAAGTTTCTCGCGCAGGCGGTTGAAATCACTGGTATTTTCCAGAAGTTCCAGGTAATCTTTTACAGATCTGTAGCTGTCCGGATATTCTTCACGGACAATATCAAACTCTTTCCGGATCTCCGGCCATTTTTCCAGCAGGCGGAGTTTGACATCCAGCTGCATGAAACGGGTAAAGTCAGGGTCTTCATCATCTGGTTCCATCACTCTGCACATTTCTTTTGTAAAATCTGATAAACGGTCATCCATCTCTCTGCCAAATATATGGGCGTAAGCAGCAAATTCATCCCAGATTTCCAGTGTCTTTTGATCTGACAGGTGGCTTTTGATCTTCTCCACAATTTCAAATACTTTATTTAAGTCAGAAACTTCCCTGTTTTTCCGGGATACCAGAATAGCTCCTGCAAGGGTGATAAGCTCCTCCTGATATTCTTCTATATAAAGAGATGCCCCGTCAATAAAGGACTCAAACCGTTCGATTGCTTTCTCCTGATCTGAGATAATATTTGCCGCACCGCTCATCATAATAAGTCCGGTAAATGCATTAAGGATATCAAACATGGATTCTTTCGGATTTTTCTCTGTCTGATCCAAAAGCTCCCACAGGCAGCGTATTCCTTCACTGTACTCTCCACGGCTCTGACAGTTTATGGAATATGTGGAAAGAAACTCGGGATCCCGTATGCCCGCATCATAGGCATCGCGAAAGGCCGTCATTGCTTTGTTGTAATATCCTCTGTCAAAGTAGGAAATTGCCAGTTCTTTTTTGTAATACAGCTTTTCAGGAAATCTTTTCGCCAGCTTTTCCATGACCTTTACAGCTTTTCCTGTCTTTCCGTCCAGTGAGAGACCTCTGTGCAGATAGTACAGGAAGCCTTCTGCTTCTCCGTAACAGCGAATCGCTTCTTCTGCCATTTTTACTAACCGTCTGGCATCCTGTGTCTGCAGGGCTTCCTGAAGCCATCCGACTATCTTCTGGGCATATGGGTCTTTCGGTATACCTAACATCAGTTCTTCAGACTCATCTTTTTTGCCGGAAATGATATTTTCATAGGCTTCCCGGATTTCCTGAAAATGTTCCGGATCTTTTTCCGGTGAAAACTGACGAACCAGTTTAAAATATGCCCGTTTGACCGCCTTTTCGTCTGCATCTTCCTGCAAGCCCAGGATTTCATAATCTTTTTTTGCCATCTTCTTATCCCTCCAGTTCAAGCAGTTCACGTATTTCGTCAGCGAGATCATCTGCTTTGTCAGTTTTTTCTTCCAGGACTGCTCTCTTTATCAGATACAGCAGTTCTTCTATTTCTTCCAGTAATTCTTCGTCATCAGCTTTCCTGCATTTGACTGCGAATTTCTCTCCGCGCCGGATGATCGTTCTGTATTCTCCTGCACAGGAGGATTTCTTCCATTCACTCACATCCACCTTCCTGTCAGTGCAGTCCATCAGGTTGATGGTAACAGCCATATCTTTTCCTGTACTGACGATGGTAGCCTTAACATCCAGAATTCCATTCTGATTGTAGGAAAATTCAACATCGATGCTTTCCTCTCCGGATCTTCTCCCCGGAATTCCCTCCAGCATGAAATTTCCCAGGAAATGGTTCCTGCTGACCTGCTGTGACTCTCCCTGATAGACTGCAATCTCCGTCTTCTCCTGATAATCAACGGAAGTATAATATCTCTCTTTCTTCGTAACCGGAATCGTTGTATTTCTCGGGATAATGGTGCTCATACAGTCCGCAGTGATTCCGTTCCATACCTGGATTCCAAGTGTATACGGGCAGACATCTGTCATGATCAGCGCATCGTCTCCGTCCAGTTCTCCTGCTATGATCCCAGCCTGGATCGCAGCCCCCTGCGCTACACTGAAGTCCGGGTCTATCGCAAAGTCTGCCTTCATTCCCAGCAGTTTCTCGATATCCCTGGCTACCAGAGGAACTCTGGTGGAACCGCCTACCAGAAGCACATGGTCGAGTTCTTCTCCGGAAATCCCCGCATCATCCAGAACTCTTTTCACAGGACCATGTGTCCTTGCGATCAGACCACCGATCAATTCTTCAAACTGCTCTCTGGTAACTGTTTCTTCTAATGCCACCGGGACACCGTTCTTCTCTGCCAGCAGCGGGATCTGTACGGTAACAGCCTCCTGACTGCTTAATGCGATTTTACATTTCTCTGCTTCTTTTTTCAGCTTTGCAGCTGCATATACATTACCTTCCAGGCTGATTCCCTGTTTTGTCTCAAACCGGTTTCTCAGCCATCCGATCAGAGCCTCATCAAAGTCTTTGCCTCCAAGCTGGTTGTCTCCTGCACTGGCTTTTACTTCAAGGACTCCCTCGAACATTTCCAGAAGTGTGACATCAAATGTTCCGCCACCCAGATCGTAAACCAGAACATAGCTTTCCTCTTCCATATGTTCCAGTCCATAACTGAGGGCCGCTGCCGTAGGCTCATTGATAATCCGTTCTACCTGAAAGCCCGCAAGTTTTCCGGCTTCTACAACCTCCCTGCGCTGTCTGTCGTCAAAATAGGCCGGAACTGAGATCACTGCCCTGGTGATCTCCTCTCCCAGATTCTGTGATACATATGCTCTGACATATTTCAGGATCTCGGCAGAGATTTCAGCGGGTGTATAGATATTCTTTCCAAGCCTGATCTGTTCGCCGGTGCCGATTTTTCGCTTTACTTCTATTACAGTGCGTTCCGGTGCCAGCAGATAGGAGGCTTTTGCCTCTTCTCCTACTATGATCTTTCCGGATTCATCAAGTCCCACTACTGAAGGCGTAATGTTCTGCTGCTCCGGATTCGGTATCATATGTACCTCTCCGTCTGTAAAAAACGCTGCCTCTGTTGTCGCTGTTCCAAGGTCAATTCCTATTACTTTTTCACTCATTCTCTGTTTCTCCCGGAATTTATTTTCTGTATACACAGACCTGTGCCTTTTTTATTATCTTTCCCCGATACAGCATACCCGGGACATACACCTGTGAAATGATTCCTTCCGGTTTATCCTGATCTGCCTCTTCGGTTTTAATGATCTCATGCAGTCTGTAATCAAATGGTTCTCCCACGTTTCCTGTTTCCTGGATCTGTGCCAGCCCGCAAAGCTGTTTCCTTTTCTGTCTCATGAGCCGGAACTGTTCGTTCCACCCTTCTTTGTCCGCAAGGAGTCCTTCTATTGCATGCATCTGCTCGCTGTAGATGCCGATTAGCTGACAAAGCTGCATTTCTCTTTCGCAGGCTTCTTTATGCAGTTCCCCTGCCTCTGCCTGTGTTTCTTTTTCCTCCTCCAGCTGATCAAGGAAATCATCCAGCGTTTCCATTTTTTTACGCAGGAATTTCTGCATTTCCATCTGTTGCCGCTGCATTTCATCCAGTGCTTTTTTTGTATCTGCGCTCTCCTGCCTGCAGGTATCAGACAGCCGTGAAAGCTGTTCTTTTATGATACTCTCTGCGTTCTCATTTTCAGTTCTTTTTTTCAGAAAAAACATTCTTTCTTCCTCTTTGTTTTTTTCTTATTCTACCATGGATTTACCTGCATAACAAGAAATACCAAAAAAGTCCCGGATTTTTACATTCAGGACTTAAAAGAGCTTATCAGTTTTTCAGATCTGCCAGTATTTTCCGTAATTTACTTCCATAGTCTTTTCCCGCTGCCCAGCCGCCGCCATATGGATTCTCCTGGATTCCGAGCCATTCTACATAGGGGGCGGTTTCTCTGGTCACATAGTCGAAGCGTTCGTCTACGCATTCCTGGTTCAGGTCATCTGAGGAAGCATAGG
>CAVCYJ010000053.1:0-15844 GCA_963605995.1 Holdemanella biformis | reverse complement strand
ACACTTTACACGGAAGTTTAACCTCGCCATACCAAGCAGGTTTCCTGGCTCCAGGCTCATCGCTCCTCTCTCCTTCTCATGCTATGGCACAATGGACTTTTGAGATTTGCTCCTCTGTTACAGTGACCGGATCGCTCAGGCTTCTCACCTGATTCCCTCTTTCTGTACCGTTTCTTCTACGGTATCAGCACTTAATATGTTCCATATGGAATTATACTGACTGTATAGTAACACGGCTCTAACTGAATGTCAACTATTTATCAATATAATTTCAAATATTTTTCAGCGAGTTATTCTTCTGTGAACCGGGCAAGGGTTCCCATTCATTTAATCCCAGACTCTGCCTGTATTTCGCTTCCTCCATAGTAAGGTGAGGAAAATCTCCTCTCAGGTACTCTTTTAACTCGTCAATACCTTCTCCGGTTACATTATTTACCAGAAAAATACGTTCACATCCCGCATTGATCATCCACTGCCGTACCATCGGGATATTTGCATACGGAGAATCAATCTTTGTGATAATCCCGATCAGTGGTCTGAGGATAAATGAATTGCTGCCATATCCAAAAAGGCTGAACGGTTCATCTGCCGCCTGCACCATTGCGATCACATCTGCCTCAAATGAAAAGCAGGCAAGTCCCACACTGAAATGCTTGGATTCTGCGTATTCTCCCGGAGAATCAATGGTATCATCCTCCGTATTGGTATACTGTGTTTTGACATAGTGAAGTCTCTCACCTTTCAATGCCTGTGTCAGTGAAGTTTTTCCGGCTTCACTCCTGCCCATCAGAAATATTTTCTTCATATAGCCGTGTTTATTCCTTTCACTATTCTTTCTCAGCTTTTATGGACTGCACAGGTCTTAAACCCAAGTGTGTCTCCAAAAAATCTCACCACTTCTTCCACTGCTGTCTGTACTTCGGTAAGTCCTCCGGTAAGAATCAGAGAACCGCTGAAACGATCCATAAACCCGATTTCCACATGAGCACTCTTCACCGCAATGTCCGCTGCCACGACAACAGCCTCCCACGGAGTAAAACGAACCATTCCTATCGCTTCCCCCGTATGATCTTCTCCTTCATGCACCCCGATATGAAGTCCCAGATTCTGATAAATACAACTCTGAGAAGGACTGATCACATGTGCCAGACAGACTTCCTTCCCCGGAACTCTTACCCGCGTCATTCGAAGTTTCTTTCCCTTCAGCTTTTCATAATCCTCATGATACAGTCTTTCCAGTAACTCTCTGGTCGTCATTCCTGCCATCTCAGCACTTCCTATCTCTTGGTAATATTGCAGACTACATACCCCAGAGTATCTCTGAAATAATCTACAACTTCTGTCATTGCTGACATTACATCTGAAATCTCTCCCGTGATGATCAACGTTCCTGTGAAACGATCAGCAAATCCCAGATACACATTTCCGCTCTTAACTGCAATGTCTGACGCAATTACCGCTGATTCAGGCGGTGTCATATTCATAATTCCAATAGCAGAGGAACGATAATCCACCTGAGGGTTCAGACCGAGCTTCTGATATATGATCGGAGCAGGTCCTCCCATTACATGTGCAAAGGTAATCTCCTTACCTGCAACAGTTTCCTGCACAATTCTGATCTGCTCTACCTGATCATTTGCCATTTATATCTCCTCACTTTCAATATTCTTGAAAAAGCAACTGTTCAGTATCTGTACAGTTACAATCATTGACCTGTCCGATGCTCATGAATCACTCATACAGACATGATCTGTCCATAACCGCCGTCCAGAACTTTCACAATAAATCGTACTATTTCAATAAATTAATGTCAAGGTAAAATCCACCTGAAAACCGGTAAAATCTTTTGTTTCGGCAACTGCTGCACTGACGGAATAATTTTCTGTGATATAAAAAAAGAGAATACCGGCATCACACCAATATTCTCCGTTACGCTTTTTCTTATTTTATACCAGTCTTCTCACTGAGACAATTGTTCTGTATGCAGCATTATCACTGATCTTGATTCCATCTACTGAGTTGGATGCATGAACAATACGTCCATTGCCCATATAAATTGCCACATGACCTCCATAACAGATCAGGTCGCCCGGCTGTGCATCCGCATAAGATACTTCTGTACCTGCGTTCTGCTGTTCATAGGAGGTTCTCGGAAGGCTTATGCCAAAATTCGCATATACACTCTGAACGAAACCTGAACAGTCAGCACCATCTGTAAGGCTTGTGCCGCCCCATACATATGGATTACCTACAAACTGTGTTGCATAATCTACGACAGCAGACCCTGATCCTGAGGATGAGGAACTGTCTGAATCTGATGACTGTTCACTCTCATACTCCTCTGTTGATACTGTATTGTCAGAATCGATCACGTTTCCATATTCATCATATTCTACATCATCAGAGGAAGTTGCTGTTTCAACCTCATCACTGTTTTCATCATCCTCTGTATCTTCGGATCCGGAATCTGCTTCATCTGTTTCGTCTTCATCTGTCTCATCTTCATCTGTCTCATCTTCATCTGTCTCAATTTCATTTCCGTCTTCATCGTATTCGACATCCTCGGATTCAGAATCAGAATCCTCCTCATCTGCCTCTGCTGCAGCTTCTTCCTCTGCCTGTCTTGCAGCCTCTTCTTCTGCCTGACGTCTCGCTTCTTCCTCTGCTGCAATCCTCTCTGCTTCCAGCTTCTGAATCTCTGCAGTCTGTTCTGCCAGCAGATTTGCATATTCTGCAGCCTGTTGCTGTGCATATGCGATCTCATTCTCATAATCTGCAGAAACAGCTTTCTTTTCATCAATCTGGGTCTGGAGATTATAGGACTGTTCCTCATAAGAGGCTTTCATCTCTTCCAGTTCAGCTTTTTCTGATTCATACTGAGTTTTGAGGTTATTTACCTCATTAATTGTATTGACATATTTATCAAGATTCTTCCTGTCCTGTTCATACATCTGCTGTGTATTCTCAGCACGTGTGAGAAGCTCGCTGAGATTCTCTGAATTCAGCATCATCTGGAACCATGCGGTATCACCACCCTGCTCATACAGAGCCTGAATACGTAGTTTCATGCTCTCATACTGCTTATCTCTCGCCTTCTGAGCTTTGGCCAGATCCTGTTTTGTTTTAATAATGTCTACTTCTTTATTATCTATATCACTTTTAAGAGTATCAATGGAAACCATAACACTTACAAGATTCGAATCCAGTTCTGAGATCTCATTTTCAAGCTGTGATTTCGCATATGCCAGTTCATCCATTCTGGAATAAGTTTCATCCAGCTGCTGACTGGTAACTGCCTGCTCTTCTCTTAATTCATCCTCCCTTGAAGCGCTTACATTAACCACCTGTGCTGCTGTCAGCAGAAGTGCCAGCGTAAGACATACGATTTTTTTCTTCATGAATTCTCACCCTCGTAATATTTTCTTTCTATTTCTTAACTTTTATGTAATATCTAAGTTATTTCCAATACATATTAACATATTATATTCAGGAACGCAAGGGTTATTTATGATAAATTTTATATTTTCGTAACATTTAGTAATTGTTTTGTTACTCTTCGCAGTTACGGTTAAAAAAGAAGCAGCTTCTTTTATACAGAAACTGCCTCTCTTATCTCTCATTTATCTGCCGTGGAGTTTATCTGTCAGCAGAGATATCTCTTATGTCTGCTTCACTCTGCGGTTCATCAGCTGAACAGATCCGCAAGAATCTGGTCTGCCGTCATATTCAGATATCCGTCCGGATCAGAAAGTGTACTTCTGTTCCATCTCAGATAATTACCTCGCCTGATATAGTTGCCGGATGAAGTATGATAAGCATATTTAGTATAGCCCGGATATTTAGCCATATACTTCTTTGCCAGCGTAATCGCCTGGCTTGTATAATCACCTGACGGTGTCGGTGTACCGGCGATCTGAACTCCTGCATTCGGTGTGGAATGTACGATCACTGCACTCTTATCTTTACACTGACCGAGAATGATCCATGTATGACCACTGTCATATCCTACATCTCCCGGATATACTTTCCAGTTATCACTGGCCAGATTTGCCTGAGTAAGGATGCTTCCCCATCCAAGAGATTTGTAATAAGAACCAATCTCTCCGGAAACTACGGTATATCCGCTTCCGATACCGGATTTGCTCTGCATTACCTGATATGCTGCCCAGCCTACGAAACCGGAACAGTCGAAACCTTTTGCACGGTTCGTCGTACTGAGATCTCTGTAATTGTTATAATCATAGCTGCTGCTCTGGTTGTTATAGAAATCCGTCATCGTCTGGCTTGTACCTTTTCTTGTGGAATCATTCCATCCGCCGCCCCATACATACAGAGCCTGTCCAACCGGCTGCAATGCACCCGCAAGATAGTTCTTAATTGTCTTTGTACCAGTAGACTCTGCTGTAGTTATCAGTGCTCCGCTTGAACTGAAATGATATTTCTTACCATCAATTGTTACAGTTCCGGTAGCCATCACACCTGTCTCCTTGTCAAAGTAAAACTTACTTGACCCGATTGTAGCCCAGCCTACAGCCATCTTACCACTCTTCATATTAAAATAGTAGTTCTTACCGTCGATTTTCTGGAAGCCCTTTGCCATAATTCCGTCTTCTGTCTCGAAATACCTGTACTCATTACTGGAGTTCTTTGTCCATCCGGTAAGCATATAGCATGCGCTTGTAAAATATCTTGTATTGGATTTGCTGTCTGTGAGGAATGTCTTGCAGGCAGCCACACCGCTTTTACTGTAGAAATAATATTTCTTACCCTTCAGTGTCATCCATTTGGTCTGCATATAGCCGGTAGATGTATTAAAATACCTCTTCTGTCCCTTGGAATCAGTAACCCAGCCGGTCAGCATGACTCCGGCTGTCTTGCTGAAATACCTCTTTCTGCCCTTGGAGTCAGTAACCCAGCCCTTTACCTGAACACCGGTCGTTGTATCAAAATAATACTTCTTACCATCCAGTTCCAGCCAGCCCTTCTGTTTAGAGCCATCTGCATTTATGTAATATGAATTTCCATTGATAGTTACAAAACCTGCCTGCGTTTCAGCATGTACCTTCGCTGCAGTAAAATAAACGGAAATCCCCGCAGCAAACAACAGCAGAAACAAAAGTATCCCCCAGATTCTAACCCTCTTGTTGACGTTTTGCATACATACCTTCCTTTTTTCGTTGTCAGAACACATACCCGATCAACAGAATATAAACCAGCATGCGCTCCTATTTTTTACAATGTTGTTACGTTTTTATGACTATATTATATTACACCTTCAATGTTCCGTCAACAGATAACTATAAATATGTTAAATGTCAACTAATTTTTTCCGGTATTTGAATTGTAAAACAGTCAATATATACAACTTTCTCTACTTCAGAAGATATTTTTCGAAACATCCTGAAAAAATCAACCTCCGGTACGTTACTTGATCAGCAGCAGAAGACACCGCCTCCCGGGCAGCACAGACTGCATGCCAGATTCGCCAGACACAGTTTCATACAGTAATCATCTCCACCAGTCGGCATACCGCCAAACGGATTCTGCATCTCCTGATACCAGGTTCCGCCACCCTCCATCTGCTGCTGCAGCATCCGGTACTGCACGTTATCAGGTTCCAGACGTACTGCTTCTTTAATGTCATTCAGTGCATTTACATTGTTTCCAAGTCCCATATTGGCCATAGATGACAGATAATACCACTGTCCGTTTCTCTGCTGAAGTGCCTGCAGAACATTCATGGCTTCACGGTAATGTCCGCTCTGAATATAGTTAACTGCCGCCTGTCTGCGCATGGCTTCTTCATCCTGATAACCAGAATCTGTCTGTCCTGAAAAACCGCCATAGCCGCCGTACTGGTAACTGCCATAACTGTTTCCCTGCTCTCTCTCCTTCATGATCTGTTCATAGGCCTGCTGTACCTGTTTAAATTTCTCCTCAGCCTGATCTTTATCCGGATTATTGATATTGGCATCCGGATGATATTTCCTGCTAAGTCTGCGGTAGGCTTTCTTTACTTCATCATCTGACGCATCCCTGGAAATGCCGAGTATGCTGTATGGATCAATCATTCTTCTTCTCTCCCGTTTCTTTCCTCTGTCTGTGGATCATCTCAAAACGTACCCACACACCGGAGTAAAGAATATTTCTCAGAATATCTGTATATTTTATAACAGGAAGCTTCTCAAACTCCCGACAGGTCTGTGCCATCATCATAATCAGAAGCTGGCGTACCTGCTCATCGAATGTTTCCATTATATATTGCCCGGAAAAAGGATTGTAATTTTTATTTTTTATATCTTCTTCCAGATCATCATACGCGTCCAGAATATAAATGAATTTCCCGAGAAAAAATCCCATTCTTCTCAGTGCATCCTCCCAGACATCTGATTTCCATGCCATGATTTCTGCCATGATCTTTCCTGAGCATCCTGACATTTTGTCGATATCTTTTTCTCCTGCTTTCTCCATTTCTGAAAGCTTCGCAAGATATTTCTGTATCTGCCGGGATTTCTCCGGATACTTTCCGTCCAGCTTCTGCACTTTTCCCTGCAGAACCTTCGAATATCCAAGAGCTGTGAGCTTCTTTTCGTCATCCCAGTCATCTCTGCATTTATAATAGGTAAGAAGTACATTCATATCTGCGGCATACTCTGTCACTTTGTTTCTCCTGACCGTCTGTTTACTGACCGGATGAAGGATGCACCTGGTTCCGCCTTTCTGTGTCGGCGGTTCGTAAAGTGCACTCAGCAGGATCACAACAAAGGTCATATCGTAAGTCAGTGAAATCTGTCCGGATATTCCATATCGATCCTTCAGTTCTCTGCACAGACCACAGTAAAAGGACCGATACAGATCAAAGTCCTTAAATTTTATTTCCGGTTTATTTAATACCACATATCCAAACATAGTTCCTCCATGACCTCTAGATCTGTTTTGTCACTGCAAAAGCGGTTCTCTTTTCCCTTCATCATCGTCTCTTTATAAACTTTTCATGACATTTCGGGCACTCGATTTCCACCTTCTGTCCTTTTCCCCTTGGGATACGGATCTTTTGTCCACAGCCCGGACAGCTATAGATATGATGGGTTTTTCTCTGCTCCAGCATATTCTTTTCTCTGTTAAATCGGTTTCGAAGCCTCTGTGTATAACCCAGATACTTTTGATTCTCCGCATAACGTGCAGAAATATTTCTCGACAGGATTCTGAAATATGTATAGATAATAAGAAACAGACCTGCTGTGTCCAGGATACCGCCCGCCGCATTTCTTCTCATAAAAGAACCTATCACAATAACAAAAAGTGCCACACCAAGAGTAAATCTTGAAAATTGATCGACTCCGTAACGTCCCTGCATAAATTTATTTAATTTATCTTTCATTCAATTTCCTCTTTATCGCTGTATATCCTGTGAACGTTTCTTACGACTGTACGGGTATTTTCACAGCTACGTTTATGCTTCCTTTACCAGAACTTTCACTATTTCCGCAATATACATTGTATGATAATCTTTATCCGGATACCATTTACTGTCATTTTCCGGTGAATTGAAGCATTCCGGTCTGATCTCATCCTGGTACATCTTCCTGCATACCATAATCATATCCGCTTCCCCGATTCCTGCTGTCCCGTCTGTAAAATACGGAGTCAGACCTGCATCTTTAATCTTATCAGTTCCTCTTCCGGAAACTGTACCGCAGTAATTTAATGCTTTCCGGTATTCATTTCCCAGAACAGAAATAGTAAACATATCATTTCCATCCACAAATTCCTTTGTGTATCTCTGCGGGCGGATATATACCGTAACCGCATTCTTTCCCCACATAACACCCATTGCACCCCAGCTTGCGGTCATGGTATTACATTTTTCTTCGTTTCCGGCTGTGATCAGGAGCCATTCTTTTCCAATCTTTGTAAATGGATTCATTGTCAGTTCTTCTGCTTTTACTTCTTTAAAACTCATAGTAATATCCTCTCTTTCTGTTTTCTTATCTGTCATTACATACCTGGAAAATATAAAATTTCAAATAATAAGACTCATCTGCCGCCCACAGGATCGGATGATCCGGTGCCTGGGTTCTGTATTCTACCTGACGCAGTCTCTTATGTACATTCTTCGCTGCCTGTCCGATCGTTCTGGTAAACAGTTCATAATCCATAAAATGAGAACAGGAACAGGTTGCCAGAAATCCGCCGTCCTTTACCAGTTTCATGGCGCGCAGATTGATTTCCCTGTATCCTTTTACCGCATTCTTTACAGAACTTCTGGATTTGGTAAATGCCGGAGGATCCAGAATAACAACATCAAATTTCTCCCCCTTCTGTTCCAGCTGAGGCAGTAATTCAAAAACATCCTCACACAGGAACTTTACCCTGTCAGACAAGCCGTTCAGCGCTGCGTTCGCCGTTGCCTGGTCTACCGCAAGCTGAGATGCATCCACCCCTGTTACGCCTGCCGCACCTGCGATTCCGGCATTCAGTGCAAAAGAACCCGTATGAGTAAAGCAATCCAGCACCTTCGCACCCTTACAGAGTTTCTGGATCGCCAGCCTGTTATATTTCTGGTCAAGGAAAAATCCTGTTTTCTGTCCATCCTTCACATCCACTTCATACTTCACACCATTCTCTTCAATCTGCACAAGTGTCGGAAATTCCGGTCCGATAAAGCCCTTAACCAGTTCCATTCCCTCCTGTCTGCGGACCTTGACATCACTTCTCTCATAGACACCTCGTATGATAATTCCGTCCTCTGCCAGAACCTTCCTGATCAGTTCCACAATAGTTTCCTTAAAACGGTCAATTCCCAGTGCCAGGGACTGTACTACCAGTACGTCTGAGAATTTATCCACCACAAGTCCCGGAAGGAAGTCTGCTTCTGCAAAGATCAGGCGGCAGCTTCCGGTATCCACTACTTTCTTACGGTATTCCCATGCATCACGGACACGTTTCTCAAGAAGTTCCCTGTTAATTTCAACATTCTCGTCCCTTGTCATCAGACGCACGGTAATTTTTGAGTTTGTATTGATAAATCCTCTGCCCATCGGATAACCGTCAAAATCATGAATCAGTACCAGATCTCCGTTCTCAAAGTTTCCCATAACCGTATCTATCTCATTATCAAAGATCCACATCCCACCGGATTTCAGAAGTCGTCCTTCACCTTTTTTCAAGGTTACTACTGCCATTCCCATTCTTATTCCTCCTTTTTCTGATCATCCCATTCTATCATATTCATTTCCTTTTTTCTACATATAACACAAAGCAGCCGGCGAAATCACAGAAATTTCACCAGCTGTCTGTTGTTTGTCTGTCATATATCTTTCAGAAGTATGCCCCGGAGAAATATGTCTCTGATCATTCTTCACCTTCTGTGTTATAAGTCTCTGAACTCTCTCCATAAAGCTTCTCAAAGAACTTCATAGTTTCCTTATATAAAGTCTGTCTGTCTTCATCAGAAAGTTCGCCAAGTTCCGGACTTGCCTGTGAGCCGTCACTTAAACCAAAGATTTCCTTCATGGATTTATTTACCATGTTAAGCTCTGTGCTCATGTAAATCTCTGTTCCGTCAGCCTGATAGGAATCTGTCCCGTCTGTAAGAACCTTCAGATATGCTTTCTCTACTTCTTTTGAAAGTGTTGCACCATTCTCAGCATCAAGAGTTACGGATGCCGTTGCTGTATTATCTTCCATTGCCGTTGCAAGTGCATCTGTATCTCCCTCATATTCTCCTTTACAGAAGTTCTCAGCCCTGTTAAATAATGTAAGCTGATCGTCCGTCAGTAAGGAAGTATCCAGCTCATCTGCTGTCGTTCCGTTATCTGCATTCTCCTCTGTTTCCGCCAGATCTCCGTCATCTGTACTGTCAAGAGTACTGTCATCTGTTGTCTCTTCGCTTTCTGTCTCCTGCAGTGTGTCTACAGACTCCATATCATCATCCTGACTGTCATCTGTACTCTCGATCAGTCCTGTTTCCTCTTCCAGTGCCGTATCCTCTGTAGAACTCTCTACAACATCTCCGCCCAATGCGCTGTTATCAACACTGTTCAGAATATCATCTCCGTCCACTGTATCTCCGGCATTCACAGTATCATCCTCTTCATCTGCCACATCACCGATCGAATCACTGTTACCGGATGTATTCTGATCTACCTGTTCCAGAGTTGTCTTTACATCATCATAGTTGTAATTCTGCTGTGCGATCTGTTCCAGAAGCTCTACGATCTTATTGATCTGATCAGAATCCAGATTCACATTGTTCTGCTGTGCCACATTTACTACAATATTATAAATTTCGTCTGCATTCTGGACATTATCCTTGATAACCTGAAGCTTGGAGTTATTCATAACCACCGTTGCGTCATTCTTTCCAACCTCATCTGCAAGATTTCCCGTTACTACTATTTCTTCTGTCGCAAGCTCTTTCTTTGTGCTGTCGAGTTTCTCGCCTGTAGCAGACTCATATGCCATCTGGATACCTGTCAGAGCTCCTGTACCAGATACCTCAAACGGGCAGGCTGCCACTACTTCACAGTTCTTCACACCGGATGTGGAAAGTGAAGTTGCGATCATATTGCAGGTGACCCAGTTAAGGTTCGCTGTACGAACCTTGATTCCGCCGGACTGTGTTGGTTTGACGTATGCACAGCTTACCGTTCTTGTTCCAATCTGTTCAAGCGGAACATATGCGCTTAAATGATCTCTCTCATCCTGATTTGTGATCGTGAGGATCTGCACCTGGCTGCTGTCCACATTAAAATATTTCATCATTGTGTTCTTCTGATCACTGGAAAGATCTGCTCCAAGTGTTACGACCTTTACAGAATCTGCCATTGTCGGTATTGCTGTTCCTGACAGTGCCAGACATGCACTGCACAAAAGTGCTGCAGCTGATTTTACTTTTTTCATAATATAAGCCTCCCTGATATGTGTTTGGATTAATCCTTCTATTTCGAATTGATATTGCTATTATAACACGTTTCATTTCATATTTGTAATTATTATTGTTCTTTTTCCGGTTACTGTTCAAATGCCGTTACTGTTCACTGGTAATATCCCGCGAGGTGTTTTGCCATACATCACTCTCCTGTTGAAAATAAAGTAAATAAATGTTAATATTGTTGAACAAAGCGCAATAATAGTCACTGAGGACAAAGTGAACAGTAACGCAATAATAAAGGAGATGATCTTATTACTACCCAACAGCTTGAAACCTTCATACAGGTTGCGGAGAACCTTAATTTTGCAAGGGCTGCAGAGGTTTTGAACATTACCACTTCTGCCGTGTCCAGACAGATCCGCTCTTTGGAGGATGAATTAGATACCGAACTTCTGCACCGTTCTACCCGGACGGTATCACTGACCCCGGCAGGTATTATTTTTCTTAATGATGCGAAGGAAATTCTGGCAAAATTGCAGTTAACCTCACAGAAGATCAAAAGTCATTCCAGTGCAAATATTCCCATTATCTCTATCGGCTGTATCTCAGATGTTGATCTGTCTCTGACAACGCATCTGCTGCATCGTGTCCGGAAATATGCTCCCGAAATCCATCCGTTTCTGCGCATTATTTCATCACGACTGGTTATAAATATGCTGATCCACGATGAAATAGATATACTCTTTGCCTTCAGGGATGATATTCCCATGCGCGATGGTTTTTCTTATTTTGAGCTGGAACAGATCCCTGTCTGTGCCGTTCTTCCATCCGGCCATCCTTTGTGTCAGCAAAGCGAACTTTCGGAAAAAGACCTGTTTTCCGAGGAAATTGTAATCTGTAACTCTTATGAAATCCCATCTCAGGTCGCAGGTATCCAGAATCGTCTCAGTCAGAAGGTTTCTCCCGGGGCAACCTATTATTCGGAAAACCTGCAGGTTTCACTCTCACTCATAAAGGCAGGCTATGGGACTGCTGTATTGCCTGCAGTTCCATCTGCCGACACTATGCTTACCTTTGTTCCGCTAACAGGACAGGTGCCGTTATCTTACGGGATTTTTTACAAAAAAAATACCCGTTCACATCTGAAACAGGTACTGTCGATCCTGAAAGAAGCGAAACATACCTGTTCCGGGCCCCATGAAATGGCAGACTGCTAAATGACATAATAAAACCACAAAAATGCAGCAGGGTTGACCACAAAATCTTCCCTGCTGCATTTCTTATAAGCAATCTTATTCCATTTCAAATGCCCCTGTATAGAGCTGATAGTAGGTTCCTTTTTTCTCGATCAGGCTTTCATGATTTCCCCTTTCGATAATCCTTCCATGATCTAATACCATGATAACATCTGAATTCTGTATGGTTGATAATCTGTGCGCTATTACAAAAGTAGTTCTGCCATGCATCAGCTTATCCATTCCATCCTGTACGATTTTTTCGGTTCTGGTATCAATAGAGGAGGTCGCTTCATCCAGTATCATTGCCGGTGGATTGGCCACTGCTGCCCTCGCGATCGCAAGGAGCTGTCTCTGACCCTGGCTCAAATCTTCTCCCGCCCCGGTAAGCATGGTCTGATATCCGTTCGGTAATCGGCGGATAAAGTCATCTGCATTTGCAAGTTTTGCCGCTTCTATACATTCTTCATCCGTTGCGTCCAGTTTTCCGTAACGTATATTATCAAGTACGGTTCCGGTGAACAGATAAGTATCCTGAAGTACGATTCCCAGAGAACGTCTCAGATCCGCTTTCTTGATTTTGTTGATGTTGATCCCATCATAACGGATCTTTCCATCGTCTATATCATAAAACCGGTTGATCAGGTTCGTGATTGTTGTTTTTCCGGCACCTGTAGATCCGACAAATGCAATTTTCTGTCCCGGCTCTGCATAAACAGTCACTCCCCTCAGTATCAGTTTTTCCGGTACATATCCGAAATCTACTTCTTTCATACGAATATCGCCGTTCATTCTGATATAGGAAACAGTGCCGTCATGATGCGGATGCTTCCATGCATAAATTCCAGTGTACTCCTCACTCTCACATAAACCTTCACCGGTTTCCCTTGCATTGACCAGTGTAACATATCCATTATCTGTTTCCGGTTCTTCATCGATCAGGTCAAAAATACGCTGCGCACCTGCAAGTGCCATTGATACCATGCTCATCTGCTGAGATATCTGCTGGATCGGCATTGAGAACGCTTTTGACAGAGAAAGAAAAGCAACTACCACTCCTGCTGTCAGATTTCCTTTTCCGTTCAGGACCAGACATCCTCCCAGTATTGCAAGCAGGATATACTGAAAGTTTCCGATCTGGCTTAAGATCGGCATCAGGATATTTGCATATCTGTTCGCATTTCTGGAATCCTGATATAACTGGTCATTCTTTTTGTCAAATCCTTCTTCTGCCTTTGTCTCATGGCAGAATACTTTTACAACCTTCTGTCCTTCCAGCATTTCCTCTATATATCCGTTAATATTTCCAAGAGAAGTCTGCTGTCTTCCAAAATATCTGGTACTGTGTGCTGCAATATATTTTGTGATAAGCAGGATAAGGATCGTTATGATCACTACCACTAAAGAAAGTGGAATGCTGTAATATACCATAATACAAAATGAGAAAACCACGCTTACCACACTGGAAAACAACTGCGGAAGTGCCTGCGAAATAAACTGTCTCAGTGTATCGGTATCATTCGTATAATGGCTCATGATATCTCCATGTGTATGGGTATCAAAATATCTGACAGGGAGTGACTGCATATGGTTAAACATATCGTCTCGGATCGTTTTCAGGCAGCCCTGTGAAATATTAACCATGAACTGACTGTATAACAAAGTACACAATGCGCCCACCAGATAAATGCCGCCCATAAGTATAAGCATTCTTATCAGTCCGGAAAATACCGGGTGTTCTGTCATAAGAAGCGGTTCGATATATTTGTCGATCAATATCTGAATGAACATCGAGCCTCCGGTATTCGCCGCCGTAGAAACAAGGACACAGACAGCAGCCAGTATGAACAGCCCTTTTGAATGCTCATATATATAACGCATTAAGCGTTTAATGGTTTTTCCATCGTACTGTTTCATTTGCTTTCCCCTCCTTTTTGCTGAGACTGATAAATCTCCTGATAGATTGCATTTGTCTGCATAAGTTCTTCATGTGTTCCCACTGCGTCAATGTGTCCTCTGTCCATGACAACGATCATATCTGCATCCTGTACAGATGATATTCTCTGTGCAATGATAATCTTGGTCGTATCCGGTATTTCTTCGTTAAATGCCCTTCGGATCAATGCATCAGTTTTGGTATCAACTGCACTGGTAGAATCGTCAAGAATAAGAATCTTCGGTTTTTTCAGCAGTGCGCGGGCAATACATAATCTCTGTTTCTGTCCGCCGGATACATTCGTACCACCCTGTTCAATATAAGTATCATATCCATCCGGAAGTCCTGCAACAAATTCATCCGCCTGAGCTAGCTTACACGCATGGATAAGTTCTTCATCTGAAGCAGATTCATTTCCCCAGCGCAGGTTCTCCTTGATCGTTCCGGAGAAGAGTGTGTTTTTCTGAAGCACAACAGCAACATTATCTCTGAGTGTTGTGATATCATACTTTCTTACATCCATACCGCCAACAGAAACGCTTCCCCCTGTGACATCGTATAAACGCGGGATCAGAGAAACGAGACTGCTCTTTCCACTGCCTGTCGATCCGATGATTCCAACCGTCTGTCCGGATGCAATATTCAGATTGATATCCTGTAAGCACAATTTTTCTTTGTTGTCAGAATAACTGAAATCTACGTGTTCAAAACAGATTTTTCCATTTCTGACTTCCATAGCCGGATTTTCAGGATTAGACAGGCTGCTTTTTTCATCCAGTACTTCAACAATACGTTCTGCCGAACTTTGTGCGATCGTGATCATGACCAGCACCATAGACAGCATCATCAGAGAAGTTAATATCTGCATCGCATAAATGATCAGACTGGTTAATTCTCCTGTAGTGAGTTCTGTTGCGCCTGACAGCACGATCATCCGTGCTCCAAACCAGAATACAAGAATCATGCAGACATATACTACAAACTGCATCAGTGGAGCATTCAATGCCATATACCGTTCAGCTTTGCAGAATGTTGCAAACAACTTCGTGGAAATTTTCTGGAATTTATCTTTCTCATGTTCCTCACGCACAAAACTCTTTACAACACGAATTCCACTTACATTTTCCTGTACAACACCATTCAGGTTATCGTACTGCTTAAATACCTTTTCAAAAATCGGATGGGATTTGAATATGATCCATACAAGTCCGCCTCCCAGAACCGGAATCATGATGAGAAAAATAAGTGCCAGTTTCCAGTTGATCGTGCAGGACATAATTAATGCAAATATCATCATAAGCGGTGCTCTTACTGCGATACGGATGATCATCATATAGGCATTCTGGATATTTGTAACATCTGTTGTCAATCTTGTAACCAGACTCGCCGTTGAAAATTTGTCAATATTTGCAAACGAAAATCCCTGGATATGATAATACATATCTTTTCTGAGATTTCTGGCAAAGCCTGCCGAAGCGTTGGCTGCTTCTGCCCCTGCAAAAAATCCCAGCAGTAAACCTGCAATGACGCAGATTCCCATCATAACACCCAGTTTCAGCAGGATATTCATATTTCCTCCGTAAATACCTTTGTCAATGATATCCGCCATAAAAAATGGAATAATAATTTCCAGTAATACTTCGAGCCCTGCAAATACTGCTGTTCTTATTGAAGCGGCTTTATATTCCCGAATACTGTGCAGCAGCTTCTTTATCATTGTTGTTCTACCCCCTTTACCATGTAATGTACTCTCGGAATCTTTTTGTGCTTGATTTTGTGAGCAGATTTTTTGTCAGT
>CAVCYJ010000052.1:0-15912 GCA_963605995.1 Holdemanella biformis | reverse complement strand
GGGCAGGGGTTTCCCCTGATAAACTATGATAGGAGAGGCAGACATCTGTAATATCCAGCAGTGGTTTCATACAGATACCTCCTTTAAAATCTGCTCTCGGAGCCTTCCTGCAAAATCAGGCACAGAACAGTTATTGTTTTCATAATTTATGATATGCAGAAATGCCGGGGTGTGATATTATACAATGGACAGTCAGGCGGATATTTGCCGAGATACCAATAAGAGAGGAATAAAACCACCATTGAATAAACGAAATTACCAGAAAGAACTGGAAAAACTCATAGATCAGGAGCAGAAAAATAACAGGATTCCAGATCTGTTTCTCCACAGTTGCTGTGCGCCCTGCAGCAGCTACGTGCTGGAATACCTGTCCAAATATTTCAATATCACCGTATTTTACTACAATCCAAACATTTACCCGGAAGAAGAATACCGCAAACGAGTCCACGAGATTACCCGTCTGGTAAACTCCATGGAATTTGCACACCCGGTCAGACTGGTAGAAGGTCACTATGATCCACAGGAATTTTTCGAGATGGCAAAAGGTCTCGAAAACGTACCTGAAGGCGGTGAGCGCTGCTTCAGATGCTACCGCCTGCGTATGGAAGAAGCCGCGAAACTGGCAGAAGAGGGCGGATATGACTACTTCACAACCACTCTTTCCATCAGCCCTCTGAAAAATGCAGCCAGGATCAATGAAATCGGAGAAGAACTGGCAGAAATCTACCACGTCCGGCATCTCCCGTCTGATTTCAAGAAAAAGAACGGTTACAAACGCTCCATCGAACTCTCCCGCGAATATGACCTCTACCGCCAGAACTACTGCGGATGCGTCTATTCCAGAAGAGAAGCAAAGAGCAGAGAATGAATTTTGTCTGCTGCTTACTTTTTTCGCAATTGAAGCAGGGGACTTCCTTGATTCGGTAAAAAAAATATGTTACACTAACACATAAAAGTAAAAAATAAAGAGAAACGAGGAATAACACAATGGCACAGCTTTGGGGCGGACGTTTCACGAAAGAAACAGACAAACTTGTATATAACTTCAACGCATCGATCTCCTTTGACCAGAAATTCTATGAACAGGATATCAGAGGAAGCAAAGCACACGTAGCAATGCTCGCAAAACAGGGAATCCTGACATCCGAAGAAAAAGACCAGATCGAAGCAGGACTTGACGGGATCCTTGCAGACGTAAGATCCGGCAAACTTGAGATCACATCTGAATACGAAGACATCCACAGCTTTGTAGAAGCAAACCTCATCGACAGGATCGGTGACGCGGGCAAGAAACTCCACACAGGAAGAAGCCGTAACGATCAGGTAGCTCTTGACATGAAACTTTATGTAAGAGATGAGATCGACGAAACAGACGAACTGGTAAAGAAGCTTCTCGAAGCACTCCAGAAGATCATGGAAGAGAATGTTCACACATATATGCCGGGCTTCACCCATCTCCAGAAAGCCCAGCCGGTAACTCTTGCTCATCATGTGGGTGCATATTTTGAAATGTTCGTACGTGACAGAAGCAGACTTGCAGACATCCGCAGGAGAATGAATACCTGTCCTCTGGGTGCCGGGGCTCTGGCAGGAACCACCTATCCGCTTGACAGAGAATATACGGCGAAGCTTCTCGGCTTTGACGGTCCGACCAGAAACAGCATGGATTCCGTATCGGACAGAGACTACGTGATCGAACTTCTGTCTGCGTTCTCTACGATCATGATGCACATGAGTCGCTTCTGCGAAGAAATCATCATGTGGAATTCCAACGAATACCGTTTCGTAGAGATTGACGATGCTTACAGCACCGGCAGCAGTATCATGCCGCAGAAGAAGAATCCGGATATCGCAGAGCTTGTAAGAGGAAAAACAGGCCGTGTATACGGAGCACTGACATCCATCCTTACAACCATGAAGGGAATCCCGCTTGCATACAACAAAGATATGCAGGAAGACAAAGAACTCACATTTGACGCAATTGACACGGTAAAAGGCTGCCTTGCCCTCTTTACAGGCATGATCTCTACCATGCAGTTCAATAAACAGAATATGGAAGCAAGTGCAAAGAATGGCTTCACCAATGCAACAGATGCAGCCGACTATCTGGTAAATCATGGAGTGCCTTTCCGTGACGCACACGGCATCGTAGGCCGTCTGGTGCTTACCTGTATCGACAAGGGAATCTCTCTGGATGAGCTTCCTCTTGAAGAATACAAAGAGATCAGCCCTGTATTCGAGGAAGACATTTACGAAGCTATCAGTATGCGCACCTGTGTAGAGAAACGAGTGACCATCGGCGCACCGGGACCTGATGTCATGGAGAAGGTCATCGCTGAGAACAAAAAATATCTCGAAGAAAATTAAAAAAATACTTGCATTTTACTTTAGTTTGGTATAGTATGTACAAGAAAGACAGATGTACGCAAGAAGAAGACATCTGAACAAGAATGTCCGCGTGAGTGTACAGACAGATTGATTCCTGAAACAATCTGCTTATTGATACACGAGGAGAGATACGGACAGAAGACAAAGAGGAGAAAGATATTATGAGTGAAAAGCTTAAAGTCGGTATTTTAGGTGCTACAGGTATGGTAGGTCAGAGATTCATCTCCCTGCTTGAGAATCATCCATGGTTTGAAGTTGTAACAGTAGCAGCAAGCCCGAGAAGCGCAGGAAAGACATACGAAGAAGCAGTAGGCGGAAGATGGAAAATGGATACTCCGATGCCGGAAGCTGTTAAGAAACTTGTTGTAATGAACGTAAATGAAGTAGAGAAAGTTGCCGCAACAGTTGACTTCGTATTCTCTGCTGTAGATATGTCAAAAGAAGAGATCAAGAAGATCGAAGAAGAATATGCCAAGACAGAAACACCTGTTGTTTCCAACAACAGTGCCCACAGATGGACACCGGACGTACCGATGGTAGTACCGGAAATCAACCCGGAACACTTCGATGTAATCGAATCCCAGAAAAAACGTCTCGGAACAACCCGCGGATTTATCGCTGTTAAACCGAACTGCTCCATCCAGAGCTATGCTCCTGTATTAACTGCATGGAAAGAGTTCGAGCCATATGAAGTAGTTGCTACTACATACCAGGCAATCTCCGGAGCAGGCAAAACATTCAAAGACTGGCCGGAAATGGTTGGAAACATCATTCCATACATCGGCGGCGAGGAAGAGAAGAGTGAGAAAGAGCCATTAAGAATCTGGGGTAAAGTAGAAGATGGTGTGATCAAACCTGCAACAGAACCGGTGATCACCTGCCAGTGCATCCGTGTACCGGTACTGAACGGACATACAGCAGCCGTATTCGTAAAATTCCGCAAGAACCCGACCAAGGAACAGCTCATCAAAGCATTAACAGAGTTCAAAGGAATTCCGCAGGAACTGGAACTCCCAAGTGCTCCGAAGCAGTTCATCCAGTATCTGGAAGAGGACAACCGTCCACAGGTAACAGAGGATGTGGATTTTGAACATGGTATGGGTGTATCCGTAGGACGTCTTCGTGAAGATACCGTATATGACTGGAAATTCGTAGGACTTTCCCACAATACAGTCAGAGGTGCAGCAGGCGGAGCAGTTCTCTGTGCTGAAACCTTAAAAGCAAAAGGATATATTCAGGCGAAATAAGTGCGCAGCACGAATTTTATAAAAGGCATGCAGAGAAGCGGATTGAAATATCCCTGATAAAAAATAAAGAAAGAGGTGTCGACTTCGGCACCTCTTTTATTCACGGGAGAGATTATGAAAGAAAAAATGCTGACAACAGTCGTAACTTTTGCAACCACGACCCAGGCAATTGCTATGGAGCGGGAGTGCAGGACAACTGAATTTGCAGGCAGACTGATCCCTGTACCCAGAGAGATTTCCGCCTCCTGCGGTCTTGCATGGAAATGCGGGGAACAGAGAGAGGGAGAAACCGTTTCATATATGAAAGAACAGGATCTGGAGTATGAGAAGATTTACCGGATCCTTATATGATTGCAGTACTTTGACGGATATGCGAATCCATGGTAGAATTATAGCAATCCTCTAAAATAATGCATCTTAATCCAGTCCATCAGAGCGTGAAATCCTGCGTCAGATATCTTTGCCGTGCGTCAGCATGCCTGCAGATATCTTTCTTGTCTTTCGCACTCTGCTGAACTGTAACTGTCTTAAATGCATTATTTATGAGGATTGCTATAGTCCGGATACTAAATCACGATGTGGTTGCGTTCGATCACTGTGGAACAGATGATTTTCTTTCAGAGTGAGCCTGCGATCAGGTGACAGATCCGTTATGCTATTGAATCAACCGGAGAGAATAAACCTATGGGAAACGAAACTGATAAAAATAAAGTACGTCTCACACAGCTCGCCAGCGCAGCCGGATGCGGTGCAAAGATCGGTCCGAAGGTTCTGGCACAGGTAGTGGGAAAGCTTCCGAAATTTACAGATCCGATGCTGCTGGTAGGCCCGGAGACCTCAGATGATGCAGCAGTATACAAAATTAATGATGAACTGGCAATGATCCAAACGGTAGATTTTTTTCCGCCGGTAGTGGATGACCCATATATGTACGGCCAGATTGCCGCAGCCAATGCTCTGAGTGATGTCTATGCAATGGGTGGCATTCCCAGACTGGCATTAAATGTCGTGGCATTTCCGAATTGCCTTGGTCCGGAAGTACTGGAGCAGATTCTGCGAGGTGGGGCAGACAAGGTCATGGAAGCCGGGGCAGTTCTTGCAGGAGGACATACCATCAATGACAAAGAACCGAAATACGGTCTTTGCGTAACGGGTTACGTACATCCTGACAAAATGTGGAAGAATTACGGTGCCGAAGCCGGTGACATCCTCATCCTCACCAAACCGCTGGGATGCGGAATCCTCAACACTGCGATCAAAGCTGAGATGGCATCGCAGGAAGAAATCGAAAGAGTACAGAAAATCATGGCGAAGCTCAACAAATATGCTGCAGAGATTGCATCCGGATATACGGTCCACAGCTGTACAGATGTAACCGGATTCGGTCTTGCAGGACACAGTCTGGAGATGGCGAAAGGCAGCCACAGGACTCTGGTGATCCAGTCTGAGAGACTTCCGATCATCAGGGGGGCAGAAGAATATGCACAGATGGGTCTGATCCCGGAAGGTGCATACAGAAAC
The DNA here is from genome assembly GCA_963605995.1 of Holdemanella biformis. Classification (GTDB taxonomy): domain Bacteria; phylum Bacillota; class Clostridia; order Lachnospirales; family Lachnospiraceae; genus Blautia_A. The sequence goes on along the minus strand of CAVCYJ010000052.1, from coordinate 10,756 downwards.
CGTGACTTTGCAGGCGGTGAAGTGCGAAGTGAGATCAGAGAACTCTGGATGGAGGATCTGGTATTTGATCCGCAGACCTCCGGAGGACTTCTGCTTGCAGTACCACCGGAAGAAGCCGCTGCCCTTGCAGAAGAGCTTTCGGGTATTGATATCTCCGGTGGTGTGATCGGATATGTAACAGAGCCGCAGGATAAGCTGGTCGTGTTTGAATAACTGATACATATGAAATATAATTGTGCATAATTACTAATCTGAATAAATATTAAGAAACTGTTTAGGTAAAATTGCTTGTTAAACAGATATCAAAATGCTATAATGTACGAAATAAAATACATTGCGGAGGTGTAGTTATGAATTATGAAGATGTACAGAAGGTATCAAATGCGGCGAAAGCCAAGAGAGAACTCTTAAATTCTGACTTTTCCAGGTACTTCATACGTGCAGTAATGGCCGGCTTTTTTATTGTTGTAGCCATGATCTACAGTAATGTAGTTGGAAATGTATTCTCCGGGACAATGCCTGAATGGGGGAAATTTCTGGGAGCGTTAGTGTTCTCCATTGCGGTGCTTCTGATCAGTTTTATAGGCGGCGAACTTTTTACCGGAAATAACCTGGTAATGGCATTTGGAGCATATGATAAACAGGTAAGCTGGAAAGAAGCATGTAAGGTATGGGGCGTAAGTTATATTGGAAATTTTGTCGGATGTCTGATCTTTGCCCTGCTTTTCGTAGGCGCGGGAGCATCAGGAACTGCAGATTATTTTGCGGGATTTATCGGAAACAAGCTGAGTATTCCGATTGGACAGATGTTTTTCAGAGCAGTTCTCTGTAACTTCTTTGTCTGCCTTGGTGTACTCTGCGGGATGAAATTAAAGAGTGATGCAGGAAGATTCCTGATGATCGTAATGTGTATTTCAGGATTCGTTGTAAGTGGATTTGAACACTGCATCGCAAATATGGGTATCTTTGTTACTGCATATTGTCTGGTACCTGGATTATCCATCGGAGCCATGTTAAAGAGCATGGTGATAGTAACAGTCGGAAATTTTATAGGCGGAGCCGTTTTACTGGCATGGCCGCTTAGAAAGATGAGTGCAGATAAATAATATGTCAAAAGCTTTATACATAGCCGAGAAGCCCAGTGTGGCACAGGAATTCGCAAAAGCTTTGAAGATCAACGGACAAAGACGGGATGGCTACCTGGAATCTCAGGACAGTGTGGTGACCTGGTGTGTCGGACACCTGATCACCATGAGCTACCCGGAAAAATATGATATCAAATACAAAAGGTGGAGTTTGGATACCCTGCCTTTTTTGCCGCGCGAATTTAAATATGAAGTAATCCCGGGCGTGCAGAAGCAGTTTGAGATTGTAAAAGGACTGCTCAACCGTGAGGATGTGGATACCATTTATGTGTGTACCGACTCCGGACGCGAGGGAGAATATATCTATCGCCTGGTCGCACAGATGGCCGGCATTCATGGAAAGAAAGAAAAGAGAGTCTGGATCGACTCTCAGACAGAAGAAGAAATCATGCGGGGAATCAGAGAAGCAAAGGATCTGTCAGCCTACGACAATCTTTCTGCTTCAGCCTATCTTCGGGCGAAAGAAGACTATCTTATGGGAATCAATTTTTCCCGTGTGCTGACACTGCGTTATGGAAACAGTGTGTCAAATTATTTAAATACGAAGTATCAGGCCATTTCCGTAGGCCGTGTAATGACCTGTGTACTTGGGATGGTTGTGCGAAGAGAACGGGAAATCCGTGCATTTGTGAAAACACCGTTTTACCGCGTACTCAGCAGCATTGTCCTTGAAGGAGAAAACTTTGAAGGAGAGTGGAGGGCTGTCGAAGGCAGCAGATACTTCCGGACTCCTTATCTGTATAAAGAGAACGGATTTAAAGAAAAATCATATGCAGAGAAACTGATCCGGGAATTATCTGTGAACCAGCCTTTGCAGTGTACTGTAGACAAAGTGGAGAGAAAGAAAGAGAATAAGAACCCACCACTGTTATTTAACCTGGCAGAGCTTCAGAATGTCTGTTCCAAGCTGTTCAAGATCAGCCCGGATGAGACATTAAAGATCGTACAGGAACTGTATGAGAAGAAGCTGGTCACTTATCCGAGAACGGATGCCCGTGTGTTATCGACTGCAGCGGCAAAGGAGATTTACAAAAATATCTCAGGCCTGCGTAACTATGAACACACAGCTGAGATCGCACAGTACATTATCGAACAGGGCAGCTATAAAAATATGGCGAAGACCAGATATGTCAATGACAAACAGATCACGGATCACTATGCCATTGTACCGACCGGACAGGGATTCAATGCGTTAAAGAATGTATCTCTTACCGCACAGCGTGTATACGAAACGATTGTCAGAAGATTTGTAAGCATTTTCTATCCGCCGGCAGTATATCAGAAAGTCAGCCTTGTGACAAAAATTCAGGATGAGAGCTTCTTTTCCTCATTTAAAGTATTGTTGGAGGAGGGATATCTTAAGGTTGCCACAAACTCTTTTGCAAAGCGAAAAGCAGCCGAGACCATGAGTGACGGAAATAAAAATGGCACAGGTAATTCCTCAGAGGATATGGCATGTGATACCAGATTGCTGGCTGCATTGCAAAACCTCAGAAAAGGCGATATACTTCCCGTAGACAGCCTGAGTATCAAAGAGGGTGAGACATCGCCTCCGAAGCGTTATAATTCCGGTTCCATGATCCTTGCAATGGAAAATGCAGGACAGCTTATTGAAGACGAAGAACTTCGTGCGCAGATCAAAAGCTGTGGAATCGGCACCAGCGCCACCAGAGCGGAAATCCTGAAGAAGCTGTTCAATATCAAATATCTGGCACTGAACAAAAAAACTCAGATGATCACTCCGACCCTTCTGGGAGAGATGATTTTTGATGTGGTAAACTGTTCCATCAGGCAGCTGTTGAATTCAGAACTTACTGCAAGCTGGGAGAAAGGTCTCAATTATGTGGCAGAGGGAAGTATTACAGAACAGGAATATATGGACAAACTGGAACATTTCGTACGGATTCGCACAAAACAGGTTGAAGAAAGTAACATTCAGCCTTATCTGAGGCAGTTTTTTGATGCGGCGGCGGCAAATTATAAAGATGCGGCTGTGAAATCCGGTACGAAAACAACTGGCAGAACCGTATCCGGAACGGGGCGGTCACGTACTTACCGTAAGCCGACGGATAAAAATTAATATATATTTAGAAAAGAGGAAAATATTATGTTAAAAGATTTTACAATTTCAAATCTTCTGGATCTGAACGAAACTATCGCAAAGGATTTATTTGAAGGGAAAACCTATCCATGGGAAGTGTTACCGGAAATCGGGGATTTCATCCTGAAACTCGGACAGAGCTTAAGCGAAGAAGAGTACGATCATCCAGCAGAGGATGTATGGATTGCAAAGAGTGCCAGAGTAGCACCGACAGCCTGCGTCAACGGCCCGGTCATCATTGGAAAAGATGCGGAAGTACGCCATTGTGCATTTATCCGCGGTAAAGCGATCATAGGAGAAGGTGCAGTAGTAGGAAACTCCACAGAACTGAAAAATGCTGTACTTTTTAATAAAGTACAGGTTCCTCATTATAATTATGTGGGCGATGCAGTCCTCGGCTACAAATCCCACATGGGAGCAGGCTCCATCTGTTCCAATGTAAAATCTGACAAGAAACCGGTAATTGTAAAAGATGGTGAAGAAAAGCTTGAAACAGGCCTGAAGAAGTTTGGTGCAATGCTTGGTGATAACGTAGAAGTAGGCTGCGGCTCCGTATTAAACCCGGGAACAGTCATCGGACGCTGCTGCAATATTTATCCGCTTTCTTCAGTAAGAGGATGTGTACCTGCAGATCATATTTATAAATCCAAAACAGAAATTGTACAGAAGAAATAACCGGCTTCTTTTGGCTATATTACCCGGCTGAATGCCTGAATGATATGTTTTTTTGTGAAAATCACTAAAAAAACTCGACTTTATGCCGCGTTAATGTTATAATTACGTAACGGTTTAAAGCCTTAAAGTAAAAACCAGGAAAGAAGATATAAAATGAAAATTCTTGTATGTATGAAACAGGTACCGGCAACGTCAAAGGTTGACATTGATCCGGAAACCGGTGCCATGAAACGTATGTCCGGTGAGACAAGAACCAATCCATATGATTTGTTTGCACTGGAAACAGCTCTGATGATCCGGGAAAAAACAGGTGGGACGGTAACTGTTCTGACGATGGGACCACCGCAGGCGGAGGAAATGATCCGGGATGCCTATACCATGGGCGCAGATGAAGGAGTGATTCTTTCCGACCGTAAATTCGCAGGAGCAGATGTTCTTGCAACCTCCTATGCGCTGGCACAGGGAATCCAGGTGATCGGCGGAGCAGATCTGATCATCTGCGGAAGACAGACCACCGACGGCGATACGGCCCAGGTTGGTCCGGCTATTGCAGAGCATCTTTCAATCCCGCATGCCGCATGGGTAGCGGAAATCGTGGATGTAAATGAAAAAAACATTCAGGTCCGCCAGGATCTTGTCAGTGTTTCACAGGTCTCAGAGATCCCGTATCCGTGCCTTCTGACTATCGATAAAGATACCTGTGTGCCGCGCCTGCCGTCCTATCTGTTAAAGAAAGCCACAGCAGACCGTCCGGTGAGGATCTTAAGCTTTGAAGATATGCCGGATCAGGATCTGAGCCGCTACGGTCTGATCGGTTCCCCAACCTCTGTAGAAAGAATGTTTGCACCTCCGGAAAGTGAAAAACAGGTTTATCTCGAAGGTACTGCAAAAGAAAAAGCAGATAAGCTTGTGTCTGTTCTGACAGGAAAGAAAATCATATAGGGGGAAGAGGAACATGGAATTTTTAAAATTTGACGCAGATAAATGCGTACTCTGCGGAATCTGTGTGGAGAAATGTCCTTTTGGAGCCCTTACTATTGAGGGAAAAGGAATTATTGTAGGTGATGCCTGTCGTATGTGCGGGCTTTGTGTCCGGAACTGCCCGGAAAAAGCCATTCAGTTTGAGCAGAAGGCGAAAGCCTTTGACAAGGATCAGTGGAAAAATTTTCTTATTTATGTGGAGCAGGAGAGAGGCGAGATCCATCCGGTTACTTTCGAACTGATCGGAGAGGCCAGAAAAATGGCTGCCAAAGTAGGCTACGAAGTGAACTGTGTGATCGTTGGAGGAGCCGGAACAAAGGAGAATGCAGAGAAGCTTCTTTCATATGGCGCAAACCATGTATATGTATATGAGGATAAAGGCTTCGAAGGTTTCCGTGCAGACTGCTACACCGATGCGGTTGCGGACTGTATTGCGGCCAACAGACCAAGTTCTGTGCTGATCGGTGCAACGGCCCTGGGGCGTTCTCTTGCACCGAGACTTTCCACCAGGTTCCACACAGGACTGACAGCAGACTGTACTACACTGGATATCCGTTCTAATACGGATATGATCCAGATCCGACCGGCTTTCGGCGGAAATATCATGGCACAGATCGGAATCACCAGGTCAAGACCGCAGTTTGCTACTGTCCGTTATAAGGTTATGGATAAGGCAGAAAAGGTAAAGGAACCGCAGGGAAAAGTGGTTGTCTGTGATGTGAATGAAAAGATGACAGATTCCAGGATACATATCTTATCATCGGAAGTAATTGATAAAGAAAAGAGCCTTGAGGAAGAGGAGATACTGGTAGTTGCAGGCCGTGGTGTGCGAAACGAAAAAGATGTGGAAATGTGCCGGGAGCTGGCAGATGCCCTGGGCGGACAGCTTGCTTTCACCCGTCCGATGGTAGAGAATGGATTCGGAGATGTATCACATCAGATCGGGCTGTCGGGAAGAACAGTACGTCCGAAGCTGATCATTACCTGCGGTGTATCCGGAGCTATCCAGTTTACCTCCTGTATGACAGGCTCTGACTGCATCGTAGCGATCAACAATGATCCGGAAGCACAGATTTTTAATATTGCAGATTATTGTATTGTGGATGACTTATATCAGGTTGTGCCGGAACTGACAGAACTGATAAAAAATCGGAAGGAGGATTAGGTCATGGCATATCCCTATAAAAAAATGACCTCAGAGGATTTTGACTATATCCGTTCTGTTACGGCTTCAGATCGTGTATGGGTTGGAGAGGAGATCGCAAAGGAATATTATCATGATGAGATGCCGGAGTATGGAATATTCCCTCCGGAACTGTATGTTGAGGTATTAAATAAAGAAGAGATTTCTGCGATCATGGCATATGCATACAAAGAAAATATCCCGGTTGTATGCCGTGGAGCAGGAACCGGACTGGCAGGAGGAGCTGCCTGTAAATATGGTGGGATCATGCTTTCTGTTATGCGTATGAATAAGATCTTTCCGATTGACAGGAAGAATCAGACCATCACAGCAGAGCCGGGAGCATTGCTCATTGATATCCAGGCTGCAGCTGCGGCAGGCGGACTTTTTTACCCGCCGGATCCGGGCGAAAAAACAGCTTCTATCGGAGGCAACGTTATCACAAATGCCGGTGGTATGAAAGCGGTACGATATGGACTGACCAGAGATTTTGTCCGCTGTATCGAGGCTGTCATGCCGGATGGATCAATCATGAACTTTTCATCCAATGTTGTAAAGAACACAACCGGATACGATGTTAAGGATCTGGTGATCGGTTCCGAGGGAACCTTATGTATTCTGACCCAGGTAACACTGAAGCTTCTTCCTGCGCCGACCTGCACCTGTACGCTTGTCATGCCGTTTAAGAGTCTCGAGGAATGCGCAGACATGGTTCCGAAGGTTCTGGAGCTGCCGTTTGTACCGACAGCCATCGAGTTTCTGGAAAGAGAACTTATCGATATCGTAGAACGGAATCTGAATAAAATGTTCCCGGTTAAACAGGGCGAAGCCGTGCTGATCGTTATGTATGATGCATCCAGCAGACAGGAACTGGACAGCGCAGTGGAGGCAGCGGCAGAAGCAGCCCTTGCAAACGGAGCAATGGACTGCTGTATCGCAGGAACACCGGAACGTGCTGGAGCGGTATGGAGCGTCCGGGGTGGAATCCTGGAAGGTATGAAAGCGGATTCCGTGGCACAGGAGGAATGTGATGTCGTTGTTCCGCGTGCAAGGATTGCCGAATATGTAAAAGCTGCCAAGAAGATCGCAAGTGCACATGGCATCCGCGTAGAGCCATGCGGACACTGCGGAGACGGAAATATTCATACAGAGATGCTCCGCGGACCGGAAATGAGCGACCAGGAGTGGAAGGAAGCAACCCATGCCAGCCTTGTGGAGCTGTACGCACTGTCCAAGGAACTGGGAGGACAGCTTTCCGGTGAGCATGGTATTGGAAATGGCCGCCTGGAATTTCTGGAGGAATTTGCAGGCCCGCGTATGATCGCTCTTTACAAAGCCATCAAGCTGGCTTTCGATGACAGGCTGATCCTGAATCCGGGAAAGATCATCGAATACAATAAATAAAAAACGGGGGAAGAGAGATGAGTCAGAACAAATCATTACAAAGCAAAATGCCGCTGGCGATGGGACTTGCGTTCGTAGCATTTACCACCCAGTTCGGAGGAGGATTTGCATCAGGAGCGCAGATTTATCAGTACTTTATCAACTATGGTATCTGGTGTCTGATCCTGCCGGCAGTAACCCAGGGGTTATATGCAATGTTTTTCTGGTATGGTATGCGTTATGCCTACAAACACAAAACCTACGATTACAGAAGCTTTTCCGACAGTCTCTATGGAAAAACAAAACCGATTATGTCCAATCTTTATGAGATCTGTTATCTGATCATGATCGGAACTGCATCTGCGGCAGCTTTTGCAACAGGCGGTTCCACACTGCAGACTCTGTTTGGAATTCCTTATTGGCTCTGTACTGTGATCATTGCGGTATTTATCTTTGTGATTGCTCTTTTTGGTACCAATGTGGTAAGAAAATGTGCGTCTACTTTAAGTGTGCTGATTATCATCGGGCTGGTACTGGTACTGGTTCCCAATATTATCGCACAGTGGGGTGATATCACGGCTTCCATACATACCATGTCCTCCGGAGAAATGTCCGTACTTTCTTCTGAGAGCGGAGCTTTTGCTCCGGCACTCTACTCAGCAGTACTGTATTTCTTCTTTCAGCTGGCTTCTGTTTCTGTTATGTACCAGCACATGGAGGATGTAACCGATGAAAAACAGATCAACAAAGCAGCAATCTGGATGTTTATATGCAACTTCTGCGCGATGGAGCTTTCTATTCTCGGACTTCTCGCCATTGCATATGCAGGTGAGCTTGCATCTGCATCTGTACCGATGCTTGTACTGGTTCAGAATGGTGTAGGGGCAGGAATCCTGACACCGGTCATTTCCCTGCTGATCATCCTTGGAGCAATCTCCACAGCAGTAAATATGATCTCCGGTATTGTAACACGATGCGTAAATGCAGTGGAGCGTCGCATGGACAGCCCGGAGAGAAAAGCAAAAGGTCATCTTGGAAGGAATGCCGTTTTCACAGCAATCTTTACATTCCTGGCCTTTGCCATCGCACAGTTTGGTCTGATGACAGTGGTCAAAAAAGGATATGCATACCTTGGATATGCGGCATTTATCACGTTATTTGTTCCATTTGTAATACACGCTGTTGGAACAAAGGGAAAAGAGGTCTGAAGCCGGACAGAGGATACTGTGAACAGTAACTGAATATGGACTTACAGATGAAATAAAATTTTTCTGAGGATTACCAGAACCGTAATATGCACCGGATAGAACCAGTAAAAGATATATTTCATATATTTTCCTTTTATAAATCCGCGTTCGCCGTTATACATATTAATGGAAAGAAATGCAAAACAGGCCTTCCATTCATAATAAAGCCAGCAGCTGCCGATAATGGCCTGGGCGGCCTTCTCATTGCGGAACCAGTACATGATAAGCAGGAACACAAAACCACGCCATCCATAGTCTGCTTTCAGAAAAACGGAGACAGCCAGCAGCGCAAGTATACAGATAAACTGCATCTTCTGGCTGTCCCGGAAATATTCCAGCGCACAGAATGCCAGATATCCCAGAAACAGAGTGAAAAAAACGTTCTGCTTTTCATATCTCCAGGTATTGGTAAACATGAAATTCCATGGAATCTCAGAGATACATGCAAACAGAAACAAATTAAGGCCATATTTCCTGCGGTTATGAGTGTGCAGAAATCCTTCCACTAAAAGAAAGCAGAAAATCGGAAAAGCAGCCCTTCCTATATCACGAAAAATACGGTACCAGCTGTAATCTATCCCGCCAAAACTGAAAAGCATCTCAGTTGTGGCGGGATAATTATACAAAATCATCACACCGGTATGATCGATAAGCATTAAAATAATAGCAATTAACTTTAAAACGCTTCCGCTCAGGATCCGGAATCGTTCCGGGAGAAAGGAAGCAGGTAACTGTGAAGTCATATTAAAAATCCTTTCTTCTTAAATTCGTCTTATTTTACCACAAAAAAATCAAAGATGGTTAAAAATTTTACAAATTATGACTGGACGAATTGGCAGTTTTGTGAGAAAATAACACTAGGTTGTTAGGCATACTCATCTGAAATCATTCAGCAGCTTTCAGATTTATACTGTACGGTTCCTTCAGCAGTTCCGTGCGGTGACGGGTATAACAACATGAAGTTAATCTATACTTGAAAGGAGTTTTACAATGATTTATTCACGCGAAGTAGAAGAAATGTGCCCAGTTGCACAGGGCGTTCATCATGGCGCCGCTCCAATCCCAGAAGAAGCTAAATGGGTACAGGCAAAAGAAGTCAAAGACATTTCCGGTCTTACACATGGTGTTGGCTGGTGTGCACCACAGCAGGGTGCCTGCAAGCTTACATTAAATGTTAAAGAAGGTATCATCCAGGAAGCACTGGTTGAGACTATCGGATGTTCAGGTATGACTCACTCTGCGGCTATGGCTTCCGAGATTCTTCCGGGACTTACAGTTATGGAGGCACTGAACACTGACTTGGTTTGTGATGCGATTAACACAGCTATGAGAGAACTCTTCCTTCAGATCGTTTACGGACGTACACAGTCTGCATTCTCAGAAGACGGACTTCCGGTAGGCGCTGGACTTGAGGACCTTGGAAAGGGACTTCGCTCTCAGGTTGGTACAATGTATGGAACTCTGAAAAAAGGACCTCGTTACCTTGAAATGGCAGAAGGTTATGTAACAGGTATTGCTCTTGATGCAGATGATGAGATCATCGGATATCAGTTCGTAAGCCTTGGAAAAATGACTGATTTCATCAAAAAAGGCGATGACCCGAACACTGCATGGGAAAAAGCAAAAGGTCAGTATGGCCGTGTTGCAGACGCTGTTAAAATTATCGACCCAAGAAAAGAATAATTTAGGAGGTAAGAGGAAATGGCTTTATTTGAATCATATGAGAGACGAATTGACAAGATCAATTCTGTTTTAAACAGCTATGGCATTGCTTCTATCGAAGAAGCTGAAAAAATCACAAAAGACGCAGGTCTTAATGTTTACGATCAGATCAAAGGCATTCAGCCGATCTGTTTTGAAAACGCTTGCTGGGCATATACAGTAGGTGCTGCGATCGCAATCAAAAAAGGATGCAAGAAAGCAGCAGACGCAGCAGCAGCTATCGGAGAAGGTCTTCAGGCATTCTGTATTCCAGGATCCGTTGCAGATACACGTAAAGTAGGTCTTGGACATGGTAACCTTGGTAAAATGCTTCTTGAAG
>CAVCYJ010000051.1:0-16173 GCA_963605995.1 Holdemanella biformis | reverse complement strand
GCAGTTATTCGGTTATGAGCAAGTAGCGAAGCGGATTGCGAATATCCGCTTGACTCAACGTCTGCACAGACGCTGATCCACAGACTGTAACAAATTATTACATAAGAATATTGAGGTGCGAAAAAATGCAGGAAATGAAACCAATCAAAGAAGGTAAGGTACGTGAGATTTATGACAACGGAGACAGCCTGATCATGGTAGCAACAGACCGCATCAGTTGCTTTGATGTCATCCTGAACAATCAGGTGACAAAGAAAGGAACTGTACTGACTCAGATGTCCAAATTCTGGTTTGATATGACACAGGATATTCTGCCGAACCACATGATTTCTGTAGATGTGAAAGATATGCCTGAATTCTTCCAGCAGGAGAAATTTGACGGAAACAGTATGATGTGCCGCAAACTTGAGATGCTGCCGATCGAATGCATCGTACGTGGCTACATTACCGGAAGCGGCTGGGCAAGCTACAAAGAGACAGGCAAGGTTTGCGGTATCACATTACCGGAAGGTCTGAAAGAATCCGACAAACTTCCTGAGCCGATCTACACTCCGTCTACAAAGGCTGAGATTGGTGATCATGATGAAAACATCTCCTATGAGCAGAGTATTGCTCACCTTGAGAAATATTTCCCGGGCAGAGGAGAAGAATTAGCTGCAAAACTTCGTGATAATACAATTGCGCTCTACAAGAAATGTGCAGAATATGCATTAAGCAGGGGAATCATCATCGCAGATACCAAATTTGAGTTTGGCCTGGATGAAGAGGGCAATATGGTGATCGGTGATGAGATGCTTACACCGGACAGCTCCCGTTTCTGGCCGGCAGAAGGATATGAACCGGGACACGGTCAGCCATCCTTTGACAAGCAGTTTGCCCGTGACTGGCTCAAAGCCAACCCGGATAACGACTGGACACTTCCACAGGAGATCGTAGATAAAACAATTGAAAAATACCTTCAGAGCTATGAAATGCTCACAGGGGAGAAGTTAGGCTGAATTTTATAAGATAAGTCTGGATTTTGCTGTCCGGGATATGAAAATTATCCCGAACAGCATTTTTTGTATGAACAGGCAGCGAGATGGATGAGTTTATCCCTGATATCATAGAAAATTGCTCCGTAATGTTCCTGCGATATAAAATGCCCTTCGGGCAGGATTTTTTTAGTAAAATTTCCTGAAAATATAGAAATCTGAAATAAAATTTGATACAATTATCATATGCTTTGAAAACAGAGCGCGAAGGATACAAAATGTAATGCAGGGAGAAAAAGAATGAAAAGAATCAGGAAGTTATTATTTATCGTATTGATGGTCATTGTCTGTGCAGTTCCTGCGTGGACAGCACATGCGTCAGAGGATGGAACTCAGATTGCAGAAAAGATATCTCCGACACCCGTCCCGATCAGACAGCTCGTGACAAAGGGTAATAAAATCTATTATTATTACAAGGGCAAGATGGTCAAAAATGCGTGGAAACGCTATAATGGTTACAAATATTACTTCGGCAGTAAGGGAAATGCGGTACGCGGATGCCAGCGTATCAACAATGTAGTATATATATTTGATGAAAAAGGGAGGCTGTTTGAAAATAAACAGAACAGGATCGTAAGCTCCTGCGGAAACAGCTATCATATCAGAACTAAATATGGTCGTCCGACTATCGGATATTTTATTTATAAGAATAATCTGTATTATGCGGATCCGAAGGGCAGGCTATACAAAAACAAAACCAGAGAGAACGGACAACTCTGTTTTACCGCTTCCGGTGCGGCGAAAAAAAACTACAATGCACTTCTGAAAATGCGCGTCATGAAGATTGTAGCTTCAATTACCAATTCCGGTATGAGCCGGAGCCAGAAACTCTATGCGTGCTGGAAATATGTTGTTGATGGAGGCTTTTACTACGGAGGTCCGGATCCTGATCTTTATGAGAGCGGCTGGGCGCGCAGTGAAGCACTGAGAATGTTTAACACAGGATACGGGAACTGTTATGGATTTTCCTGTATATTTGCGGCTCTTGCAAGGGAAGTGGGATATACACCCTATATGGTCTGCGGCCGTGTGCCGGGGAGCAGAGATGGAGCGGCAGATGGTTTCACACGTCACTGCTGGGTGGAGATAAATGGTCTTTATTACGATCCGGAAGCAGATTATGCCGGCTGGATGTCAGGAGTTTATGGATACGATTACTATCCGATCAGTTATCAGATTCAGCGGGTTGTAAATTTCTGCACATACTAACCGGATCAAGTAACGAAGCGGATAATTTTATCCGCCTGATTATAGCAAAAAGAGGTAACATATGACATTATCAGAACAGGAGATACCTGAACATATCCAAAAAACACAGAATATCACAAAAGAGGAACTGGAATTTCTTCTGTATACACAGGATACTGTGGTCACGGAAGATCTTCAAAAAAGAGCTCAGCAGACAGCGAGAGACATCTATGGAAATAAAATCTACATCCGCGGTCTGATAGAATTTACCAATTACTGCAGGAATAATTGTTACTACTGCGGAATCCGCTGTGCAAATACACAGGCACAGCGGTACCGCCTCACTCCAGAGCAGATCCTTTCCTGCTGCGAGACAGGATGGGATCTGGGCTTTCGTACCTTTGTCCTGCAGGGAGGAGAAGATCCATATTACACAGATGACAAAGTCTGTCAGATTGTCAGTGAGATTAAAGCGAAATATCCGGAATGTGCGGTAACTCTTTCCATAGGAGAGAAGAGTGAGGAGAGTTATCGGGCATATTTTGATGCAGGAGCAGACAGATATCTGCTGCGGCATGAGACGGCCAGTGAAGAGCATTACAGAAAGCTTCATCCCGGACAAATGTCGCTGACTCACAGAAAAAACTGTCTGAGGATCCTGAAGAAAACAGGATATCAGACCGGATGCGGATTTATGGTGGGTTCTCCTGGACAGACTGTAGATGCGCTTTATGAAGATCTTATGTTCATCAGAGAATTAGAACCGGAAATGGTTGGAATCGGACCGTTTATTCCGCATAAAGACACACCTTTTGCAAAAGAACCGGCAGGAACCCTGGATATGACATTGCGATTGCTCTCGATCATCCGTCTGCTTCATCCGCATGTCCTGCTGCCTGCAACTACAGCACTGGGAACTATTGACCCCAGAGGCAGGGAAAAAGGGATTCTCGCCGGTGCAAATGTCGTGATGCCAAATTTATCTCCTGTAAATGTCAGGGATAAGTATAAATTGTATGATAATAAGATATGTACCGGTGATGAGGCGGCTGAATGCAAAGCCTGTATGACAGCCCGGATGAGGAGAATCGGTTATGAGGTAGTGACGGACAGGGGTGATTATAAAGCATGACAGAAATACAGTGAAACCCCAAAACCAGAGACAGACTGTCCGGCTCGCTGCCGACAGCCTATACATAAAAGAAAGGATGGACAATATGGCAGTAACATTAAACGAGACACCATCAGGAAACCGACTGCATATAGGAATCTTCGGAAAAACCAACAGCGGTAAATCTTCATTTATCAATGCTTTCTCCGGGCAGAAGGTATCTATCGTTGCTGATGTTGCCGGAACTACGACAGACCCGGTATATAAGGCTATGGAGATTTATCCCCTTGGTCCCTGTATACTGATCGATACGGCAGGATTTGATGATGAAGGAGAACTGGGAGCTTTACGTATTGAGAAGACGGAGCTTGCCGCACAGAAGACAGAGCTTGCGGTCATACTGTTCTGTGAGGAAGAAATGGAACAGGAACTGAAGTGGTATCAGTATTTTAAAGAAAGAAAAACACCTGTGATTTCAGTCCTCAGCAAAACAGATCTGTACAGCCCGGAACAAAAAAAACATCTCATTGAGCTTATCAGGAAAAATACAGGAGAAGATGTCTGTCCTGTCAGCGCAGATACAGGAGAGGGAATCCGTCAGCTAAAAGAAGTGCTTGCTGCAAAAATTCCGGAAGGTTACGGAAACAGGATGATTAGCGGTGATCTTGTTTCTGCCGATGATCTGGTAATGCTCGTAATGCCACAGGATATTCAGGCCCCTAAGGGAAGACTGATCCTGCCGCAGGTACAGACTTTAAGAGAATTATTGGATAAAAAATGTCTGGTCATGAGCGTGACCACGGACCGATATCTGGAGGGACTTAAGGTTCTTGCGAAGCCGCCGAAGTTGATCATCACTGATTCGCAGGTGTTTTCCTACGTATTTGAACATAAACCCGAGGAAAGCATGCTGACATCCTTCTCTGTGCTTTTCGCAGCATATAAGGGAGATCTTCCGTACTACATAGAAGGAGCGAAAGCAATTGATTCTCTGAATGAAAACTCTCATGTCCTGATCGCAGAATGCTGCACCCATGCACCGCTCAAAGAGGATATCGGCAGAGAAAAACTTCCGCGGATGTTAAAGAAGCGTTTCGGGGAAAAACTGAAAGTAGATGTGGTAAGCGGAACAGATTATCCATCTGACCTGACACCGTATGACCTGATCATTCAGTGCGGAGCATGTATGTTTAACCGAAAATACGTGATGTACCGCATTGACAGAGCGAAAGAGCAGAAGATACCCATGACGAATTACGGAGTGACGATCGCGCACCTTACCGGAATACTGGATGATATTTCATTACCGTAAAATATACGACAATTTAGCCCCAAAGACCGTTGCACAGAAGAAAATGTGTGGCGGTCTTTTTGTGGGTAAACAGTAACAGCAAATATCATATCCGCTGAATAAATAAATGGTATTGACAAAAAACTTGTGTTAGTTTATACTAACTTATAGTTAGAGATGAATAACTGTTACATATAACTACATCAAACCACATGAAAGATTAAAAATACGTAACTGTTCAGTACCTCGAGGAAGAGCAGCCTGCTGGATGGTTACAAAATATACCATATCAGGAGGAGAAATATATGAGCGTAGTAATCGTGGGCGGACATGACCGCATGGTGGCACAGTATAAAAAAATATGCAAGTCTTACAAATGTAAATGCAAGGTATTCACGCAGATGGAAGCGGATTTCAGCAAGAAGATCGGATGTCCGGATCTTCTGGTCCTTTTTACCAATACTGTATCACACAAGATGGTGAAATGTGCCCTGGATGAAGTCGGTTCTTCTACAGATATTGTCCGCTGTCATACCAGCAGCGGCAACGCACTGAATGGCATTCTTGAAGCCCGCTGCTAGAGATCCGTTGCCAGAGGCTCCGGTAAACATTACTGAAAAACTTTATTAATGTACGTGAATGAAAAACTTTATCAATAAAAAAACACATAAAGTTATTGACATCTAACCAAAATTAGAATACACTAACCTCATGATAAAGATAATGTTTATCACTTATTAAATGAAAAGGAAGGGATGAAGAAATGCCGTTATCAATGGTAAATGCCGGTGAGCCTTTTACAATTAAAAGGATCGGAGGTAAAGAAGAGGTTAAGAGACATCTTGAAGAACTCGGTTTCGTAGTAGGAGGAGTTGTGACAGTTGTTTCTGAGATTAACGGAAGCCTGATCGTTAATGTTAAAGAATCCAGGGTTGCCATTGGCAAAGATATGGCAAACAAGATTATGGTCTGAACCATAATTTCTTCCTGAGAGAAAAATAAAATCTAATATGGATCGCTCCAATTGAGGAGCTGGTTCATATCAGGGAAAGAAGGGAAAGAAACTTGAAGACATTAAAAGATGTTCATGTTGGAGAGACGGTTAAAGTCCAGAAGCTTACCGGAGAAGGCCCGGTAAAGAGAAGAATCATGGATATGGGAATCACCAAAGGTGTGGAAGTTTATGTAAGAAAAGTTGCACCGCTGGGAGATCCTGTAGAAGTAACTGTAAGAGGATATGAGTTATCCTTACGTAAAGCAGATGCCGAGATGATTGTTGTAGAATAATCATTTTGACATCATGTTAGGTCTTTCTAACAATTAGCTTTGCCTAATAGTTAACGGAGGCTAAGAATTAGCGATGGCTAATACGGCTGCCGGATACTGAGGCAGCCAGGGAAGATCTGATAAGTAGATCATAAATCGTAACTATTCAGCAGTCTACTATTCCGCGAGGTGTTTTGGCATGAAAATGCCAAAATCCCGAGACATACAAGTCAAAATCCCATCGCCGCAGGCGATTTTCAATGGATTTTGACTCGTAACTGTGAAGGCGCTGAACAGTTACCATAAATCTAAAAAGATCAAAAAATCAGAGGAGAGAGATTATGTCAGTAAAAATTGCACTCGCAGGTAATCCTAACTGCGGTAAAACGACATTGTTCAATGCACTGACCGGCTCAAACCAGTTTGTGGGTAACTGGCCAGGTGTAACTGTCGAAAAGAAAGAGGGTAAGTTAAAGGGACATAAAGATGTCATCATCACTGACTTACCGGGTATCTATTCTTTATCACCGTACACACTTGAGGAAGTGGTTGCAAGAAATTACATCCTTCAGGAGAAACCGGATGCGATCATTAACATCGTTGATGGTACCAACATTGAACGTAACCTGTATCTGACAACACAGATCCTGGAACTTGGCATTCCGGTCATCATGGCTGTCAACATGATGGATATTGTCGAGAAGAACGGTGACAAAATACATATCGACAAGCTGAAAAAGAAACTTGGCTGTGAAGTCGTTACAATTTCAGCCCTGAAAGGAACAGGAATCACAGAAGCGGCAAATAAGGCTGTTTCCATTGCGCAGAGCAAAAAGAAATTAACACCTGTTCATGAGTTCTGCGAGAAAGCAGAAGAGATCATCAGTACAGTTGAAGATAAACTGACCGGTGTGGTTGCGGAAGAACAGAAGAGATTCTTCGCGATCAAGCTTCTCGAAAGAGATGACAAGATCAAAGAGCAGATGAAATCTTCCGTAGATGTGTCTGCCGAGATCAGAGAGATGGAAAACGAGTTTGATGACGATACAGAGAGTATCATCACAAACGAGAGATATGTTTATATTTCTTCCATTATCGGTCAGTGCGTGACCAAAGCAAGAAAAGATAAGCTTACTACATCTGATAAGATTGACCGTATCGTTACCAACAGATGGCTGGCACTGCCGATCTTCGCAGTAGTAATGTGGATCGTATATTATGTATCTGTAACTACAGTAGGTACTTTCGTAACAGACTGGACAAACGATGTTCTGTTTGGAGATATCATTCCTCCTGCAATCCAGTCAGCTCTCGAAGCTGTAAACTGTGCTGCATGGTTAGAGGGACTGATCGTTGACGGTATCGTAGCCGGTGTCGGAGCTGTTCTTGGTTTCGTACCTCAGATGCTTGTATTATTTATTTTCCTTGCATTTCTTGAATCCTGCGGATATATGGCCCGTGTTGCGTTTATCATGGACAGAATTTTCCGTAAATTCGGTCTTTCCGGTAAATCCTTCATCCCGATGCTTATTGGAAGCGGATGTGGTGTACCTGGTGTTATGGCATCCCGTACGATTGAAAATGACCGTGACAGAAAAATGACAATTATGACAACTACATTCGTTCCGTGTGGAGCTAAACTTCCGATCATTGCCATGATCGCAGGTGCATTCTTCGGAAACAGCGGATGGGTTTCAACAAGTGCTTATTTCGTTGGTATCGCAGCGATCATCTGCTCCGGTATCATCTTAAAGAAAACAAAAATGTTCGCCGGTGACCCGGCTCCGTTCGTTATGGAGCTTCCTGCATACCACTGGCCGACAGTTGGCAACATTTTAAGAAGTATGTGGGAAAGAGGCTGGTCCTTTATTAAGAAAGCCGGAACTATCATCCTCCTTTCAACAATTGTTCTGTGGTTCCTGATGAACTTCGGATGGGAAGGCGGAAGCTTCGGTATGGTTGAAGAACTTAACGAGAGTATTCTTGCCAAGATCGGTACAGCAATCGCATGGATCTTCGCACCTCTTGGCTGGACAAAAGCCGGCGAAGGCTGGAAGATGGCAGTTGCAGCTGTTACAGGTCTGATTGCAAAAGAGAACGTAGTAGCAACCTTTGGTATGCTTTACGGATTCGCGGAAGTTGCAGAAGATGGTTCTGAAATCTGGGGCAATCTGGCAGCAGCTATGACACCGATCGCAGCATATGGATTCCTGGTATTTAACCTTCTTTGCGCTCCATGTTTCGCAGCTATGGGTGCGATCAAGAGAGAGATGAACAATACAAAATGGTTCTTCTTTGCAATCGGATATCAGTGTGGTCTTGCATATCTTGTATCCCTTTGCATCTACCAGATCGGTACTCTGCTCACAGGCGGCGGATTTGGCATCTGGACAATTGTTGCATTTGCCATCATCGTTGGTTTCCTGTATCTGTTATTCAGACCATATAAGGAAAGTGACAGCCTGAATGTAAATGTAAAAGGTATGGCAAAGGCCAGATAAATAGTGATAAAAACAGGAGCCTGCGTCACATGTGATGCGGGCTCTGTTAAACAGTAAGAAAATGTCGGCAGGAGGTGTCGGTTATGGGAACTTTAGTTGTGGGAGCAATCCTGCTTTTGATCGTGGTACTTATAATAAGAAGCATTGTCAAAGACAAAAAAAGCGGCAAATCATCATGCGGCGGAGACTGCAGCCACTGCAGAGGGTGCCACTGATAAATACTGACTGACAGAAATAATCAGCGGAAGGGTGGTGTGATCTTGGGAGCAGCGTTACAGAAACAGGACAGATGTGAAGAACCAAATTACCAGAGAACCCGAATGCAGAAAGATGTCGTAATCCAGGAATTAAAGAAGCGAGGATGCAGGATTACCAAACAGAGAAGAATGTTGTTGGAAGTCATTCTTGAGAATGAGTGTTCCTGCTGTAAAGAAATTTATTACAACGCATCCCGCCTGGATCCGGGCATCGGATCAGCAACGGTGTACCGAATGGTAAATCTTCTGGAGGAGATCGGAGCGATCAGCAGAAGAAATATGTACAAAATCGTGAGAAATCCGGAATGCAGAGGCGAGAGCGTCTGCACGATCGAACTGGATGATAATACCGTCCAGAAATTATCCAGAGACAATTTTAACAATGTAGTCCTTGCAGGTCTGAAGGCATGCGGTTACATTGATAATCAGGAAATCGAACGAATGGTTGTGAATTCCTGTGATTTATAAATTCGAAAACAACAAACAATTCAGATAGAGAATCATGACCGCCGGAAGACATTGCACAAAATTTTCCGGCGGTTTTCATACGTAAAGGTGAAAATGTTTATCAATAAAGAAAAAGTGGTGGAAATTTAAAAAATTTGGCTGTATAATAGTTAAAATATGGATAAGCTGATGTCGAAAACAATATCTAAATCCATGATATTGTCTGATAATTATCGGATTATCGGATAATTTCAAAAAAGTTACTTAATAAATTCTAAAATATTATTCAGGAGGATAAAATCAATGATTAAATTTGACGGTAAGAAAACAGGGATTTTTGCAGCAGGAGTAGCTTTTGGTACAGCAGGTATCAAAATCCTCACAAGCAAGGATGCAAAGAAACTCTACACAAACTGCACGGCAGCCGTTTTACGTGCAAAAGCCTGCGTGATGAAAACAGCTTCTGCAATCCAGGAGAATGCTGAAGATATCTATGCAGAAGCTCAGCAGATCAACGAAGACAGAGCGGCAGCTGAAGAAGTAGTAGAAGATACAGCCGAAGAAGTAACAGATTTCAAAGAAGAGACAGAAGAAACAACAGAAGAAGGCAGCGAAGAATAATGAAATTTGCTATTAAGCATGAAATAAAAGGACGAATCCGTATCCACCTTGCACAGAAACGCATGACCTACAGACAGGCTGATATTCTGCAGTGTTATCTGGAGAATCAGGCAAATATCAGCAAGGCTTCGGTTTATGTGAGAACTCAGGATGTGACGGTTGTCTATACCGGAGGCAGAGATGAACTGATCCGTTTACTGAGCAGATTTTCCTATGAAACTGTTCAGGTACCTGAGACTGCTCTCGAGAATTCGGGACGTGAATTAAATGAAACTTATAAAGAGAAACTGATCAATTCCGTAGTAATGCGGGCATTAAACAAAATGTTCCTTCCGTACCCGATACGTGTGGCACTTACCACAGCAAAATCAGTGAAGTACATTTATCATGGTGTGCGTACTCTGATGAAGGGCAGACTGGAAGTACCTGTTCTGGATGCAACGGCAATCGGTGTATCTATGCTCCGCAGAGATTTCAATACTGCAGGTTCCACCATGTTCCTGCTTGGAATCGGTGAGATCCTGGAAGAGTGGACCCACAAGAAATCTGTCAATGACCTTGCAAGAAGTATGTCTATCAATGCAGAGAGGGTGTGGTTTGTCAACGAAGACGGACAGGAAATCCTTGTGCCTGTTTCTTCTGTTAAAGCAGGTGATCTGGTACGGGTACATATGGGAAATGTGGTTCCGTTTGACGGAAATGTTATAGCCGGAGAGGCAATGGTTAATCAGACTTCTCTTACAGGTGAATCAGCACCGGTACGTAAGGCAGAGGGAAGCTTCGCCTATGCGGGAACTGTTCTCGAAGAGGGTGAACTGACTGTCAGGGTTAAAGAAGCAGCCGGAGCCAGCCGTTATGAGAAGATCGTCAGCATGATCGAGGATTCCGAGAAGCTGAAGTCTTCTGTGGAGAGTAATGCCGAACATCTGGCAGACAGACTAGTTCCGTATACGCTTGCAGGTACAGGTGTTACTTATCTGCTCACCAGAAATATGACCAAGACTCTTGCTGTGCTTATGGTAGACTTTTCCTGCGCACTGAAGCTTGCCATGCCGATTTCCGTACTATCAGCGATCCGTGAGGCAAGTACCCACAGTATTACTGTAAAAGGCGGCAAATATATGGAAGCAATGGCCGATGCCACAACTATCGTATTTGACAAAACAGGCACACTTACCAAAGCGAAACCTGTAGTTTCAGATGTGGTATCCTTCAGTGAAGAACTGAGTGCGGATGAGCTTCTGCGTATTGCGGCATGCATGGAGGAGCATTTCCCTCATTCCATGGCGAGAGCAGTTGTCAATGCGGCTAGGGAGAAACACCTTATTCATGAAGAAATGCATTCAAAAGTAGAATATATCGTGGCTCACGGTATTTCCACAACGATTGAAGACAAGAAGGCAGTGATCGGCAGCTGGCATTTTGTAATGGAAGATGAGAAGTGCGTAATTCCGGAAGGAATGGAAGAACGGTTTGATAATCTTCCACTGGAGTGCTCTCACTTATACCTTGCTATTGAAGGCAGGCTTGCTGCTGTGATCTGTGTGGAAGACCCGCTTCGTGAAGAAGCGGCGGATGCAGTGCGTGAATTAAAAGAAGCCGGAATCACAAAAGTCGTAATGATGACAGGCGACAGCGAACGTACAGCAGCAGCGATCGCGAAACGTGTAGGAGTAGATGAATACTATTCTGAAGTTCTGCCGGAAGACAAGGCATCCTTCGTGGAAAAAGAGAAGAAGCTGGGACATAAAGTTATTATGATCGGTGACGGGATCAATGATTCTCTGGCACTTTCTTCTGCCAGTGTGGGGATTGCGATCAGCGACGGTGCGGCTATTGCGCGTGAGATCGCAGATGTTACAATCTCAGCAGACAATCTCCATGAGATCGTAACATTAAAGAGGCTCAGCACAGCACTGATGAAACGTATCCACAATAACTACAGAACGATCATTGGTGTAAATGGCGGGCTGATCGCGCTTGGAGTTACAGGCATCATCATGCCTACGACCTCTGCACTGCTTCACAATATGTCAACACTGACGATCAGTTTAAGAAGTATGAGAAATTATCTTCCGAAAGAAGAGGAATGATAAGAAATAAATGATAAAGAAAGCCGGAAGTGATCATTTGCTTCCGGCTTTTACTGATTTTACGTTCATGGCAATTTCGTGGATTTCACGCTCTGATGAGATGAATCAGTTGCAGCATTTTCGGGAATTACCCTGATATTCGTTGTACTAATGCGTATCTGCAATGGACTTCTTAATGGCTGCAAAACTCTCTGCGCTGATCGCATGCTCCATCTTACAGGCGTCCTCGGCAGCTGTTTTCGGGTCGACTCCGATAGAAGTCAGCCACCCGGACAGAAATGTATGCCTTTCATAAATCTTATCTGCAATTTCCTGACCTGTCTCTGTCAGATTGATAAAACCGTTTTCATCAATCGTGATGTAATTGCTGGCTTTTAAATTCTTCATTGCAACACTGACGCTTGGCTTTGAGAAAGACAGTTCACGTGCAATGTCAATAGAACGGACATTTCCGTTTCTTTTTTTGATCATAAGGATCGCTTCGAGATAATCTTCTCCTGATTCATGTATCGCCATACTGATACTCCCTCCTTTAGTCTTTCCGATATTGCTGTTGTGAACCGCCGCACGAAAACAGTGGCAGCAGTCATGTTCTGTCAAAGAGTATCATATGTTACTGTTCATGCTGTTTACAGTAACCATCATTTTTATACGATTCTGATACCTGCCGGATAATGCTATCCAGGTTTCTGAAACATTAAAGCAACACGTTAATCTGATAATGTGGATTATAACACAATTTTGCATTTCCGTAAAGAAATCTGCCAAAATCTATTGACAGAATGAAAAAGAATGCTATAATAAAATCAAACAAATGAACAAGTGCTCATATGATAATACGAAAAGATGAGCCGGAAAGGAAAAATATCATGAAGAAAACTTATAAGATCGATGTAGACTGTGCAAACTGTGCAAACAAAATGGAGGAAGCTGCCAAAAACACAGCTGGTGTTAAGGATGCAACAGTAAACTTCATGATGCTGAAGATGATCGTTGAATTCGAAGACGGACAGGATCCGAAGGCTGTTATGCAGGACGTATTAAAGAACTGCAAGAAGGTAGAAGACGACTGCGAAATCTATCTTTAATCCTGAATGTACCAGGTGAGGGACTGTTGTATAAAACTGATCTTTGCGGTGAATATCCCCGCCGGAGATGTTTTTACAGCAGTCCTGCTTTTATAAGAAGAGAGAGGTATTGATATGAATAAGAAGCAGAAGAAAATGCTTATCAGGATCATCATTGCAGCAGTACTGATCGTTGCTTTTTCATTATTGCCTGTAGAGGGATATTTAAGATTCGGGCTTTTTATGATCCCGTATCTGGTTATCGGCTATGATATCCTGCAGAAAGCATTCAAGGGTATTTTAAATAAACAGGTTTTTGACGAGAATTTCCTGATGGCGGTAGCTACGGTAGGTGCAATCCTCCTTGGTGATTACTCCGAGGGTGTTGCGGTTATGCTTTTCTATCAGATCGGAGAGCTTTTCCAGAGCTATGCAGTAGGAAAGAGCAGACGAAACATCAGTGAACTGATGGATATCCGTCCTGATTATGCGAACATAGAGAAAGACGGAACGCTGGAACAGGTGGATCCGGATGAAGTAGAGATCGGAACGATCATTGTTGTTCAGCCGGGTGAGAAGGTGCCGATCGATGGTGTGATCACAGAAGGAACTTCTACCTTAAATACAAGTGCGCTGACAGGCGAGAGCCTTCCGCGTGATGCGAAAGCGGGAGATGAAGTGATCAGCGGATGTATCAATATGACAGGTCTGCTGAAAATCCGTACAACCAGGGAATTCGGTGAATCTACAGTATCCAAGATCCTGGAGTTGGTAGAGAATTCCAGTTCAAGAAAGTCAAGATCCGAGAATTTTATCTCCAAATTTGCGAAATACTATACACCGGCAGTATGTTACGGAGCTCTTGCTCTTGCTTTTATCCCGCCGATCGTACTTCTTATTATGGGAAAAACGGCTATGTGGGGAGACTGGATCTACAGAGCCCTTACATTCCTTGTAATCAGCTGCCCCTGTGCCCTGGTTATCAGTATTCCGTTAAGTTTCTTTGCAGGAATCGGCGGTGCCAGCAATCAGGGTGTCCTGGTCAAAGGCTCCAACTATCTGGAAACACTGGCTCAGACAAAATATGTTGTATTTGACAAGACCGGTACGATGACTCAGGGTGTTTTTGAAGTAAGCGGTATACATCATACCCCAATGTCTGAGGAGAAATTATTAGAGTATGCGGCACTTGCGGAGTGCTCTTCTTCCCATCCGATCAGTAAGAGCCTGCAGAAAGCATATGGTAAACCGATCGACAGAAATCGTGTTACCGATATTGAAGAAATCAGTGGTAATGGTGTAATTGCCAGAGTTGACGGTGTATCTGTAGCTGCCGGGAATACGAAGTTAATGGACAGGCTTGGAATCACTTATCAGGACTGTCACCACGTGGGAACCGTTGTACATATGGCTGTTGACGGCAAATATGCAGGACATATCCTGATTTCTGATATCATCAAACCTCATGCAAAAGAAGCGATTGCTGAGCTGAAGAAGGCCGGGATCAGCAAGACTGTCATGCTGACAGGCGACTCCAAACGTGTGGCTGATCAGGTTGCGAAGGAGCTTGGAATCCAGGAAGTATACAGCGAACTTCTGCCTGCTGACAAGGTTTCCAAAGTAGAAGCACTTCTTCATCAGAAGTCTGAAAAGGATAAGCTTGCATTCGTAGGTGACGGTATCAATGATGCACCTGTATTATCCAGGGCTGATATCGGTATTGCAATGGGAGCACTTGGCTCAGATGCAGCTATTGAAGCGGCAGATATCGTATTGATGGATGATGATCCGCTGAAGATCTCCAAGGCGATCAAGATCGCACGGAAATGTATCCGTATTGTATATGAAAATATTTATTTTGCGATCGGTATTAAAATCCTGTGTCTGATTCTTGGCGCACTGGGTATTGCGAATATGTGGATGGCAATCTTTGCAGACGTAGGTGTTATGATCATTGCCGTGTTAAATGCCATCCGTACCTTATTTGTGAAGAACTTATAGTGAAAGCAGGTAACTATTCAGCAGTCTGCTATCCCGCGAGGTGTTTTGGCATGAAAATGCCAAAATCCCGAGACATACAAGTCAAAATCCCATCGCTGCAGGCTATTTTCAATGGATTTTGACTCGTAACTGTGAAGGCACTGAACAGTAACCTTTTGTGATAAGCTGGAAAGGTGACAGGTAAGAGAATGGAAGTACGCAAAGAAGAAATATGTGAAAAATGTGAAAACGATGAAATTCATGAAGATCTGCTGAAGATCGTAGATGAGACTCTTCCGGAGGAAACAGAGCTTTATGACCTGGCAGAATTATTCAAGGTGTTTGGTGATTCTACCAGAATCCGTATCCTGTTTGTATTATTCGAGGCAGAAGTATGTGTATGTGATCTCGCAAAGGCACTGAATATGACCCAGTCTGCAATTTCTCATCAGCTTCGCATCCTGAAGCAGAACAAGCTGGTCAAAAGCCGCAGAGAGGGAAAATCTATTTTCTATTCTCTGGCAGATGATCATGTCCGCACAATTATCAATCAGGGCAGAGAACATATTGAGGAAGACTAAAATAAACCAGCGGCCACATTGTCAGGCAGATTGCGAATATCCGCCTGACAATGTGGCCGTTACTTAATTTTCGCTGTACTGACTTTTCATATATGGACCCTTTTTACAACTTCGGTTGTCAGTCCTCCGATCACAACACCTGCTGCAACACCTGCTGCCAGAAGTGCAGGAGTGTATACAAGCACACTTGCATTATTTACGATCAGCATGGCGATGATAAGCTGACCGATATTGTGCGAAACACCTCCTGCAACGCTGACTCCGATCAGACTGAAGGAGGTGTTTTTTAACATAAGCGTCATAACTGTCATACTGAGCGCTGCACCTGCCAGACTGTACAGGATGCTGAACAGATTTCCAAACATAAATCCGATCACCAGAATGCGCACCACAGAAACCAGAGCAGCTTCTTTAAATGAATATTTCTTCAGTATAAATAGCACACCCAGATTTGCAAGTCCAAGTTTAATTCCAGGAATCCCGGCAAATACCGGAACAAGCGATTCCACATATCCCAGAATAATAGCCACAGCCGAAAAAAGCCCGAGGTAGGCTGTTTTTTGCTTCATAAACATATCTCCTCCTGATAACAAAATGACATAAAAGTTCAAATTCTCCAGATATTCTAACACAAACACCAAAACCCTGCAACTAAAAGTTAGATACTGCTAACGTGATGCATCAAAATCCCATCGCCGCAGGCGATTTTCAATGGATTTTGACTCGTAACTGTGAA